>DASVLC010000021.1:0-16944 GCA_036385045.1 Thermoanaerobaculia bacterium | reverse complement strand
CCCCGCGATTCTAGCGGGGAGAGGGTGGCCCTGAGCGAAGCCGAAGGGCCGGGTGAGGGGCTGTGCCATCGGCCACTCACGTGCAAGTTGCGGGTGCGGGGGGCGAGACGCCCCGTGCGGACGAGGACGTCCGCGATACGGCAGGCGAGGACGCCCGCGCTACAAAACCCCGTGCGCCTTCGCGCACGACCGGCTCGCGTTTCTTTCTATCAGTCGCGGCGCCGCGCCGTCCCTGCCTCAGGATGACAGGGGGGGTGTTCTCTGCGAGTCTTCGCGTGCTGGGTCCCTGGCGGGCGAGGACGCCCGCGGTACGGCGGGCGGGGACGCCCGCGCTACGAACGGCGGAGCGACTGTTCAGACGGGGGCAATGCTCGGTTCGCGTGGTGTGCGGACGAGCAGCGAGCTCGGGACCGAGACGATATCGAGAGGTGTTGCGACATCGATGATCTCGCCGTCCAGAGCAACCCTGAGGCGTCGCTTGCCGGTGTCCACCCGTATCTGCGTCGTCCTGATGCTTCGGAATCCAGGGACATCGGTCAGACGTCCCCGCAGGTACTTTGCGGCGGCCCTGATGAACTGCAGGCGGCTCATGAACGAGAGCGAGTAGATAGCCAGGCGACCTTCGTGGAAGCTGGTCTTCGGCGAGATGAGGCCCGGCTGGGAGAGGTCGTACGCGTTCGTCGAGACGACGAACATCTGTGTGCGCAGGGTCTCTACCCTCCCGTCGAGCTCGAGTACGAGCGTGACGTGAGGAAACTGCCGCAGCGCCAGGCGAGTTGCCTTGAGGTAGGCGCGCCAGCGGCTGTGCATCGAGCGGAATCGCTCGCGGTACTCGCTGATCGTCGGATACATCCCGAGCATCACGCTGTTGAGGAAGTAGACGGTACCCGCGCGCCCAACGTCGATCTGAGTGATCTCCCCGCCGACGGCGATCTCGAACGCCGCACGCCAGTCCCCTACCGGGAGCCCCAGATCGTGCGCGAGATGATTGATCGTCCCGGCAGGCACGATTCCGAGCACCCCTTCCGTGTTGACCAGCGATTGCGCGACGTGATGCACGCTGCCGTCGCCACCGGCGACGACGATTGCCGTCGCCCGGGCCTCGAGGGACTGGCGCACGAGGGCGCCGACATCGACACCCGGCACGATCTCGACGACGCGCAGCCCATGCTCGACCGCGAGCGCCCGCAGCGCCTCCTGGTCCGTCTGCTCAGACGTTCCGGAGCGGGGATTCAGAAAGAGGATCCCTCGATTCATCACTCCGGCAACGTCCCTCTCTTCACTCCGTTGCCTCGAACATTCTGCGAAGCGCGCGCTCGGCCGGGACGCGGATCTCTTCCGGCACCTCGATCTCGTAGCGCATGTACCGGAGCGAATCGCGAACATCCTCCAGCGTCGACACCTTCATGAACGCGCAGAGCTTGCAGCCCTTCACGAACGTCTTGTCCGGAACCTCCATCGCCAGCCGGTCGGACAGCCCGCACTCGGTGACGACCAGGAAGCGGGACCCGGGACGTTCCTTCGCATAGCGCACCATGCCGGAGGTCGAGAGCACGGCATCGGCCAGCGTTGCCACGTCGGGCCGGCACTCAGGGTGAACGAGGATCTCCAGTTCGGGATCGTCCTGCCGGATTCGGTTGATCTCCTCGGGGGTGATCTGCTGATGCACGTAGCAGTAGCCGTCCCACGGAATGATCTTCTTCTCCGGCACCTGCTCGGCGACGTGATTCGCGAGGTTGCGGTCGGGAACGAACAGAATGGTCTGATTCGGCAGGGTCCGGACGACCTTCGCAGCATTCGCGGAGGTGACGATGATGTCGGACAGCGCCTTTACCGCGGCGGTCGTATTGACGTAGCTGACTACGCCGAGGTCGGGGTACTCCTTCTTCAGTTCCTCGATGCGCGCCGCCAGATCTTCGGCAGGGGCCGCATCGGCGAGCTGACAGCCGGCCATCATGTTGGGCAGCAGGACTGTCTTCGACGGATTGACGATCTTCGCCGTCTCCGCCATGAAGTGAACCCCGGCGAACTCGATGACGTCGGCCTCCTTCACCTTCGAAGCCATCAGCGCGAGCTCGAGCGAGTCACCGACGAAATCGGCGACCTTCAGGATCTCCGGCCGGTAGTAGTTGTGCGCGACGATGACCGCATTCCGCTCTTTTTTCAGAGCGCGGATCTCCTCGTGCAGCGCCTCGAACTCTTTGACTTCTTCTCTGCTGTAGTCGTAGGTGGTGACTCTGCTGAGCTCGTCGTAAAGCGTCGACATGTACGTTCCTTCGATAGCGAAATCAAAGCCAGACAATGAAATAGCCTGCCTTTTCCTCGTTCAGTCGGCGCGCGAGACGCGCCGAATCCGACGCGGCGCAGGAAATCACGAGCAACCGTCTGCCCGCAACCTGCTCACCGCCGTTTCAGTAATACCACCGTCGAGCCCCACCCTCCACCCGAAGGGTCGGCATCGTGGAACTCGAGCACGAAATCGAGTGACGAGAGGAGTGACCGGATCCGCTCGCGCTGAACCCCGATTCCGCGACCGTGAATCAGCCGCACCTGCTCGAAGCCGAGACGGTGGGCCTCGTGAAGATACTCGCTGGCGACATCCCTGATCTCGGCTGGACGGAAGAAGTGAAGGTCAAACACGTCGGTGATCGGAATCTCGATCGGCTCGTCGTCATCCACGGCGATTCATTGTAGATCGTCCCTCCTGCCCGAGCGTGGCTGGTCCGCCCCCGTTCCTGTGCGATACTTCCAGCTCACGTCCGGAGACTACGTTCTATGGTTCTGTTCAACCACGCCACCCGCGAGATGACGGCGAAGATCGTCTATTACGGTCCCGGCCTCTGCGGCAAGACCACGAATCTGATGGTCATCTTCGACAAACTCGATCCAAAATCGAAAGGGAAGATGCTGTCGCTCGCCACCAAGACCGACCGGACACTCTTCTTCGACCTGCTTCCCGTCGATATCGGAAAAGTCGGCCCCTTCAACCTCAAGATCCAGCTCTACACGGTCCCAGGTCAGGTCTTCTACAACGAGACCCGGAAGCTGGTTCTCAAGGGAGCCGATGCGGTCGTGTTCGTAGCCGATTCCCAGGCGGCGATGGTCGAGGCGACCCGCGAGAGCTTCGCAAACCTTCTCGAGAACCTCGAAGAGAATCAACTCGATCCGAATGACACTCCGATCGTCGTGCAGTTCAACAAGCGCGATCTGCCGGGCATCCTGCCGGTCGAGGAACTTCAGGAGGCGCTCGGACTCGAGGGCTACCCTTACGCCGAAGCCTCCGCGGTTCGCGGCGACGGGGTGATGGAGACCTTCAAGCTCATCTCCAAGATCACCGCAAAGCATCTCTTCACCCGCCTCAAAGGGGGAAAGACCGAACCGCTCAAGAGAGCCCGCGAGCGCGAAGTGGTCCCGGCCCCAATCTCCTCCGAAGAACCTTCGAGCTCGGCGGAGGAGCCGGTGGTCAGCACTTTCGGCGATTCCACCCCGTTCACCCCGGCGGAGGAGTCGGACTATGAAGGCGCCGAGGAAGTGTCGCTCGAGCAGTTGCTGGCTGAAGGACGCACCCGTCCGGAGACGATCGGCGGTTCTGTCCGCGTGCCGGACATCGATGCATTCGACGACATCGAAGAACTGGCTGCCGATGAATTGATTGAAGAGCCGGCCCTCGCGAGCGCCGTCGAGGCCGATCTGGCGCCCGAAATACCGATCGTGTTCGACGATAGCCGTATCAACGAGCTCGAGGCGCAGATCGCATCGCTGACACGCAAGCTCGAGATCAAGCAGAGCGCACTCCAGACGCTGCTGCAGGAGCTCGATCAGCTTCGGGCGCGTGTCGACGCAGAGATCCAGCTCTGAATGTGCCCCTGAGTCCGGTACGATCGATCGCGCCTCGCTCTTCGGTTGTTTACAATGGCCTCAATCTACCCGGAGGATCAAAACACCATGCCCCGTTCCCTAGCTCTACTCCTTTGCTGTGCCCTCGCGTTGACAGGCTGTAAGGCCAAAGAACTCGCCGACAAAGTCTCGATCGCGAAAGACCTGCAGACTCGCGGTACCACGGACCTGATGAAAGAGGTCGCCGACGATAAGTACTCGCCGCCTGCGGATGGACGTCTCACCGACGCGCAGATTCAGATGTACCTCAAGGTCCGCGAGCATGAAAAGAAGATCGCCCAGGTTGCAAAAGATCAGCTCAAGCAGCATGCAGAGAACGCCGAAAAGAAAGAGAAGTCGATCGCCGGTCTGATGGACGGATTCAAAGCGCTCGGCTCGGCAGCCGATCTCTTCACCGCGGACATCCGGGCATCCAAGGACCTCGGCTACAACTCGCAGGAGTATCTCTGGGTCAAGGGACAGATCCTGGCTGCCTCCACGGCCGTGATGGCCGAGAAGTTCAACGAGTCGATCTCGGCGAACTTCGACAAGGCATACCTCGAGGTCAAGAAGGCCTACGAGGGAGCCACCGACGAAAACATGAAGAAGATGTATGCCGAGATGATGGCGAGCTACGACAAGTCGCGTGGTGAGATGGCGCAGCAGCAGGAGGTGGAGCCTGCAACCGTCTACAACCGCCAGCTCCTCTCGAAGTACGAGAACGCACTCAACGCCTACGCTCACGAACTGTCCAAGTTCGAGACCAACGAAGGCGACGTCCAGAAATCGATGCAGCAGCTCGATGCGCAGTTCGAGGCCGCCGAAAAGCCGTAAACGTTCTGCAGTCGGTTGAAAGGTCATCGCCCGCGGATCTCCGCGGGCGATTCATTTTGATGAGAGAACTTCGCTGTTCACGCTGCTCCTGGCGGGCGCCACTCGAGCAGTTGCACAATCTCTGTCCAGACTGCAACGCACCGATCCTCGTGCATTACGCTTGGGCCGCGGCCCCCACGCTGCGGAATCGCAGCGACATGTGGAAGTACTTCGACGTGCTTCCTGCAACACGCGAGGCCGACATCGTCACGCTCGGCGAGGGATTGACTCCGCTGATCGCCTCACGAAGCGTATCGGGGGTCCATTTCAAGGATGAGTCGAAGAATCCGACGCGATCCTTCAAGTCGCGCGGAATGTCGGCAGCCGTGACGATGGCGATCTCGCTCGGCGCGCGCGCCCTCGCAGCGCCGACTGCCGGAAATGCCGGCGCCGCGCTCGCCGCTTATGGCGCGCGCGCCGGCGTTCCGGTATTCGTCGCGATGCCTCGCGACACACCCGCCTCGATCGTCGACGAATGCCACGGCTATGGCGCGACCGTGGAGCTCGTCGAGGGGGTAATCACCGACGCCGCGCGCCGCGTGCAGCAATTCATCGCAGAACGCGGAGGCTTCGACCTCTCGACCCTGAAGGAGCCGTACCGGGTCGAGGGCAAAAAGATCATGGGCTATGAGCTCCTCGCAGACCTCGGCCGCCTGCCCGACGTCATCCTCTACCCCACCGGCGGAGGGACCGGCCTGATCGGCATGTGGAAGGCGTTCGCCGAAATGGAGCGCCTCGGCTGGATCGGTCCCGAGCGTCCGCGGATGTTTTCCGTTCAATCGAACGGCTGCGCGCCGATCGTCCGAGCATTCGAGCAGGGCCTCGAAACGGCTCCCGAGTGGGAGGAGCCGGAGACGAGCGCCTGGGGTCTGCGAGTGCCTCGTGCGGTGGGAGACCGCCTCATGCTGCAGGCATTGCGTGACTCCGGTGGCGGTGCGATCGCTGTCGATGAGGCGCGCATCGAACCGGCCGCCGCGGACCTGCGTCGAGCCGAAGGAATCGACGCCGGCCCTGAAACAGGCGCCGCCTGGCTGGCGCTCGGAGAACTGCGCGCGAAGGGCGCAGTCGGGGACGATGAGATCGTCGTCGTGTTCAATACCGGTGGGAACAAGTATCGGTAGGCGCTGATTTTGTGAGTCAGAAGGCGGGCTCGGGCTCGGATGGCGCACTCGATCGCGCGGCCACCATCACGCCTCAACTCGACAGGCAGCTTGCTCGTGTATCGACCGTGGCGCAGCCCCTCACCCGGCCTTCGGCCACCCTCTCCCCGCTAGAATCGCGGGGAGAGGGGCGACAAGTCTCGAGTTCCCAGGTTCCTCGGTTCCTGTAGCGCAGGCGTCCTCGCCTGCCGTACCGCGGACGTCCTCGTCCGCCGGGGGCGTCTCGCCCCCCGCCCGTGCCCGGTTTCGCCTTTCAAGTCGCCGATTCGCATGTGCATATAATGCGCGCCGCAACACAACCTGCGCGCCCGGAGACCGCGGGAGTGATCCTTCCGTCTGCAACTCCCCTCTCGCGCACACTTTGGAGGTTTCCCTTGGCAGAACAACAGTACGATGTCGTCATCATCGGCAGCGGTCCCGGCGGTTACGTCGCGGCCATCCGCGCCGGGCAGCTGGGGCTGAAAGTCGCAGTCGTCGAGAAGGACCCGTTCGTCGGCGGGACCTGCCTGCATCGCGGATGCATTCCGACCAAGGCGCTGCTCGAGAACGCTGACATCTGGCAGAAGATCCAGAAGGCGAAGGATTTCGGCATCACTGTCGGCGACGTGACGATCGACTGGTCCGCCGTGCAGAAGCGCAAGCAGGGCGTCGTCGACCAGAACGCCAAGGGCGTCGAGTTCCTCTTCAAGAAGAACAAAGTCGAACGCATCACCGGCTTCGGCCGCGTCGTCAAGCCGGGTGTCGTCGAAGTCACCGCCGAAGGCGGCGAGAAGAGCACCCTCCAGACGAAGAACATCCTTCTGGCGATGGGCTCCGTTCCCCGTGACCTGCCTCACATCAAGGCAGATGGCACGAAGATCATCAACTCCGACCACATTCTGGTACTCGATCGGATCCCGAAGTCGATGCTCGTGATTGGTGCCGGCGCCGTCGGTTCCGAGTTCGCTTCGATCTTCTCGCGCTTCGGAACGAAGACGACAATCGTGGAGGTCATGCCTCAACTGCTTCCGATCGAGGACGAGGAGATCGCGAAGGAGTTCACCCGCATCTTCAAGAAGAAGGGAATCGAGGTGCTCGCCGGCGCCAAGGTGCTCTCGTGTGAGATCTCCGACTCCGGCGTCACGTCGACGATCGAGACCGGCAAAGGAAAACAGCAGACGATCGAAACGGAGCTCGTGCTATCCGCCACAGGCCGTCGACCCGTCACCGAGAACTGCGGCCTCGAGAACACAGCCGTCAAGATCGACGAGCGCGGTTTCGTGCAGGTCGACGAATTCATGCGTACTGGCGAACAGGGAATCTATGCGATCGGAGACATCGTCCCGACGCCGGCTCTCGCCCACTGCGCCTCTGCCGAGGGCATCCTCGCCGTTGAGCATATGGCCGGTAAGGAAGTGCGTCCCATCAACTACGACCACGTTCCGAATGCCACCTACAGCGATCCTGAAGTTGCATCCGTCGGCCTGACCGAGAAGAAGGCGAAGGAGCGTGGCTACGAGGTGAAGATCGGCAAGTTCCCCTTCACCGCAAACTCCAAGGCGAAGATCGTCGGCGACGCGAATGGTCTGGTGAAGTACGTCATCGACGCGAAGTACGACGAAATCCTCGGCGTGCACATCGTCGGACCGAAAGCGACCGAGCTGATTGCGGAAGCATGCGCCGCACTCGAGCTGGAGGCCACCAGCGAGTCGATCGCAAAGACCATCCATTCGCACCCGACCCTGTCGGAAGCGATGATGGAAGCGGCCGAGGATGCCAGCGGACACGCCATCCATTTCTAGGTCCTGATCGCTGCCCGGCAATCACCGGGCAGCGTTGCGCCCTTCTGGCGCCTCAATCGTCCGCAACTCACACAGCGGCAACCAACAACCGGAGAGACGTCCATCACACAGACATCCACGAATACGCACGGTCTCTCGAGAGAGCAACTGCTCGAGATCGACTACTACATGCGCCTGACTCGCACGCTCGAGGAGCGCCTCGCGGCGCTCTTCAGGCAGTCGAAGGTGATTGGCGGCCTTTATCGGTCCCTCGGGCAGGAGGGCGAATCGGTTGCCGCCGCATACGCTCTCGACTACGCCCAGGGCGATGTCGTGCAGCCACTGATCCGCAACATGGGAGCGATTCTCGTCGCGGGCGCCAAACCGTCCGACATCGTCAAGCAGTACATGGCGAAAGGGGACAGCCCGACGCGAGGGCGTGAGCTCAACATTCACTTCGGGCATCCCGAGCGCGACGGCTTCATCGGCCAGATCTCCCAGCTCGGAGACATGATCCCGGTCATGGCCGGTATCACGCTTGCCGGCCGGATGCAGAAGCGCAACCTCGTCGGCCTCGCGTTCATCGGCGATGGCGGCTCCTCTACCGGTGCCTTCTACGAGGGGATGAACTTCGCGACCGTGCAGAAGCTCCCGCTCGTAGTCGTCATCGAAGACAACGGGTTCGCCTACTCCACGCCGACCTCGAAGCAGACCGCGGTGAAAACACTGGCCGACAAGGCTCAGGCTTTCGGCTGTCAGGGAGTGACGGTCGACGGAAATGACGTACTCGCCGTCTACGGCGCGGCGAAGCTGGCTGTCGATCGGGCGCGTCGTGGCGAAGGCGTCACGTTGCTCGAAGTGAAGACGTTTCGGATGAAGGGCCACGCGGAGCACGACAACCAGGCATACGTCGCTCCCGAGATTCTCGAAGAGTGGAAGGCGAAGGATCCCCTCCCCCGTTTCGAGCGAGTGCTGACTGAGCTCGGCATCGCTTCAGCGACGGACTTCGAAGCGATCCAGGCACGCGTCCGAAGCGAAGTCGATTCGGCGACTGATGAAGCAGAGCGCTCGCCCATGCCGCGCCCCGAAGAAGCATCCATGGGATTGTTCGCAGGAGACGGCTACTGGGAGAAGTGAGTCCGGTTACGGTTCACTCGATCTGACATATGGAAACGACCTACATTGACGCAATTCGCAGCGCGATGGCCGAAGAGATGGCTCGCGACGAGCGTGTGTTCCTGATCGGTGAAGACGTCGGTGCCTACGGTGGCGCCTTCAAAACGAGCGCGGGACTGATCGAGCAGTTCGGTCCAGGCCGTGTCATCGATACGCCGATCTCCGAGGTGGCAATCGTCGGTGCGGCATCAGGCGCGGCGCTCATGGGCATGCGTCCGATCGCCGAGATGCAGTTCATCGACTTCATCACGGTTGCCTACGACATGCTGGTGAACTTCTCGGCCACCTCACGGTACCGCGTCGGCAGTCCGTGCCCTCTGGTGGTGCGCGGGCCCGCCGGTGGCGGAGTCCACGGCGGCCCATTCCATTCGCTGAATCCGGAGGCGATGTTCATGAACCGCCCGGGCCTCAAGATCGTGGCGCCCGGAACGGCGTACGACGCGAAGGGGCTGCTGAAGGCTGCGATCCGCGATGACGACCCGGTGATCTACATAGAGCACAAGTTCCTCTACCGCCGGATCAAGGAAGATCTGCCTGAAGACGACTACATCGTCCCGATCGGCAAGGCGAACGTGCGGCGCCGCGGGAAGGACCTGACGATCCTCACCTGGGGAGCGATGATCTATCTCGCCGACGAGGCAGCAGACGACCTGGCGAAGGATGGCGTCTCGACCGAGATCATCGATCTCCGTTCGATCCTCCCCTTCGATGAAGAGGCGATTCTCGACTCGGTGGCGAAGACGAATCGCGTGATGATTCTGCATGAGGCTCCGCTCACCGGAGGCGCCGGCGCGGAGTTCGCGGCCCGCATCGCCGAGAAGGCATTCGAGTATCTGGACGCGCCGATTCGTCGTGTCGCTGCTCTCGACGTCCCGACCCCCTATTCACCTCCTTTGGAGGCAGCAGCATTACCTGATAAAACACGCGTGCTCAAAACGGCGCGGGAAATGCTTGATTACTGATGAGCCGTTGCCCGGGCGCCGAACCGGTTTACTCTCAACCACAGCACCAATAAGACGACCGCAAAAGAGGAACAGATGGCCCACGATGTAGTCATGCCCCAGATGGGTGAGTCAATCGCAGAAGGGACGATCTCGAAGTGGCTGAAGAACGTCGGCGACTCGGTCGAGAGAGACGAACCGCTGCTCGAGATCTCCACCGACAAGGTCGACGCAGAGATTCCGTCACCCGTCGCCGGCGTGCTCACCGAGATCCTTGCGAAGGAAGGGGACACTGTCCCTGTCAACGCGGTCGTCGCGAGAATCGGCGGCGCTGGTGAGTCGGAAGCTGCAGCACCCGCGGCCGAACCCGAGCCGGAGCAGCAGGCAGCCGACGACTCGATGAAGCAGGAGGTCGCGCAGGAGGCTCCCGCCGCCGCGCCCACCGCCGAGGCCGCAGCTTCACCGGAACCGGCACCATCGCCGGAACCCCGGAGCGACGATGATGAAAAGGTCACGTCGCTCGACGAGAGGCGCCGAACGAGATCGTCGCCTCTCGTGCGCAAGATCGCCCAGGAGAATGACGTAGACATCTCGCAGATCGAAGGTACGGGCATCTCGGGACGTGTGACCAAGAACGACATTCTCGACTTCCTGCAGCAGCCGCGGCCTGCCGCATCGGCACCGGCGCAGGCAGGAGGCAATGCAGAGCAGGCTCGCCCGGCAGCGGCTTCAGCGAAAAGCGATCGTGGGCCGCAGACAGCAGCACCGCAGTTCGCACCGGGAGAGAACGTCCGGATCGAGCCGCTCTCGGTCATGCGCAAGAAGATCGCGAAGCACATGGTGATGTCGAAGCAGACCTCGGCTCACGTGGCGACGGTCTTCGAAGTCGATTTCACCGCCGTCGACAAACTGCGCCGCCAGCACAAGGACTCCTACGCCGAGCGCGGCGTGAAGCTCACCTTCATGCCGTTCATCGTGCAGGCGGTCATCGCCGGCCTTCGCGAGTTCCCCGTGCTCAACGCGTCGATGGACGAGAACAACGTCACCTACCACCGCGACCTCAACGTCGGAATCGCGGTCGCACTCGACTGGGGACTCATCGTTCCGGTCCTCAAGCGCGCCGACGAGTTGAACATCCTCGGTATGTCGCGCGCCATCAACGACCTCGGCGAGCGCGCGCGCACCAAAAAGCTCTCCCCCGATGACGTTCAGGGGGGCACGTTCACCATCACCAACCCCGGCGTCTACGGTGGCCTCTTCGGACTGCCGATCATCAACCAGCCGCAGGTCGCCATTCTCGGCGTCGGCGGCATCAAGAAACGTCCAGTCGTCGTGGAGACGAAAGATGGCGACTTCATCGCCATCCGTTCGATGTGCTACTTCTCGCTCAGCTTCGACCACCGTCTCATCGACGGCGCCGTGGCCGATCAGTTCATGGCGCGTGTGAAGTCGATCATCGAGGCAGGTCAGTTCACGATGTAAGAGAGCGTTCAGCCGCGTAGCGGCTTCGGATGGTAGCCCGGGGTGCGCAGCGATAGCGGAGCACCCCGGGTCACCCGTCCATTACAGTGTGCCGCGGAGCGGCACCGGACCAGAACGGCTTCCACGGCAACGCGAAGCCGGAGCGATAGGAAAAGCGGCGGGTAGGATGGATCGTGACTGCGTCGCGAATCCGGCTACTAAGCAGAAACAGCAGTGCCAACCGTACGGCTAATGCCACTCTCGGAGAATGAGGTTTACGTCAACCGCCGCCAGTTTCGGCGAACAGTACGGGGCTGGTTGATCATCGGTGGCGCTGGAGTCGCTGGTGCTCTCCTGGTGCACGCACTCGGCTCTACGATCTCAGATCTCACAAGAGGGGGACTTGCTGCATTGGTCGTGCGTGGAGCAGCGTTTTTTCTTTTGGGTCTCGCGATCGGGCGCACGTTTTTTGCGTCCGTGTGGGCACCGAGAGTGGCATTTTCAGTTGGGGTATGCGCCGGGTACTCGCTAGCGTTGCTCTGGCCCAATGGATCAAACCTCTGGCCAGTTGCCGTCGTACTCGTAACTGTTACTGCCGGTATCCCGACATTGCTCGGCTGCCTGTCTGGCAGCATGCTTCGGCGCCGCGCTGGTGCGCTGTAGTGGCGTAAAACCGCGTCACGGGGACCTCCTGAAATTGCGCGCTTCCCTGCCCCGGTTGTGCATCCCATGCGGCGCACCTGTCTCGCGGTGGCTCTCCTTCTTGGGACAGCCATGCCGGCACAGAACACGGTCGTTCCGCCGGTTCCCATCGGCATCGGCGAGACGAAGATCCGTACCGCGCTACGGCCGATCACGCCTCCCGCTGCCGGTCAGGCGTGGTTTCGCGTCCGTACCAGCCACTTCGAGATCATCAGCAGTGCCGCGCCGTCACGAACGATCGAGATCGCCCGTGATCTCGAGACTTTGGCCGCAACGCTCACTCGCGCGAGCAGCCGTTTCCAGCGATCAACGGTACCGACTTCAGTCTTCGTCTTCGCGAAACGACGCGAGATCCAGCCGTACCTGGACTTGCTGATCGAGCCGAGGACCCGGGCGACCGGGATCTACATTCGCCATCGTGATGGCGGTGTGATGCTCATCGACGCCGGAAGACAGGGGTTCGCACGAACTGCGATGCACGAGTTGATTCATGACCTGCTGCGACAAGGTGACACGCTCCCGCCGCTCTGGCTCGAAGAAGGACTGGCCGTCTACTTCAGCAACGCAACCTTCGACAGGGATGCACTGATTGCAGGACAGCTCGTTGACGAGCACGTCAACCTCCTGACGAACACACCACTGCGCACGTTCGCTGACGTTCTGTCGGTGCGGGCGGAGTCGCCCGAGGCTACGACGCCTCACTTCTACGCACAGAGCTGGGCCGCCGTTCACTGGCTGATGCAGATTGACGATGAGGCGTTCTGGTCCTTTCTCGCAGCGCTGGAGGATGGTGAGACCGTCGAACGAGCGCTGCGATCGCACTACGATCGGGGCATCGACGATCTGGCGAAAGGCGTCGCGAGTGTGCGGCGCCCCCGCCGCGTGAATCCCCAGCGCGCGCAGACCCTCTCACGCAGCCTCATACCGCTCGTCCGGCCGGTACGCTTCACCCGTCTGGCTCCCTCGAGCGCGCCTCTCGATCCTTTAGAACTGGCCAGACCTGAGCTCCTGTTCGAGCTCGGCCGATTCCTCAGCTATGTTCCCGGTGCGGAGAGCGAAGCGACTCGCCATGCTCATGCCGCTCTCGAGGAGGATCCACACCATGCCCGCTCGCTAGCGACCCTTGGCCGATTCGAGGATGCGGTTGCTGCAGCGCCACGCGACCCCTACGTGCATCTCGCCTGGGCCGAGTGGTTGCTCGGAGGCGCTGTGGGACCGTTCGCCTCATTCTTCGAGCCAGCGGATGCAGACGTCGAGCGCTTTCGCCATGCAAGGCAGCTCGCCGAAACGGCACTCGAGCTCGACGCTGACAATGGCAGGGCGAGCGCGTTCCTCGGAACCAGCTACCTCATCGAGAACGACGTCTCGGCGGGCATCCCTCACCTCGAGCGGGCCCGCGCGCTCCTCCCTCATCGGCGAACCTTCGCCCTAACGCTTTATGCGATGTACCTGCGCGTCGAGGACCAGGAGCGAGCCGCGGCGCTCTACAACGACGTCTTTGCGACTGCACGAGACGAGCAGGTCCGGTTCCACGCGGCCAGCGTGAGGCTGCGCGAGGAGACGAGGCGGGCAAACCGACTCCTTCGAGACGGACGGGAAAGTGAAGCCGCCGCCCTCCTCCGTCAGCTTGCGGACTCCACTCCCGATGCGGCAGCGAAACAGGAGCTCGAGTCCGAGGCTGCGAAACTCGAGGCTCTTGCCGCGCTGAACCGTCAGATCCTGCTCTTCAACGAGGCTGTCGCGCAGGCGAATCGAAGCGACCGCGCCGCAGCCCTTGCGTTGCTGGACAGGGTTCTGGAGATCGGCACCGATCCCGACCTGCTGGATCGCGCGCGCCGGCTCCGCGCGAACCTCTCGAAGTAGCGCGCTCCCCTCGCCCCGAAGAAACCGCAGGGAATGTCTCGCCTGCTCCGTCGCTTTGCGCCTCACGCGTGCGAACGTGCGAAATCCATCGCCTGCATATCGTTGCTTATGAGAACGGGATGAAGCTCCAGCAGAAGCTGGTCGAGATGCGTCAACGTGACGAGATCCCCGACCAGTTACTGCTGCTCGAGCATCCGCCGGTCATCACCCTCGGCCGCGGCGGCGACCGCGGGAACCTCCTCGCGTCGCCCGAAGTGCTCGGCCGCCAGGGGGTCCGATTTTTCGAGACGACACGCGGCGGAGACATCACCTATCACGGGCCCGGACAGGTCGTCGGATATCCGATCCTTCACCTCGGAGAGGGCAACCGCGACGTGCGCAAGTACGTGACCAGCCTCGAAGAAGTGCTGATCCGGACGGTCGCCGACTTCGGAATCGAAGCGACGCGCATCGAGGGAAGACGCGGCATCTGGGTCGGCGAGAACAAGATCGCGGCGATTGGAGTCCGGATCGCGCGATGGGTCACGTCTCATGGCTGGGCTCTGAATGTGAGCACGAACCTCGACCACTTCAATCTCATCACGCCCTGCGGTCTCCAGGGGACTGGCGTCACGTCGATCCAAAAGGAAACCGGTACGCCGGTGACGCAGGAGGAAGTGAAAGAGCGTCTCGTCGCGAATTTCGCCTCAGTATTCGGACGCGATATCTCGACGCGGAGCGAAACCATCAGGCTGGTCAAGGTCCTCGTGCATGATCGCGACCGGGTACTGCTTCTTCACCGCCGTCCGGATCGTGGAAACTTCTGGCAGCCGATTACCGGATCGATCGAGGATGGCGAAACACCCGCTGAAACGGCGGCCCGCGAGCTCCACGAGGAGACCGGTCACCAGGGCCAGCCGTTCGACATGGAGCTGACCCAGTCGTTCCTGATCGAATCGCACTATCTCGAATCTCGCTATCCCTCTCCGATCATCGCAAGCGAGGTCTGCTTCGGGTCAAGGCTCGACTCGCGGCTCCCGATCCGGGTCGATCCGCTCGAGCACGATGCATGCAGCTGGTTTACCTTCGCTGAAGCATATGAAAGGATTCGCTGGGCCGACGATCGTGAGGCGCTCGAACGTCTCGAGCGCAGACTCGCACGCGAAGAGTCAGCACCTCCGGCGAGCTGATGAGCACTGATCCCGACACTCCCCTGAACAAACGCGCAGGCCACCGTCCTGCATGGCTGCGGGTACGTGTGCCGGGAGATCTCCAGCAGCTTCCCGTCTCGAAACTGATCAACGATCTCGGCCTGAATACCGTCTGCCAGGAAGCCCGTTGTCCGAACATCTTCGAATGCTGGGGAGCGGGCACCGCCACGTTCATGGTGCTGGGCGAGATCTGCACGCGCCGCTGTACTTTCTGTGCGGTCGGACGTGGCGTTCCTGACGCGGTCGAGCAGGAAGAACCGTCTCGAGTCGCAGAGGCGGTGGAGCGAATGGGAGTGCGGCACGCCGTGATCACGATGGTGAATCGCGACGACCTTCCCGACGGTGGAGCGGCTCACGTCGCAAAGACGATCGCCGCCGTGCGGGCGCGAACCGGCGCCGCGGTTGAAGTGCTGATCTCCGACCTGGAAGGAAACCGCACGGCACTCCAGACGGTCATCGACGCCCGGCCGGAAGTGCTCGCTCACAACATTGAGACGGTCCCCAGGCTCTACCCGGCAGTGCGACCGGTGGCGAAGTACTCCCGCTCTCTCGAAATCCTCCGCTGGGCAGGCGAGTCTCGTCCGGAGCGACTGCTGACCAAGTCGAGCATCATGCTCGGTCTTGGAGAGACCGAGGACGAGATCATGGAAGTAGCCGGCGACCTCCGAAACGCGGGCGTCGACATCTTCACGATGGGCCAGTATCTCGCCCCCTCCGAGATGAATCATCCGGTCCGGCGCTACTACACGCCGGAAGAGTTCGCCGCCCTCGGCGACCGGGCCCGTTCCCTCGGCTTTCATCACGTCGAGGCCGCGCCGCTCGTCCGCAGCTCCTACATGGCTCATCGCGCCGTCACCTGAAACCATCCGGATACGCTTCGCAAGGCCGCCCGGCCGCGGTCAGCGATTGCAGTACAATCCAACTCGCCGATGCCGCGCGTGACCTTCGCTGACGCTGAAAAGGACGGCGAATTCCCCTCGGGCAGAACGCTTCTTTCAATCGCAGGAGAGCTTGGTGTTCGAGTCAGCCAGGTCTGTGGCGGGGATGGTGCCTGCGGCACATGCAGGGTCGAAGTCCTCGAGGGATGGGACAGGCTCACACCACCAACACCGGACGAGACCTACAAGGAGCTGGAGGCACCGTACCGGCTCAGTTGTCAGTCGAAACTGATCGGCGACGTCGTCGTCAGAGTAGCGAAAATCGAGTGAGGGAAAATGCCCTCACACCAGGAGCAAGCATGACCGCAGTCGAAACACCCACCGCAGGACTCTCGAACCAGCAACTGGCACTCATGTATCAGTACACGGTCGAGGCCTACAAGACCTTTCAGAAGCTGGCCGAAAATCTGCCGAATCCGATGTCGGCCATGGTCTTCAAACAGTTCGCAGCCGACGAACGTGCCAATCGCGACCTGATCGAGATGAAGGTCCTGGCCACCGCCGGCGATCGCATTCGCGTGACGCTCGGCTCCGACATGATCTTCTCCGAAATCCTGGAGGGAGAGATGTCGTACCGCGAGTCGGCCGAGTTCCTCATCTCGCGCGAACGGACGATGCAGCGAAAGCTGCGCGAGATGATGGCCGAGGCGCCGCTGAACGACCGCTACCTGCTGATCCACCTCGAGGGGAACAAGCGGGCCCATATGGTCGAGATCGAACGAGAGCTCGAACTGATCAAGGCCGATCCCGACTGGTGGAAACGCGAAGACGCCGAATGGCGGATCGTGCATGGGGCCGCGGAAAAGTAAGACTCGGCGTCCAGCCGCGTAGCTTCGGATGGTAGCCGGGTTTCTGACACTAGGCGCTCTGAGCATGAACGGTTGAGAGCCCCGTACAACAGCGCGTGGTGCTCGGTGAAGCGGGAGATTGACACCCTGTCATCCTGAGCGTAGCGTGAGGATCTGGGTGGGCGGGCGGTGCGATGCACGTGAATGGCACCGCCC
>DASVLC010000020.1:0-33736 GCA_036385045.1 Thermoanaerobaculia bacterium | reverse complement strand
CTCAGGGAGGGGCGTTCTGTTGTCGGGGAAGTTTCTTTGCATCGCATGGAGCGGCAACTCGGTGATTACGGCTACGCCCTCGCTCCCTCCCACCGTCCGCGACGCTGAGCGATCCCGGGCGACTGCGAAAGCGGCGAACGTCGGCGGGTGGTCTTGGCCCGGTCTTGACGCCCGGCCCCATCCGCCCCTCCGCAACCTTACTGCCTCGCGCGCCGTACACTGACACGATGGCGACAATGATCGAGGTCTCCGGCCTCGCGAAGCAGTACCGCTCCTCCTTCGGGAAGGCGAGGATTCATGCGCTCGGTGGGATCGATTTTCAGGTCGGTGAAGGCGAGCTGTTCGGCCTGCTCGGACCGAACGGCGCCGGCAAGACGACGACCGTGAAAATCCTCCTCGGACTGACTCGGGCAAGCGAGGGGTCAGCCAGGGTTTGTGGCCTCCCGGTCGGCGACCCTGAGTCGCGACGGCATGTTGGATACCTCCCCGAGGGTCACAAGATTCCGAACTACCTGACGGCGCGACAGGCGCTTTCGATCTTCGGGCGTATGTCGGGAATGGAGAGCGCGAAGATCCGCAGCCGTATCCCGCTGCTGCTCGAGCGCGTCCGTTTGTCGCAATGGGCAGACGTACGGGTGAAGAAGTTCTCGAAAGGGATGACACAGCGGCTCGGTCTGGCCTGCGCTCTGATTCACGAACCGAAAGTCCTGCTTCTGGACGAGCCGACCGATGGAGTCGATCCGGTCGGCCGTCGCGAGATTCGCGATCTTCTTCGTGAAGAGGCAAAAGGCGGAACGACGATCCTGCTCAACTCGCACCTGCTCTCGGAGATCGAAATGACCTGCGATCGCGTGGCGGTTCTTCGCCACGGCCGCGTTGCAGCGTTCGGGAGCGTCGAGGAGCTCACCAGACGGGCGGCGACCTACAAGATGGTGGTCGAGCCTCTCGACGACAGCCTGGTCGCTTCGTTCCGCGACACCGGAGCGGGAGTCGAGAGGGTCAACGGGCACATGGTGCTTTCCGTCTCGGATCTCACCCACCTCAACGTCCTCGTAGATCAGCTTCGCGCACGCGGCAGCGTGCTCAGTGAGCTGACTCCCGTTCGCTCGACCCTCGAGGATGTGTTCGTCGACCTCGTCCGAGCCGGCGACAAAGCCGACGCGGAGTCGGAGGTGAAATCGTGAGAGCCCTTGCCGCAAACATCGAAGACGTCATGCGAGAGGCGGCCGCGCGCTGGACTCTGCTCGCCTATTTTTTCCTCTCCACGATCTTCATCCTGATCTTTGCCTCGGCGGTGAACCTCGACATCGTGGACGGCGCACTGGCCGGAGCGAAGCTGTTCGGCAAGGACGTCGACATGTCGGGGAACGATCAGATCAGCATCGAGAAACTCGTACTCGGCTTCGAGGCAGGGTTCTCGGTCTTCCTCTATTTCATCTGCACGTTCCTCGCGGTCTTCGCCACGGCTCACCTCGTGCCGCGGATGCAGGAGAAAGGGACGATCGATCTCTACCTCTCCCGCCCCGTATCCCGCGTTCATCTGCTGATGTCCCGCTACGTCGCGGGACTGATTCTGGCGGGGAGCAACGTGATCTACCTGATGGGATCGATCTGGCTGATCGTCATCTGGAAGACGCATGTCGTGAACCCGCGGTTCCTGATGGCCGGCGGGATCATCTTCTTCGTCATCGCCGTGCTGCTGGCGTTCGCGTTCCTCGTCGGCGTCTTCACGTCGTCGACTGCGGTCTCGATCATGACGACCTACGGCATCTTTTTTTTCGGACTGATGCTCGCGGCACACGAAAGAATCGCGGCGGCCGTCTCGAAAGAGTGGCAGGCGTGGATGATCGACACTCTCTACTGGATTTTTCCAAAGACCGCCGAGCTCGGTCAGGCGGTCGTCGCCTTCGTCGGTGGCGACGAGCTTCCCGAGCAGGTTCTTGAAGTTCTCACCCCCGCACCGTTCGTTTCGACCGCCGTTTTCGGCGTAGTCTGTCTCGTCCTCGCGTCCTGGCTTTTCAGCCGAAAGGAGTTCTGATCCCATGAAATCCAACTCTCTCCTCCGCAGGTCACTCGTACTCATGGCGGTCGCGTTGATCGCGATCCCTGCCCTCGCAAAAGACGACGCGATGTCGCTCGTGCCGGCCAACGCCGTTACGGTCGGCATGGTCAAGCTCGCCGAGTTGCGGAGCAGTCCGTTGTCATCGATGCTCTTTCAGCACACCGATCGGATGACCTCCGACGGCGAGGCGGCCCGCTTTCTGACCGACGCGGGACTGTCACCGGCCGAGGATGTCGACGTGCTCGTGGTGGCTACTTCTCCGCGAACGACTCTCGGGTCGGAGAGCGAAGTGCTGATCATCGCGGAAGGCCGATTCAATCCGGAAAGACTGTCGGCCGCGCTCCTTCAGCGTGGCGCTGTCGCGCAGAAGGGATACATCGTCTTCCCGAACCAGGAAGGTGACCGCAAGGGAGCCGTCGCGTTCCCATCGTCCTCTCTGGCCGTGGCGGGGACTGAAGATGCCGTGATCGCGGCTCTTGCAGCCCGGGCAAACGGCGGCACGGGATTCGTCAAGCGTAGCGGTCTCGCGCTCGACCTCGGGCGCATTGACCCGGCAGCCACGTCGTGGGTCATCATCGATGTCCCGCGCGCTGCGCGTCTTACGAAAGCCGGCAATCTGAGCACTGGCAGTGGCAATCCCGCGGAAGCACTTCAGGCCGCGCTGCGCACGGTTTCGACCGTTGCTCTCTGGGCGACCGACACAGGCGATTCGCTCAAGCTTGGCGCCGTGGGACTCTCCGGCGATGCCGAGACGCTGCAACTCCTCGAGGACACCATTCGCGGCGGCCTGTCGGCTCTCCGTCTTGCGGCGCGTGAGAAGTCGCCCGAGATGGTCACCGTTCTCCGCCGATTCGACGTCTCGAAGAAGAACAACGCGGTTCTCGTCGAGGGATCGATCCCGGCAAGCTCGCTTCGATCGATGATGGCGAAGACGACGGCCGTCGCGAAGTAGGGCAGATCGCACTTTTTCTTAAGCGGCGGGCGGATGCCCGCCGCTTTGCGTTTTTGGGGCGTCTGCGCGCTGAAGGCGCGGCGGATGGTAGCCGGTGGTGGAGCGCCCGCGACGCCGACGCGTCCATGGGGGTCGCGCGGCCGCGCGCGATCCCCGCCGGCCTCTGGCCGGCGGTGGGCTTTGCAGGTGCAGACCGGCCCATGAGTGAATCGCCTTCCCGAGACACCCATCAATGGGTCGTCGATCGTCTCCTGAGCGCGACCGATGGCGAGCCGCCATCGGCGATCGCGCGAGCCGCGCGACCCCCTCGGCTTTCGATGATGTTAAAACCCCCGTAACTCAGACGAAACGACGCAAATGCTCGCGCCACCAGGGCCAGTCGTGGCCGAACTGTCCGCCCCAGATCTCGAGGTGATTGGGCACTCCCCTCGACCAGAGAAGCGTGGAGAAGTCGCGATTCTGCTGGACGAGTGAGTCATGTTCCCCGGTGGCGATGATCCAGTTCACGAGCGCGAGCCGACCGGCCGCCTCGGCGTTCATGTTGGGGATGTACGCCGTCGGGCAGTTGAAGTAGCAGGTGTCGTCCCAGTAGCCATCGAGGAAAGAGTGGATGTCGTAGACGCCGGAAAAGCAGATCGCGCGACTGACGATGTCGGGATAACGGGCGGCGAAATTCGCGGCGTGGTATGCCCCGAAGCTGGCGCCGTAGACGATCAGGTCACCCCTGTGCGCGCGGTTGTGAATGTAAGGCACGAGCTCGTGGCGGAGGTAGGCGTCGTACTGCACATGTCGCGCTACGCGGACGGCAGGATGAACGCCCTTGTTGTACCAGCTCTCCTCGTTCACGGTGTCGGGGAGGAGGAGCTGAATCTCGCCTGCATCGACCTTGTCAGCTAACGAGGAGGCGAGGTGGAAGTCCTCGTTCTCGTAGAAGCGGCCGGCGGAAGTGGGAAAGAGGATGACCGGCCGGCCAAACTTGCCGAACCAGAGCAGCTCCATCTGCTTCTGAAGCGAAGGGCTCCACCAGCTTACATAATCGCGATGCATATTTGCCTTGCCTGAAACTCGATGGCTTTAACCATCACATTTAGAGTGATGATTAATGACTCCACTTTGCGCCAGCCCGGCGATTCTATACGATCCACTCACTTCAATCGGAGAACAACTGAATGCGTAAGAAACGGATTGGCGTGCTGTTCGGCATGGAAGACACCTTTCCCTGGGCACTCATCGACACCATCAATCAGCAGGGAGGAGACGACGTCGAGGCGAGCGCTGTCGAGATCTCGTTTCTGAAGGATGACGGAGTGTTCGCCTACGACCTCGTACTCGATCGGATCAGCCACGAGGTCCCGTTCTATCGCACCTGGCTCAAGTGTGCTGCTGCCTCGGGCGTCCGGGTCGTGAACAACCCGATCTGGTGGTCGGCTGACGATAAGTTCTTCGACAATCTGGTCGCCAAGGCTGCCGGTGTCGCGGTTCCGAAGACGATCCTCCTCCCTCACAAACAGCATCCACCGAACACCGAGGCGAAATCGTTCCGCAATCTCAAATGGGTCGACTGGGATCAGGTCTTCAACTATCTCGGCTGGCCTATTTTCATGAAGCCTGCCTATGGTGGCGGCTGGAAGGACGTCTACAAGGTCCACGATCCGCAGGAGTTTCTTTCTGCGTACGATCAGACGCGCGACCTCACGATGATGGCGCAGGAGGCGATCGAGTTCGAGACGTACTATCGCTGCTACGTCCTCGGGCGCAGCCGGGTGCGCATCATGGCGTACGACCCGCGTGTCAGTTTCTTCGAGCGGTACGTCAAGAACCCTCCGCCGATGGATCCGGCCTTCGAAGCGAGGATCCATCGTGACGCACTCGCTTTGTGCGAAGGGCTCGGCTACGACATGAACACCGTCGAATTCGCCGTGCGCGACGGCATTCCGTACGCGATCGACTTCATGAACTGCGCTCCCGACGCGGACCGCAACTCGGTCGGCGACGACAACTTCGAGTGGGTGGTCACGAACATGGCCGAGTTCCTCATCGAAGCTGTTCGCGGCGAGAAGAAGTTCGAGCTCACCGGCAACTGGCCGACGATCATGAACCCCGTCAAAGACATCGGGGAGCCTGTATGACGGGACGCTGCCGTATCGCGGCCTCTCGACAATAGACAACAAACGTAGAGCATCTGCCGTATTCTTCACGCATGCCTTCAGAACCTTCATTCACACTCGGGATCGAGGAAGAGTTTCAGGTCATTGACCCCGAGACTCGCGAGCTGAAGTCTCACATCCACGAGATGTTCGCGGAGGGTGAGAAGCGGCTGAAGGACGAGATCAAGCGGGAGATGCACGACCCGGTGATCGAGATTGGAACGCCGATCTGTCGCGACATCAGAGAGGCACGCCGCGAGATCACCCGACTGCGTCGCGAGATCATCAATCTGGCGCGGGAGAATGGAATGCGGGTCGCCGCGTCCGGGACCCATCCGATCTCGCACTGGGCCAACGTCCCGATGACCTCACACGCGCGCTACGACCAGATTCTCCACGAGCTTCAGAATGTCGCGCGTGCGAATCTGATCTTTGGACTGCATGTGCACGTGGCGATCGAGGACAACGAGACGCGCCTGCAGATCATGAACGCGGCGCGATACTTCCTGCCCCACGTTTTCGCGCTCTCGGTCAATTCGCCCTTCTGGTGTGGAACGAATACCGGATGGAAGAGCTACCGCGCCAAAGTCTTCGAGCGCTTTCCGCGAACAGGGATCCCCGACTACTTCAGGGGCTGGAGCGAGTACGAGGAGTACGTCGGGACGCTGATCCGGACGAACTGCATCGACAACGCAAAGAAGATCTGGTGGGACGTGCGTCCGCATCCGTTCTTCCCGACGCTCGAATACCGCATCTGCGACGTGCCGATGCGGATCGACGAGACGATCTGCTTCGCAGCCCTCTTTCAGGCGATCACGGTCAAGCTGTACAGGATCTACCGCCAGAACATGGGCTGGCGGATGTACCGGCGCTCACTGCTGAACGAGAACAAGGCGCGCGCGGCCCGGTTCGGGACAGGCGGCAATCTGATCGACTTCGGGATTCGCGAAGAGGTGCCGTTCACGGCGCTGCTCGATGAACTTCTGGCCTTCGTCGACGACGTCGTGGACGAGCTCGGCTCACGGGAAGAGGTCTACTACGCCCGGGAGATCCTGAAGCGGGGAACCGGCGCCGACCGGCAGCTCGAAGTGTACGGACGAACGAACGACCTCAGGGATGTCGTCGACTACATCGTGAGCGAAACCGAACAGGGCGTGCTGTGACCGGAATTGGCGCGCAATTCGCCTCCTGCAACCAGGGGGCGTTGCCTCCGACCTGATGCGATGACCAACACGATCACAGAGGAGCGGACGGAGGCTGCAACCAGACGGCTTCGGTACGACATCCACGAGCCGCAGTCTTTCTTCGAGTATGTCCGGCTCGAGGACTCGGTGCCACCCGCGGACTCACAGCGAATCGACGTAGCCCTGCTGGACATGAATCACGCGTGGCCGAACATCGGTCATGACGCGATGGTTCACACTATCCTCGATGCTGCCGAGACTCTGCGCGGCACGCTCGAACCTCGCGGCTTGAAGGTCCGGGTTCTTTCCTATGACGTACGCCGCGCGGCGATGATCCCCGAATCACCCAACGGCCGCTTCAGCCTCTACCTCGGAACAGGTGGTCCCGGCCACCTCGACCCGCGACTCAACGACGGCGTCCGCCACTGGTCCCAGGGGGTAGCGGAGTCGGCGGAATGGGAGGCGCCTCTCTTCAGGCTGTTCGACGACATTCTCGCCAGTGAATCGGCCGCGATGCTTGCGATCTGCCACACGTTCGGGCTCGTTTGCCGGTGGGCCGGCGTCGCGAGTCCCGTGCTCCGCGAGGAGAAGAGCAAGGGGATGCCGCTGAACAGGCTGTCCCGCGAGGCGCTCGAGCATCCGTGGTTCCGTCAGTTCGCGAGCGAGCTTCCAGACCACCACCACTTCCGCGTTCTGGACAATCGCCTGTTCGACCTGGTTCTCGAGTCGCAGGGAAAAAGCATTCCGGTGGCATTCGAGGCGGAAGGGGTCGCGATGACGATGCTCGAGCTGGCGCGAGACAGCAACGGCATCATGCCCCGCTTTCTCGCGATGAACCACCATCCCGAGATCATCGACCGCGCGCACATCATGCAGGTGCTCGAAGAGAAGCGTAATCATGGGGAGGTTTCCGACGAATGGTATGAAGAGCGACGCGTGACGATGCACGAGCTCTTCGAAGGGGAGCGGGAGCGTCAGAGCCGAATCACGTCGCACTACACGCTGCTCGAGCCACTCCGCCATCACGTCGAACGACTCGTGCGGGATCGGATCTGATGCCGTCGCTGGAGCGGTCTCGTAGGTGCCCGCTCCGTCCGGACGATAGAATCGAGCTCGGATGCATGCTTCCGGCCTGAATATCGTAGCGATCGGCGGAGGGACCGGACTTTCGACTCTGCTCCGCGGCCTGAAGACCTACGTCGACGCCGATGGCGCCTGGTCGGTCGGTGCGCTCGGAGCGATCGTCACCGTGACCGACGAGGGAGGCAGCTCCGGAGTACTCCGCAAGGAGTTCGGCATGCTGCCGCCTGGGGACATCCGGAACTGCATCGTGGCGCTCGCAGAAGAGGAGCAACTGCTCTCTCGCATCTTCTCCTACCGCTTCGATACCGATTCGGCGCTCAAGGGGCATTCCCTCGGCAACCTCCTGCTCAAGGCGATGACCGACATCACCGGCAGCTTCGATAATGCGATTCTCGCGGCTTCGGAGGTTCTGGCGATACGAGGCGAGATCTACCCGTCGACCCTGAGCGACGTCCGTCTTCGCGCCTTACTCGAAGACGGATCGGAGCTCGTGGGCGAGGTCGAGATCAGCGGCTCGCACATCGGCGAGGAACCGTCGATCGGCGCACGTCATGCGCCGATCCGCCGCCTCACGATCGAGCCCGCAGATGCCGAGCCGACGGCTGGAGCGCTGGCCGCTCTCGCCGCCGCCGACCTGATCATCATCGGCCCGGGCTCGCTTTACACCTCGATCCTCCCCAACGTGCTCATCGAGCCGGTTGCGGAGGCTCTGCGGTCCGCGAAAGCACTTCGCGTCTACATCTGTAACGTCATGACGCAACCGAACGAGACCGACGATTTCACGGCACAGGACCATCTCCGGACCATCATCGAGCATGCCGGGCTGGTGGTGGACGTGATGATCGTGAACGGGCGGCGACCTTCACCGGCCCTGCTGGAGACGTATGCCGCGCTCAACCAGTTTCCGGTGGAGCTCGACGTCGAGGAGATCCGCCAGCTGGGCGTCACTCCCTTTTTCGGCGACATCATTGCAGAGGCTGACTACGTGAGGCACGACTCCGCGGCGCTTGCGGCGACCATCTTTCAGCTTTACGACCGCTACGGCCGCACACTGGAACGAATGAGACGATGAACGAACAACTCGAAGTCATCATCCTGGCCGCGGGCCTCGGCACGCGGATGAAGTCCTCAACCATCAAGATTCTCCACCCGGCCTGCGGCCGGCCGATCGTCGAGTACGTACTCGATCTCGCGTCGGGTCTCTCGCCGCACCCGCCGGTGATGGTGATCGGCCATCAGCGGGAAGCGGTTCAGCAACGGGTCGGAGAGCGGGCTCGCTACGCGATTCAGGAACAGCCGCTCGGCACCGGCCATGCGGTTCTCCAGGCAGCAGCTCAGCTCGGCCGGGAAGGACTAGCCGGACGGCAGGTCCTGATCCTTTCGGGAGACGTGCCGCTCACCCGGGCGTCCACGCTCGAGAAGCTGCTCGACCTGCACCGCGCCGCTGGAAACTCGCTCACACTGATGACGATGCGCCTGCACGATCCGGCAATGTACGGCCGGATCGTGAGAGACGAATCGGGCGCCGTGCTGAGGATCGTCGAAGCGAAAGATGCCAGCCCGGACGAACGTCAGATCGATGAAGTGAACGCCGGGGTCTATCTGTTTCAGGGCGACCATCTGCTCGATCATCTCGAGGGCCTTTCGAACAGCAACGCGCAGGGGGAGTACTACCTGACGGATCTCGTCGCGACACTCCGTGATTCAGGTCAAGGCGTTGGTGCCCTGCTCGTAGACGACCCGATCGAGGCTCTCGGAGTCAACTCACGCGCGGAGCTCGCGCAGGTCGAGGCCGAGATTCAGCGTCGCGTCGTCGACGCACTGATGACCGCAGGGGTCACCTTCCGCAATCCATCGACGGTCGTCATCGACTCGAGTGTCACGATTGGAGCCGACAGCGTCGTCTACCCTTTCGTCACGATCGAGGGCTCAACGCGGATCGGTAGCGGATGTGTCATCGAGCCGGGCACCCATCTGGTGAACGTCACCGTCGGAGACGACGTCCACATCAAGAGCGGAACAGTCGCCGAAGATGCGGTGATCGAATCCGGCGCCTCCGTCGGGCCATACGCGCACCTGCGCCCCGGAACCCATCTGGGTAGAAACGTGAAGGTCGGTAACTTCGTCGAGACGAAGAAGGCTGTTTTCGGCGAGGGAGCAAAGGCGTCCCATCTCTCGTACATCGGAGACGCGGAAGTCGGGGCAGGCGCGAACATCGGCGCCGGGACGATCACCTGCAACTACGACGGCGTCCGGAAGCACAAGACGATGATCGGCGAAGGTGCCTTCATCGGTTCCGACTCGCAACTCGTCGCGCCGGTTACCGTGGGCCGCGGAGCCTACGTCGGCGCCGGATCGACGATCACGAAGAACGTTCCCGACGAGGCGCTCGCTCTGAGTCGCACTCCCCAGAAAAATATCGAAGGGTGGGCTCGAAGGAAGAAGGAGTAGTCCACTCCTCACGCTCCAGTCCGGCTGCTCCTTCTACTCGATCTGGTAGCATGATCGCGGTCCGCATGCCCAACCAGGTCCTCATCGTTGCCGGGGAAAATGCCGCGCGCGGTCCGGCCGAAGTCGCACGTTCGTTCCGGTACATGCCGATCATCACCCCTTCGGAAAAGGAGGCGGTAGAGCTTCTCGAGCGCGAACACTTCCGACTCGTGGCGGTGAGCGGAAATTCAGCCTGGCGACGTCTTCGCGCTGCGGCCGAGAGCAGACAGCCGATGGCACGCGTGCTCGAACTGCCTGAAATGGCGAGCGATGATTCCACCATCCGCAGCCTGATGGTGCCCTACCTCCACGGGGGACCGCGGGAGCGGTCGAGCCAGGACCTCGAGCAACGCTACAGAATTCTTTCGAACGTTCTCGAATCCTTCACCGGTACTCTCGACTTGCGTGAGGTGCTGCGGCGTATCGTCGCGATCACGCGGGCCGAGTTGAATGTCGACCGCGCCTGGCTGCTGCATCCCATCCACGAGAACGCACTCTCCGCCGATGTCGTACTCAGCACCTCGGCGCCCGGTGTCGAGGAAGATGCTTACGACCGTACGCCGGTACCACTTTCGACTTCTCGTGCACTGATTCAGAGAGCGCAGAACGCCACGGGGCCGATCGTGGTCTCCGGTGACGATCCCGATCTCGATCCGTCCATCACAAGCCGCTTTCAGGTGGGAAGCGCGATGATGCAGATGCTTCGTCCGCGCGAGGGCCACCCGTGGGCGTTTGGAGTTCACGATCGCGCAGCGGGTCGCAAGTGGTCTCAGGACGACCTTCTGCTGTTCAGCGAGATCGGTCGTTACGCGACGCTCGCGCTGAACAATACTCTGCTGCACAGCCGTGCAGTGAGCGAGATGGCGAAAGTCACGGCTATCCTCGACCAGATCCCAGAGTCAGCGGCAATCTACGACGCGACCGGCCGCCTCGAGCGGATGAACGCCTCCGCCCAGAGAGAGCCCGGGGTGCTGTTCACACAGGGTCGTGAGGGGAAGCCTGGCAGCGAGCATCGCTATCTCGATGGTCGCAGAGTGGAGACGGACGACCTGCCTGCGATGCGAGCGTTGAAGGGAGAGTCGGTCCGCTCGGACTATGTCGTGAGTGACCCGCGGAGCGGCGATGAGAGGGTTGTGAATCTGCGCGCCGTTCCGATTCGCGACGAGAGTGATCGGATCATCGGGTCGGTCGTCCTCTCGCGCGACGTCACTGAGGACAGGCAGGGGACCGAGAGGGAGGCTCGCCGCCGCCGTCGTGCCGAGTGCCTCGCGAACCTGGGGCTCGAGATCATCGCCATGTCGCCGAACTTCGACGATCTCGACGAGCCGGCAACCAGAGTCGCTCACGCGATCGACGGTACGGTCCGCATCTATCTCTATCACCAGGGAGGAACGCTGGAACTGGTGGGGTACGGGACCTCAAAGACCAGCATGGAGCATTACCGCAGCTACTTTGCGACGCACCCGTACCGCCCGGGAGAAGGACTGGCCGGTACGGTGTTTCAGATCGGCCAGCCGCTGCTCTTCTACGAGGTCCGCGGCGATGCGCTGCTCGATTTTGCGCGGGACGAGCAGGAACGGGCGGTCAAAGCCGACCTCGAGGAGCAGAGCCTGATCGCCTATCCGATCGAGTCGTACGGAGAGCGGATCGGAGCGATCATCCTGTCGCAGTCGAACCCGCGCCGGAACTTCGACGCCGAGGATCTCGAGTTCGGCCGCTCGATCGCCGAACGCATCGCCGCCGCGAGCCACATTCACCGGCTGACACGTATCGCACAGGAAGGACACCGTGCGGCGGAGGAGTTGGCGCGACGTGAAGTCGATGCGCGCGTCCGGCTCGAAGCGGTACTCGAGAGCGCGCCGATCGGGATCGCCGTGATCTCCGCCGACGAACTGCGCTTCGAACTGGCGAACACCCGCTTCATCGAGTTCGGCGAGGCATTCAGCCGGCTCGCTCTCGATGACGGTGTCATCGGCTTGCGCGCGGCAGAAGTTCTCCCCGGCATCGACCGGATGCTCAAACAGATCGCCGATTCGGGAGAGCCGCGGATCGAGGAAGAGCTCCGGGTCGGAGAGCTCTATTTCAATCGGATCATCTCGGTCGCCCGCGGCCGCTTCTCAGGCATCACGCAGAGCCTCACGGTTCTCGTTCAGGACGTGACCGAGCAGGTCCGGGCTCGACGCGAGATCGAGAATCTCGCGGCGATGATGGCCGAGCGCTCCGCGCGCCTCGACTCGATCCTCGGTTCGATGACCGACGGGCTGTGGGTCTACGACGCCGGCGGCAACGTCGTCGATGTCAATCAGGCCGCGCTGAACATGTTCGGGCTCGCCTCGCGCGCCGAGGCAATCGAACACGGCTCCTTCGAGAGTCTGCGGCTGCGCACTCCCGATGGGCGGACGATCGCGCCACGCGACATGCCGCACGCCAGAGCGCTGGCTGGAATCTCGGTTCCCGACTATCTGGTCATTGGAAATCATCTGCTCACCGGTGAAGATCTCGATCTTTCGATTGCTGCGGCTCCCATCGAGAGCGGTGGCGTAGTTGGAGCCGTCCTCGTGATCCGCGACATCACGGCTCTCCAGGAGCTCGACCGCAAGAAGGACGAGTTTCTCTCGGTCGCATCGCATGAGCTCAGGACTCCGCTGACGACCATCAAAGGCTATACCCAGCTGCTCGCGCAGACGATCGACGACCTCGCTCCGACTGACCGTTCGACCTACATCAAAGCGGTGCTCGGCGAGATCGAACGGATGATGGGGTTGATCTCCGAGTTGCTCGATGTCTCCCGCATCGAGACGAAGAGGCTGCACATCCATCCGCAGTCAATCTCCTGGGTCGAGTTCATTCAAGCCAGAGTCGCGGCGTTCCGCATTCAACACACGACCAGGGCGATCCGGTTCGAGGCCGGCATCGAAGGTATGTGTCTCGTTGCGGATCCGGACCGCATCCGGCAGGTCGTCGACAATCTCCTGTCGAACGCTCTCAAGTACTCTCCTGATGGCTCTGACGTCGACGTAACGATCTCCGCTGATGGAGATTTCGTAGTCACCTCGATCACTGACTTCGGCATCGGGATTCCCGAGGATGAGATCCCTCTGCTCTTCGAACGCTTCCATCGGGCCAGGAACGTTTCGAGCCGCTACTACGGTGGACTCGGCCTCGGCCTCTACATCGCGCAGGCGATCGTCGAGGCCCACGGCGGCACGATACAGGTACGAAGCGAGGAAGGTCGGGGCTCGACCTTTACCCTTCGTCTGCCGCTCGAGCTGGCACCGCAGCCGTAGGCTGGTGACGCTCGCCCCCCCTTCGTGTGTCAAGCGTCTCGCGAGAACTGTTTACGCACTCTTCACACTCACCACGTTGTTCCTTTTCAACGCTCGCGGAGAATACGCACGCAGCAGGAGTGAAGAGCATGCAATTGAAGACGATCTGGATCCTCATCGTCGTTGCGCTGGTCACCGGACCGGCCGGAGCCTACGAGTCCCGGGAGCCGGTACCAGCGGATGTACCTCCGTCCCTTACGGGCGAGTCACAGAAACCCGACCCGCAGCCGACTCAGGAAGGGATCAGCGGCGAAAAGATCGCGGAGAAGGTGAAGAGCCTCGGCGAAGACGTTTCCACTCTTCGCAAGAATCTCGAAGTGCTCCGCAGAATGCGCCTGAGCGGATACATTCAGCCGCAGTTCGTCGACGATCAATCATCGTCCGACGAGCTCACCGGCACCTCAACCCGCAACCGGGACCAGTTCTCCGTCCGGCGTGCACGCGTGAAGTTCACCTACCAGGTCCTGCCGACCTCGCGTTTCGTCGTTCAACCCGACATCACGAGCTCCGGCGTCTCGCTGAAGGACGGCTACCTGGAGCTTACGGAACCATGGACCAGTTGGAAGCACACGCTTACGGCGGGTCAGTTCACCTGGCCCTTCGGCTTCGAACTGCTCCAGTCGTCGAACGCGCGGGAGATGCCCGAGCGGTCACGCGCCGTGCAGACACTTTTCCCAGGTGTTCGCGATCGCGGTGTGATGCTCTCCGGTCTCGGTCTGCAGGACCGCTTCCGCTATCAGGTCGCAATCGTCAACGGCACCGGTACGACACAGTCGTTCGACGCCAACAGCAGGAAAGACTTCGTAGGCAGAGCATCCTGGTCATTCGGACAGCTGAACGCCGGTGCATCAATCTATCGCGGGCACGAGCTCGTCGCGACCGATCTCAATCCGCGCGGCGTCGAGTTCGACAAAGAGCGTGAGGGCATCGACCTGCAGTGGAAGACTCCCGTCAACGGTCTCGCTCTTCGCGGTGAATACATCACCGGCAGACAGGCACCTTCCTCCGGAAGCAGTCTGGCCACCTCACGCGACGTCGCCGGCTGGTACCTGTATGCCGTACAGAACATCGGGACCAGGCATCAGCTCATCCTCCGGACGGACCAGTACGACCCCGACACCGATGTCGCCCGCAACGCCACTCGGACGCTCGGAGGTTCGTACATCTTCCATTGGGACGCGAACAGTAAAGTGATGTTCGCCTACGAGGCGCCGCGCAACCAGATCAACGATCCGGACGATGACGTTCTGACGATCCGCTATCAGTTCAGCTTCTGATCCTGCGGCTCACTCAGCCAGCTTTTTCAGGACTTCGGGAGGGAGAATCCAGTCGAGGATGCCCGAGCCATCGGGGAGAAGTCGAATACCAATCGCTCCCCCCTTTCTGAACTGCACGCCGGTCCGCACTCCGGTGAGAGCGCGAAACGTGGCGCCGAGTTCCGGCTCGTGGCCCACGAGGATGATTCGCTTGCGACTAGTCTCCCGAATGAAGTCGAGCAACTCGCCGAGCGAGGATCCAGGTGACAGCAGGCTGCTTTGTGTGACCTCGACTCGCGAACGATAGGCTCGGGCAACCCACAAGGCAGTCTGCGTGGCGCGGACCAGAGGGCTCGAATAGATCGCCTGCGCTCGCGGAAGAACTCGCGCCAGTCCCTGCGCGTTTCTCTTCATCCGCGCGTGCCCCTCAGCGGTGAGGATCCGGTCCTCATCGGTTCCGCCCACGGGAGTCTCCTCCGCTGCCTCGTGGCGTAGAAGGACGACGAATCTCTCGGAAGGCGGCAGAGCATCAGGTTTCGGCTTCGGCATTGAGGTGAGAGTATTCGGCGCTTTCACTCCGGTGTCCAGCCGGGACGGGGTTTATCGTGGAGAATAGCTGCCGATGCTCGTGATGTCCTCCCGGCGACGCTGGGCTGTAACAGCCGGCGTAATGACCGGGATGCTGCTGGCGGCAATGGAGGCGACTGTGGTCGGAACGGCGATGCCGACGATCGTCGCCGCGTTCGGAGGCCTCGCCCATTACAGCTGGGTGTTCTCCGCTTACCTGCTCACGTCGACCGTCACGGTGCCGATCTGGGGGAAGCTCTCGGACCTGTTCGGCCGCAGACTTCTCTATCAGATCGGAATCGCCATCTTTCTCCTCGGATCCGCGGCCTGCGGATTCTCCCAGTCGATGACGCAACTGATTGCCGCGCGCGCGGTGCAGGGGATTGGGGCAGGGGCGCTCGTGCCGCTCGCCATGACGATCGTGGGGGACATCTTCACTCTCGCGGAGCGGGGAAGAATGCAGGGGCTCTTCAGTGGCGTATGGGGCGTTTCGAGCGTCCTGGGTCCGCTGATCGGCGGATTCATCACGGATAGCCTCTCCTGGCGCTGGGTCTTCTTTATCAACCTGCCTGTAGGCATCATCGCCGCTGCGATCATCGGCATCGCACTCCTGGAGCCGCCGAGACAGAAGCGACCAGCCATCGACTACGCCGGAGCCGTCGTGATGACGGCGGGAGTGACCCTGCTGCTCCTCGTTCTAGGCGAAGGACAATCCCCGCAGGCTTTGATGGAGCCAAGAGCACTGACTCTCCTTGCGGTCGCGATCGTGCTTCTCGTGATCTTCATACGTATCGAGCAGAAAGCAGCGGATCCGATCGTCCCCCTCGTCCTGTTCCGCAACCGTGTCGTCGCGGTCGCGGTCGGCGTTGGGTTCCTCGCCGGAATCGCCATGTTCGCGGCGATCACGTTCGTGCCGCTGATGGCGCAGGGCGTGTTCGGCTCGACGGCAACCGAGGCCGGCTCGTTCCTCACTCCCCTGATGCTCGCCTGGGTGCTCTCCTCAATCATCGGCGGCCGGTTGATCACCCGGCTCGGATCACGGAGTCTGGTGCTCAGCGGCCTGACGCTGATGCTGGTCGGGTTTGTCTCGCTCGCAACGTTCACCCCGACAACTCCGAAGCTGCTGCTGACGCTGGAGCTGGTTCTGATCGGCGCTGGACTCGGACTGACGATGCTGACTCTGCTGATCGCATCTCAGCATTCAGTCTCACGCGACCAACTCGGGATCACTACGTCTCTGAATCAGTTCTCCCGCTCCATCGGAGGAGCTCTCGGAGTCGCGCTGCTGGGAGCCGTGCTCGCCGCCGGCCTTTCGGAGTTCGCTGCAGATCCGAATGCTCTCGTCAATCCGGCCGGGCGTGCGGGTCTGACGGCAGCCGAACTGGCTGGGATGCAGGGAGCGTTGCAGCGAACGCTGCGGCTGATCTGGGCGTCGTCCGCGGCGGCCGTTTTCATCGCGCTGCTGGGGGCGATGACATTGCGTCGAGGCCGCATTGGCGCTGACCAAGTCAAGGCCGAAGCAGGCAAGCGGCTCGTAGTCGCCGAGATGACAAACATCGATCCGGCTCATGAGCCGGAAGCCTGAAAACGGGATCGTCGAAGATCAGGAGCGCCAGTGGCGCGCAACTACTGCGACGAGCTCCGCGAGCTCCAGTGGCTTGTGAACGAAGTCGTCGAAGCCCTCGTCCAGAATTCTCTTCCGTTCATCTTCTCCGGCAAGTGCGGTAACGGCGACGACCGGTACGCGACGTCCCGCTGGCGATTCGGCCAGCCGGATCTTCCTGAGCAGCGCGACTCCGTCATCGCCTGGCATCGCGATGTCGGTGAGCACGACATCGATCTGCGACGCGTCGAAGTTTTCGAGCGCATCGGCAGTTCCCTCGTAAGCCTTCACGACGGCTCCGGCCCGCCGGAGCGCAAACGTGAGCATTTCGCGCGCGGCCTGGTCGTCTTCGACGAGCATCACTCGCGCGCCGGCGAGGTCTTTGATCGTCGTCTCCCTTTTCTGAGCGCCTGGAAGTTCCGCCGGCGCGGACGCCAGCGGCAGCCGCACAGTGAACGCGGCGCCGAGATGCTCCCCATCGCTCGCAGCTCCGACGGTACCCCCATGAAGCTCCACGATCGAGCGTGCGATCGCAAGGCCGAGTCCCAGGCCGCCGTGCGCGCGTGTGCTGGACTCGTCAGCCTGGCTGAAGCGGTCGAAAATCCTCGGCAGAAAGTTACTGCTGATTCCGACTCCCGTATCACTCACTGTCACCACGACCTCATCGCCATCGGAGGCGGAGGCGATCGTCACATGCCCTCTCTCAGGCGTGAACTTGATCGCGTTCGTCAGCAGGTTGACGAACACCTGCTGCAAGCGGGCGGGATCGGCGATCAACGGCCGCCTGATGGTTCCATAGGCAGCTTGCAGGACTACACCGTTCGCTTCGGCGGTCGGATGGACCGCGTGGACGGCGGACCGCATCACGTCATTCACGTCGATGACCCGCGAGTCGAGCGACATCTTTCCCGTGACGATCCGGGAGACATCGAGCAGGTCGTCGATCAGTTGTGCCTGAGCACGAGCACTTCGCTCGATCGCCGCCAGACCGAGCCGTTCCGTCTCCTCGTCCAGCTCACCAGAGTTGATCATCGAGGCCCAGCCGAGTACCGACGTCATCGGTGTCCGGAGCTCGTGCGAGAGCGTCGCAAGAAACGCGTCCTTCGACCGGCTCGCCTCTTCGGCCTCAGCGCGCGCCGCTCGCTCTTTCTCGAGAGCCTCGAGACGCTCCTGCAGCTGCACACGCCGTTCCTCCGATTTCTTCGCCTCCCTGACCATCGCCAGCGCTTTTGGAATCATCGGAGGAAGCACCAGAGCCGTCGCGACGGAGGCGACGGCCGTCACGATCTTCACCGCGCCGGAGAACCAGTACGCCGGCATGTAGAGCGTCACGACTTCCATGATGTGCGTCCCGCCGCAGGCGACGATGAACATTCCAAACGCGAGAAAGATCCATGAGAAGGGGATGTCGCGTCGCGCGCGATGAACCAGCAACACGAGCATTGCCGAGATCGCGATATAGGAAAGACCGATCAGGGCATCCGAGAGCCCGTTTATCCATAGTAGCCGGCTGTCCCATCGGTAACAGAACGCGTGAGGCATGAAGGTGCGGCTATCGAAAAGCGCGCGGAGCGCGCCGGGCCAGATGAGCAGAGCCAGCACGCTGGCTGCTGTGAGCCCGACAACGTACCGCATGATCGCACCTCGACTGGGGGGGACGACGTCCATTGAATTCGCCTTTCGTGGAGCGCAGAGCCGAATTGATTTCGGTCCCAATGCTACACAACGTCGTGGGGATGCGCGGCTCGATCCTCGTGAATTGCAGACGTCGTTGGGAAGCGCTTCAGTGACGTCTCGAGGGCGCCTGCCGTTCGATCGTGCCAGTGCGGGGGACATCGCCCACTCCCGCAGCTTCGACGCCGTTCTCGGTGAGCAGCACCCAGTCTGTTCCCTCCTCGGTCTGTCTGACCAGCAGCCCGCCCTGCTTTTCCAGATCCTCGAGGGCGCGTACGACGTCGGCGTGAGCGTCAGGAAGGTCGTCCATAATGGACCGGGTCTGCAGGCGAGTGCGGTGCCGGCGGCTGAAGCAGGCGACGACCGCACGCTCGATCTCCGAGAGCGTTCGGTGTGGAGGGGCGGCGACTACCGTAGCTGAGCGCGGTTTTGATGGAGGACTCTGCGCCCGATTCAGAGCGCCTTCGAAGTAGGCCGTACTCAGGCCTGTGGCCCAGTAAGTGACCGCTTCGGCGTTCGGCTGTGTTGTCTCGACACCGGTCGACAGCCGCGTGCCATCGGAGTGACGCTCAAACACCAGCCAGCCTTTCCAGTTGTCGCCGGGCCTGGTCCGCCCATAGACGTAAACCGTGTACTTCTCGCCCGATCCATCGTTGAACGGCGCCTCGAACTGCTGCAGAAGTATGGACCCTTCGTCGGTCTCGCCCATGACGTATACCGCTGCAATCAGGCAGCCAGCTCACTGGCTGAGGCCGGCTCGGCCGGTTTACACCGAATTTACGTTCTCTGCCCCTTAGCCGCACACCGGCCTCCTACAGTGCAGCCGCATGAAACAGACGCTTCGAACGCTACTCGTGTGTGGTCTCGCCCTCGCCCTTCCTGGGTGTGGCGGAGGTGAGCGACAGGCTGCCGACGGCACCCCACGCGCCGCCAGCAATCGTCCGATTACGATCAAAGGCTCGGACACGATGGTCATCCTCGGCCAGCGTTTCGCCGAGGAGTACATGCGTCAGCACTCTGGCGTGGTGCTCCAGGTGAACGGTGGAGGGAGCGGAACCGGAATCGCCGCTCTCATCAACGGTACCGTCGACCTCGCGCAGTCCTCGAGACCGATGAAGGACGCGGAGAAAGAGTCCGCGCAGAAGAACCGCGGCTCGAAACTGATCGAGACTTCGGTGGCGCTTGATGCCCTCGCCGTGTTCGTGCATGCAAGCAACGCGATCAAAGAACTCTCGATCGAGCAGATCGCAGCTGTCTACACCGGCAAGATCACCAACTGGAGTCAGCTCGGCGGCGAGAACCGCACGATCGTGATCTACGGCCGCGAGAACAACTCGGGCACCTACGAGTACTTCAGAGAGCATGTCCTGCAGAAGGCCGATTTCACGCCGCGGGTGCAGACTCTCTCCGGCACGGCCGCGGTGATCAACGCAGTATCGCGTGACGTGAACGGCATCGGCTACGGTGGTATCGCCTACGCCTCGGACGTCCACACACTCGCGGTGCGGGCGGAAGCATCCTCTCCGGCCTTCGCTCCGACAGAGGAGAACGTCGCAAACGGCACCTATCCGGTCAGCCGGAATCTCTACTTCTACTGGTTCGAGAACTCACGTCCGGAGATCACGCAGTTCGTTGAATGGACGATCTCTCCCACGGGCCAGGCGGTGGTCGAGAATGTAGGCTACTACCCCCTGCCGAAGCGTGCAGGTGCCGAATCGACGGACACTGACGCCGCTGCCGTGCAATAGCGATGCGCCAACCCTCACGATTCGAGACACGCGAGCGCGGCCGTCAGCGCATGAATGCGCTGATGGCGGGTGTTTTCTCGCTCGCGGGCTGGATTGCAATCGTCTTCATCGCGCTCATCTTCCTTTTCACTTTCAAGGAAGCAGTGCCGATCTTCACCAGTGCCTCGGTGAAGGAGGAGGTCAGCGTCGGGAAGATGTTTGTCGAGCATCAGCCCGGTCCGACGCTGATGGAACGGTTCGTCTGGCAGCCGACAGCCGAGATTCCGAAGATGTCGTTCTGGCCCCTGATTCTCGGTACGCTCAAGGCAACGTTCGTCGGACTTCTATTCGCCTGTCCGCTTGGTGTAGCCGCAGCGCTCTTCTCCTCGGAATTCGCGCCGGCGCGACTGCGCGAGGTGATGAAGCCGGCCATTGAGCTCCTTGCAGGGATTCCGTCGGTCGTGATGGGCTTCTTCGCGCTCATTGTTCTTGCGACATGGCTTCAGGAGGCGTTCGGATTCGTCTACCGGCTCAATGCCGTCAATGCAGGTATAGCCCTCGGCTTCGCACTGATTCCGATCGTCTACACAATCTCCGAGGATGGGCTCTCGGCAGTGCCGCGATCATTCCGCGAAGCCTCGTACGCTCTGGGGGCCACGCGATTCCAGACGGCATGGAAGGTCGTTCTTCCAGCAGCCGCTCCGGCGGTATTCGCCTCGTTCGTGCTCGCGTTCGGACGCGCGATCGGCGAGACGATGATCCTGCTGATGGCGGGAGGCAATGCGGCAATCACGTCGTTCTCGCTTCTCGACCCGCTTCGTACGCTCTCCGCGACAATTGCGGCGGAAATGGGTGAGGTCGTCGTAGGAAGCCCGCACTATGCAGCGCTCTTCTTCATGGGAACGCTTCTATTCGTGATCACGTTCGTCAGCAACACGCTCGGTCTGTGGGTCATCAAGCGGATGCAGCGGCGGATGCAGGGAGCGGCGACATGAAGCCCGCACCGCTCAACTCCGCCTCTCTAGTCGGAGCGAAGGGTGGCAAGCGGGTCGCCGACAAACTGGCGATATTTCTGCTCGGCTTCAGCGTCCTCGTCATCCTGGCGATTCTCGCGGTGATCATCGGCAATATCGTGATCCACGGCGTCAAGACCGTCACCTGGGAGTTCGTCACGCAGGCGCCCCGCGCTGGACTGACTGAAGGCGGCATCATGCCGGCGATCGTCGGTACGGCGGCCCTCGTCCTGCTGATGTCCGTTGCCGCCGTACCGCTGGGGGTCGCAACCGCAATCTACCTGCACGAGTACACCCCTGCGGAAGGGCTTGCGCTCGCCTGGCGGCGCTACCGGGTTTCAAAAGGACGTGCAGGGCGAACGCGTCTATTCTTCCGGGCGATGTCGGCACTGCTTGCGACGGTCACGCGGAGCGCCGTTGCCAATCTGGCCGGTGTACCCTCGATCGTTTTCGGCCTGTTTGGACTGGGGTTCTTCATCCAGTTCATCGGGCGAGCGATGGACAACGCCGCGAACCCCGGCGAAGTGGTCTGGGGACAGGGCTCGCTGCTGTGGGCGGCCTGCACGCTGGCGCTGCTGACGCTGCCGACTGTCATCGTGGCGACGGAAGAGGCGCTGCGCACCGTTCCTGCCGAGCTCCGGGAAGCGTCGCTCGCTCTCGGCGCCACACAGTGGGAAACGATCCGCCGGGTCGTTCTGCCCGGCTCGCTCTCAGGCATTCTCACGGGCGGGATTCTCGGCATCTCGCGCGGGGCGGGTGAGGTCGCGCCAATTCTGTTCACCGGTGCGGCGTATTACCTGCCGTTCCTGCCCGGCCGTCTCAGCGACCAGTTCATGCACCTCGGGTATCACGTCCTGATTCTCTCCACGCAGTCGCCCGACGTGGAAGCGACCAAACCCATGCTCTACGGGACTGTTTTCGTTCTGCTCGCCCTGACCTTCCTTCTAAACCTGACGGGCGTGATCATTCGCTCGAGAACTCGCTCGCGGCTTCGGGGATAGCGATGACTACAATGGACCTCGTGCCAGCAGACACGACATCAGGGCGTGAAACGAACCGTCCGACGACGAGCAAGATCGAGGTCCGCGATTTCAGCTTCTACTACGGCGAGACCAAGGTTCTCCACGAGCTCGGTTTCGCGATTCCAGAGAATCAGGTCACGGCGCTCATCGGCCCTTCAGGATGCGGAAAATCGACGTTTCTGCGCTCGATCAATCGGATGAACGACATCATTCCGGGCGCTCGGGCCGAAGGGCATATGGCGATCGATGGCCAGGATCTGTATGACCCGAAAGTCGATGTCGTTTCGCTGAGACGGAAGGTCGGGATGGTCTTTCAGAAATCCAACCCGTTCCCGAAGTCCATCTACGAGAACATCGCGTACGGGCTCCGGATCGCCGGGGTGAAGGACCGGCGCGTTCTCGACGAGACGGCCGAGCGGTCACTGAGGCGTGCCGCGCTCTGGGACGAGGTCAAGGACCGGCTCCACAGCAGCGCTCTCGCACTGTCGGGGGGCCAGCAGCAGCGTCTTTGTATCGCGAGAGCGCTGGCCGTAGACCCGGAGGTTCTCCTGATGGACGAACCTGCCTCGGCTCTCGATCCAATCGCCACACAGAAAATCGAGGATCTCGTCTACGAGCTCAAGAACAACTACACGATCGTGATCGTTACTCACAACATGCAGCAGGCGGCCCGCGTCTCGGACCGAACCGCGTTCTTCATGCTGGGTAAGATCGTCGAGTACGACGAAACGAAGACCATCTTCATGACTCCGAAAGAGAAGCTGACCGAGGACTACATCACAGGAAGATTTGGATGAGCGACTGCCGCGAACGGGTGAGCACCTCGAGCCGTCGGCTCGACCCGTCTGACCGCGGAATCGAGTGACCAATATGCGCCACTTCGACATTGAAATCGAGTATCTGAAGGAAATGCTCCTCCGCATGGGTGCGATGGTGGAGGATCAGATCAATGAGTCCATCAGGGCACTGCTCGAGCGGGACACAGCAGCGGCACACCGCGTCATCGACGCGGACAACGAGATCGATCAGATGGAGCTGGAGATCGATCAGCATACGATCGAGCTCATCGCCATGATGCAGCCGGCCGCGGTCGACCTTCGGTTCGTCGCTGCCGCGATGAAGATCACCCCCGAGCTCGAGAGGATCGCCGACCTTGCGGTCGACGTCTGCGAGCGCGCGATCGAGCTTAATGTCGAGCCACCACTCAAGCCGCTGGTCGAGATTACGCGGCTTGCCCGCAACGCACAGGACATGGTCCGCCTGTCGCTCGACGCCTTCGTCCGCCGTGATCCAACGCTCGCTCGCGAGGTCATCGCGCGCGATGACGAGGTCGACTTACTGACGGAACAGTCGTTCCGGGAGTTGCTGACATACATGCTCGAAGACTCACGCAACATTTCGCGCGCCATTCGTCTCACGTTCGTCGGCAAGTACTTCGAGCGGATGGCCGACGGGGCCACGAACATCTGCGAGATGGTGGTTTTTCTCACCGAGGGAAAAGTCATCAAACACAGCAATGAGCCGTCCTGACATTCGCGTTGCACTGATCGAAGACGACGCCGACCTGGCGTTCACCATCCGTGTCAATCTCGAGCGCGAAGGTTATGCGGTCGACGCCTTCAACAACGGGCATGAAGGTCTGCTCGGCGTACAGCAGGGTGGTTTCGACTTCCTCGTTCTCGACCTGAACCTTCCGGATCTCGATGGCTTCACGATCTGCAGAGAGATCCGGCGTCATCAGGCCACCTCGAAGCTGCCGGTTCTCATGCTCACGGCACGAACGTCCGAACAGGACCGGATCATGGGTCTCGAGCTCGGCGCGGACGATTACCTTCTCAAGCCTTTCAGCGTCAGAGAACTGCTCGCACGCGTCGCCGCAATTCTCCGTCGTTCCAAAGTCGACGAGCGAGACGGAGCCGTCTACGACGACGGACATCTGCGAATCGATGGACGGACGCTCAGGGTTCACGTCGCCGGCGAAGAGGTAAAGCTCGCGAAGAAAGAGCTCGAACTTCTCTGGATGCTCGTCCGCAACCGGCCGGCAGTCGTCTCACGCGACCGGATCCTGTCGGAGGTGTGGCAGGTGGCCGACGACGTCGAGACCCGCACCGTCGACGCTCACATCCGCAACCTGCGAAAGAAGATCGGCAAGGACCGGATCCGGACCGTGATCGGTTACGGCTATCGGTTCGAGGATGCCGAGTAGTCGACCTCTGCTTCTCGCGGCGTACAGAGGACGTCAGTGCGCGATCACGGGACCGCTCGCTTCGCCCAGATAGCGATACCCGATCTTTGCGACAGCCACGATCACCGCAGCGTCCGTGCCGACCGCCTTCTGCAACTTCCGGCGCAGTCGAGTCACGTGCGTATCGACTGTCCTGCTGTTGAGATTGAGATCGACGCGATAGTTCCAGACGCGAGAGAGAAGCTCATCGCGCGGAACCACACGCTCTCTGTTCTTGAAGAGGTACATCAGGAGATCGAACTCCTTCGGTGAGAGTTTGAGCGCCTGATTGTTTGCGGTCGCCTCTCGCGTGGCTGGATCCAGACGGATGATCGCGTCTTCGCAGATCGCGCGGGAGCCGGAATTTGCCGCCTCGCTCCTTCTGATGACCGCGTCGATTCGTGCGAACAGTTCCTGCACACCGAACGGCTTGGTGACGTAGTCGTCGGCGCCGCCGCGGAGGCCTCGAACCTTGTCGGTTTCCTGGCCCCTCGCCGTCAGCAGAATGACCGGAATTCTCGAGACCTTCCGGATGTGATCCAGTACCTCGAACCCGCTCTTCTTCGGCAGCATCAGGTCGAGAAGCACGAGATCGGGATTCTCGGCGTGGAACAGACGGATCGCCTCTTCACCGTCGGCGGCCGTCACCGTCTCGTAGTTCTCGTGGCGCAGGTTGATCTCCAGTCCCTGCCGAAGTCCGGCCTCATCCTCAACGATCAGAATCCTCGTCATTCAGTTCTCCCCGCCCGCTATGTTACGCGGTCCGGCGCTCCGGGTTTACGTATTGGGCATTCTAGAACGCTTCCCGCGGCTGGTGGATCGCCGGGAGTGGGGCTGCCATTTCGCTGGTGCGGGGGAAAAGCAGCCGGAATGTCGATCCTTCACCAATCGTCGACTCGACCTCGGTGCGGCCGCCGTGAGAGGAGACGATCTGCTGAACGAGCGTCAGCCCCAGGCCGGCCCCACGACGCGTGATGGTGTCGGAGAACTGCGCCCGGTAGTAGGGGTCGAAGATTCGAGCGACGTCCTCCGCGCCGATACCGATGCCGTGGTCCTTCACCTCGAGGATCACATGCTCGGACGTCTGGCGCAGCACGACTTCGATTGCCTTCTTCTCCTCGCCTGAATACTTGATCGCGTTATCGATCAGGTTGAGCAGCGCCCGGGAAACGGCGTCCCGGTCCCACATCTGTTCCGCCACCGTTTCGTCCAGATCGAGAGAAACGGTGAAGCCGCGGCTCTCGATCCATGACTCGTAGGTAGCGATGAGTGAGCGGACCAGCTCCCGCGGACCAACCGGTGTGAAGGCGAGCGCTCGCTCGCTGTGGTTCTGCATTCGTGCGACGTCGAGAACGTTCTCGACCAGATGCGACAGCAGGAGGACTTCGCGGAGGATCTGATCCTCGATGTCCTTTCTCTCCTTCTCCTTCAACCGCCCGAGCTTGAGGGTTTCCGCCCCGAGCCGGATCATCGAAAGAGGCGTCCGCAACTCATGAGAGACGTTTGCGATCAGCGCTCCCCGGAGACTCATCGTCTCCGCTTCCTTCTTCATACCTCGAAACGCGAGGAGCGCACCGATTCCGGTCAGCACGAGCGCGAGCAGGCTGACCCAGAGGCTCATGACCCGCTGGTTCTGCCATCCCTTGCCACCGACGTACACCGTCCGAACGACGGCTCGAACTCCGAAGGAGGAGAGGGGAGCAGCGAGTGAAGAGACGAACGAGAAACCGTCGTCGAGCTTCTCGACACCTTCGACGGGCTTATAGACGAGGCTGATGTCGGCTTGCTGCTGAATGGTCAGCGGAGCTGACGATTCGTTCTGCACCAGAGGTGGCCGGCGGGCTGCGTCGTTGACCGCGGCGAGCAGCAGATGGGGATCGTAGGTGTAGCCTACGGTGCCGGTGGACGTGTAGAACTCGCGATCGAGGCGCAGCTGTCCCTTGGCGTTTGCGGACGGCTCACCGACGAAAAGCGAGTTCTCGGCATCGTAGTCCGGCAGGTACATGGCGGCGACGATCCATTCGTGTTTGGCCACCCAGTCGCGAAGACCGGCGGTCGTCGGGTTGCCGAGCTGGCGCTCCATCTGCTGCCATTCATCCGAGGCGAGCGTCATCTCGGCCCGCACCGCGGCATCGATGCGTCTCGCGGTGATCTCGGCCGCATAGCCGGCGTACTGCTCGGCGATCGTCGTCGCCCCGTGCTCCATCTTCACCGACAGCACATAAGACCGCCAGGCGAGCGCACCGAGGGCGGCTACGATGATCAGGAACGGCAGCAGAACCGAGACGAAGTCAGGGCGTCCTCCGCCGCGGCGGAAGGCTTGTCGTAACTTCGAGAAGAGCTCGTTCAGCATCAGGCCAGAAAACTTCGATCACTGCACGCCAGCCTTCGCGGTATGACTCTCGAGAAGGTGCGCAGCAACGATCCTTGCGATTTGCTCTTTCGTGTACGGCTCCAGTCGCGTTTCGACCTTTGCGTACACCCCACCGCGCGAAATGATCATCCAGAGCCGACCCGTATCACGCGCCTCGGCGACCGTCTGTTTGAAGTCGCGTGTGGACGCCTGAGTCAACGACTTGCCGTTGATCGCAATCAGCCGATCCCCAGCGCGCAGCCCAGCCCGTTCAGCCGGGCTGTTCGCCACCACCGCCTTGATCATCAGTCCGGGTGCGCGCTCTTCGACGGTGACGCCGAGAAAACGGCGGCCCCTGAGCATCTGCCGGATCTGGTGATCGCACTCGCGCGCAGCGGCACTGCACTTCGGTTCTTCCGCTGAGAGCGTCGCGGCAGCGATCACGGCGACGATGAAAATTCTGGAGATCCTGTGTGTCATCAGTGAGAGAGAGAAATCCTGGCCGCCGCGAACTCTACAGCCGATCGTCCCGAATGCCGTTTACAAATCAGAAAAAGTCGAATCAATTCCCTGTGCCGCCTCGAGCAGCGCTGCTGCAAACATGGGAATATCAAAGGGTTGCGGCCGCTATGGGCGTTACCGCCCCACGGCTCGGCGGCGCATTCGAGGCTCATCCGGCGGGGCGGTATCCGGGCCGTAAACTCTGACCGAATAGCGGTCGGCCACGACCACCTTCTCTCCTGCAACCGAGATCTGCTGAGGTGAGGTAACCCGGTGGCCCGAATCGACAGGAGAGGATGGCGCCTCCAGATCGAGACTCTGGAGGGAACCATCGATCGCGAGCCACACCACTCCGTCGCCGGTCCCGATCCGTTCCGGCATGATCTCCGGGTAATGCATCGCCAGCCGCGGTGTGAATCGATCCTCGAGGGCAAACAGATGCAGCCCTTCGAGGCCCCGCGTCACGACGAAACGAGGGGTTGCCTCTGCCGGCGGCGATATTTCGATCTGGGCCGCTCTCAGACTCAGCTGCCAGCTGTCGATCACCGTCGTCCGGTTCGCCACCTTCAAGGCGAGGAACTGCGACGCCTGCAGAACATAGATCGCATCGTCTCCAGCGGCAATCGCGTGATAGTGCCAGATACGGCCGCCCACCTGATGCGCTGCCGCCGGGTTCGTATGATCGACTACATGCAGCCCGCTGTGCATGTTCGCTTCGACGAATGTGTTCTCCGCCAGAGGTGCCGCATCACTCGGAGGATGCCCCTGGGCGTGCCATGTTCCGGCATAGACCGGTGCCAGTGGCCGGGAAACGTCAACCAGATGGACCAGACCTCGGCCATACACGATCGCCATCCCATTCTTCACACGGACCCTCTCCTGTGCGTCGGGAGGAAGGGCGATCGAGGTGATCTCCCGCGGCGAAGCGGTCGTCGACACGTCGAGTACTCGGAAGTACGGCGGATCGACCACATAGGCAATCGAGCCGTCGGTCCAGACTCCGCTCACCGGCCCGGCGTAATCCTGCACCTCGTCCGCCACCTGCGGATCTGAGGGTACCGTCATGTTCAGGGCTCGCAGCGGAACACCGCTTTCGTACCGCAGCGTCTCCGCGTCGAGCGCCCCTCCCGAGAGGAACAGGTGTTGCCCGCGGGCAGCGATGACCTCCGCCCAACCCTCGAGGGTCGTCAGCAGTACCGGCGCCGTCACCGAGGAGACATTGAATACGTGGACGCGATCGGGAGGGACCAGAGCGTAGAGTCGCGATCCCGCGGCGGCAACCTGCACCAGCCCGAGCGGCGTCTCCAGCGGTAGCGGGAGATTCTTCGGACTCCCGGCATCACTCACATCGACTGCGAGGAGACCCCGCTGGGCAGCCACGATCCAGAGAGTCGTGCCTTCGAGAGCGAAGTCGTCGGCTCCCGCAACGACTGCTACCTGGCTGCCTGTCGCGGCGGCGTAAACATAGGTCGCCTCCCGATCCACCGAGACGTAGAGATAGTCATCGACGAACGCGAGTGCCACGATCGGATTGTTCATCGAGATCTGGCGAACGATCTCGAAGGTGCTCCCGGTTCTCGTCAGAATGAACGCCGTAGAGCCGACCGCGGCCGCGGCATAGTGCTCGCCGCCGGCGACCCTGACGGCCGGACCGCCGAGCGCCAGCGAGCCACGTCGCATGAGCGATCCATCCGCGGCTACCGCGAAGCGCTCGACACCACGGACCGTTCCTGCGATCAGGTCCGACGTACCGACCAGTGCGAGATCGAGGGTCTCGTCGTCCCCCCGCTCCACGTGGATCCGTGAAAGGTCCGACGGGTTTCCAATGTCATAGACGGCGACTCCTCGGCCGTCAGCGGCGTAGAGCCGCTCACCCTCCACGATGAACCGTCGACTGATGCCACGCTCGCCCCAGATCCCCGCTTCAGCCTGAAGCGTAACCAGGAGCAGTGATCCGAGAAAGAGCGAGCAGAAGAATGTGCGCATTCGATGTGCCCCGCTATGCAAACGATGAGCCTCGGGTCTCGAAGCGGAGAGCCCCGAAAAACGAGGCGACGTGGAAGTCAGGAGGGGTCCTGAGCGTAGGTTGCCACGCGCTGAACTCGTCAGCGTAGTGAGGATGGCGATCGATTCGGAAGAAGTTCGCGCGCCATAACTCCCCTCGGGCCGGACGTTCCCGTCCGAGCGAAGCAAACGGGATTCGGACGAGGGTGTCGATCGACTGTTCGCCGTTCGACTCGGTCACCTTTCGGACCGCGGCCGTGAGGCCTTCGCAAGTCCAGCCGCGGTCCGCCTTCATCGTCGATCGCACTCCGTCGGGCGAGTCGATCACGGCGTCGAACAGCGTGCCGAGCGGGCTCACCTCGATCTCGAAGTAGCGCTCGAGGGATTGGGGGGCGAGGAAGACCTCGAACACGTCTTCTTCGTAAAGAGGGGCGTCGTGCTCGAGATGCGTCGCGACGACGTGGTCGTCCGTGGCCGAGAAGAGCACCGTCAGACAGGTATCATCGAACCAGACGGCAATGCTGGTCGCCAGGCGCGGGGGCGCTGCGTCGGTCGATCGTCGCAGCCGCGCGGGACGGCACGCCGCGGGCGTCGTCCAGAGTTGTTCGAGGTCGAGCTCGACCTCGGGTACGACCAGAAGTTCGGGCGCCACGAGGACTCCATCATAGGCGAGGTGCGGCATACCACGTGCAACAGCGCGCAGCGGACAAATGTCGGATTTCGAGTTCGATGAGCTGAAGCGGGAGTTCCTGGAAGAGGCGCGCACGAAGGTCGCCGACATGGAAGCCCTGCTGCCCGACTGTCCGGCCCCTGAGTCCCTCGATCGGCTCGCCTATCTGGCACACCAGCTCAAGGGCTCAGGCGGCAGCTACGGGTATCAGAACATCTCAGACGACGCCGCCGAGATCGAGCGGCTGGTGGAAGAGATCTCCAGTTCAGGCCAGGCACCAGCCGAAGGGAAGCTCGACGACTCCGTCTCGAAGTTGCGGGAAGGGATCGATCTCGCCGCCGCCGAGCTGAAGTAATTCTCAGCCGGTTGCGACGGCCTTTTCGCCCGCGACCGTCCTCGTCGCGCGCGTCAGTCCCTCTTGTCTCCGCTCCGCCTCGACCCGATTACGTCCGTTGCGCTTCGCACGGTAGAGGGCCTTGTCGGCGGCGATGACGAGATCCTTCGCCGCGCGGATCTTCGTGTGAGGGATGCTTGCGACTCCGATGCTGACGCTCACTGCCACCTCTCCCGCCTGCGTGTCGATCGGTGTCTCTTCGATCAGAGACCGTATTTTCTCTGCAAAGGTGATCGCATCGTCCAGCCCTGTCTCAGGCATCATCACGGCGAATTCCTCGCCGCCGTATCGCGCAACGAGATCGGTGGATCGGACCGACGAGCGATAGAGTTCCGCGACCCTTTTCAGGACCTCGTCTCCCACCGCGTGGCCATAGGTATCGTTGAACTTCTTGAAGAAATCGATGTCGATCATGGCCAGCGACAGCGGCCGCTCGTAGCGCTGGGATTCCTCAAATGCACGTGCGAGCTCGTCCTGCAGGTGGCGATGATTATGAAGTCTCGTCAGACCGTCGGTGATGGAAAGGAGCTCGAGCCGCCGGTTCTTCTCGATCAGCTCATTCTGCAGATCGACGATCCGCTTGCCGGCCCGGATCCGCGCCAGCAGTTCCCCGAGCTGGAACGGCTTGGTGATGTAGTCGTCGGCTCCCAACTCGAGCCCTTCGATCTTGTCTTCCTGCTCGGACTCGCCCGTCAGCATGATCACGTAACGCGCACGAAAGTCGGGATTCGCCTTGAGGTCGCGAGCCAGGCTCACACCGTCCATGTCGGGGAGGCGGCGATCGAGGATCGCGAGATCCCAGGGACGGCTCCAGAGCTCGGCCTGCGCCTCTTCACCAGTCGAGCACTCCATGAGGTCGTATCCGGCACGGCGCAGAAAGAGGCCTACCAGCCGGCGTATCGCCGGGTCGTCATCGACCACCGCTATCGTGAACGCAACCATCCGCACTGACCCCGGCAACGAACATGCCATTGGGCGGCAGAGTACGGTGTCACGTCCCGTCCTCAGCAGCTGAGATCCTCATCGAGATATCGAGCGCCTTCACCGAGTGCGTCAAGGCGCCGATCGAGATCCGATCGACCCCCGTCTCCGCCACTGCACGGACCGTCTCGAGTGTGATCCCGCCGGAGGCCTCGAGAGGAATCCGGCCCGCCACCCGGCGGACCGCCTCCCTCATCATGTCGGGCGTCATGTTGTCGAGCAGGATCAGATCAGGGGCGAGCGCCACGGTTTCGTCGAGCTCCTCGAGGTCACGGACCTCGACCATGATCTTCTGCGGCATCTGCTTCGCGCGGATCCGCTCGACGGCCGCGGCGATCGAACCGGCTCGGTCGATGTGGTTGTTCTTCACGAGAAACATGTCATGCAGGCCGAAGCGATGGTTCTCGCCGCCGCCGGTGCGAACCGCGTACTTGTCGAAGGCTCGAAGGCCCGGAGCGGTCTTGCGTGTGTCGTAGATCCTGGCGTTCGTTCCCTCGATCCGGTCGACGTAATGTCGGGTCAACGTCGCGATCCCCGAGGCTCGCTGCATCAGATTGAGCGCTGTCCTCTCACCCGCGAGGAGGGCGATCACTGAGGCCTGCACCTCCCCGACGAAATCGCCATGCTGTACGCGATCGCCGTCATTGGCCGAGAGAGAGACTTCGGCCAGTGGATCGAGTTCGGCGAAAACCGCATGAATGATAGCGAGCCCCGCGATGATGCCATCCTCTTTGACGAGGAAGCGGGCGGAACCACGATCCTGCAAGGCGAAGATGGCCTCGCTCGTGATGTCGGGGAGGTCCTCGTCGAACGCGCGGCGGACCAGAGAGCGGATATCGTCGTCAGTCATCGTCGATCCTCAGGCAGACGGACGATACTGCATTCGAGGTACCGGCTTCAGGTGGAGAGAACCCTCGCGAAATTCTGATCGTCCCTGGTCCGTTTCGGCAGACAGTTCGTTGACAAATTGGGGGCGCACCGGCTTCGACGGGGACACGTCGGGGTCATGGTTGCATGCCGAGCTCGGCTCGCTCGTAAAACCAGCTGAAAAACACAAACGCGAATAACGATTTCGCTCTCGCAGCCTAAAAACCTGTGAGCGCTCCTCCGCCGCCTGCTCACGGCAGCGGAATCGAGTGTCATTAATGTGAGCTGGTGACACGTACAACGCCTACGTACGCGTCACGAGATCAAGAGGCTGGTCTCTGCACGGTTCCCGCTCTCCGGACAATGCAGAGATGAGATTAATCGGAGAGACAAGCATGTAGTAGCCAGGCTGCCACTGTTTTCGGACGCGGGTTCGACTCCCGCCGCCTCCACCAATTCGACATTCAACGACGTACAGGAAGGGCCGAAACCACACGAGAAATCAAAGGTTTCGGCCCTTTTTGCGTTCAGAGTGGTTCAGCGCGATCCATTGCAATCCGGGGGTACGTGGGGGTACGATTCAGGGGTATTAGCGAATCCAGCGCAGCAGGTACCCCCAAAGAGAAAGCGAGCCCCTCCGATGCCACTGACTGATGCAGCGATCCGCAAGGCAAAGCCTCCCGCGAAGCGAGTGAAAATGTCGGATGAGCGAGGGCTCTACCTGCTACTCACTCCCGCCGGCGGCAAGCTCTGGCGCTTCAAGTACCGCTTCGCGGGAAAGGAAAAGCTGATCTCGCTCGGCACCTACCCCGAAGTCTCGCTCGCTGACGCGCGAGAGAAGCGGGACGCGGCCCGGAAGAAGGTATCCGCCGAGATCGATCCCTCCGCCGAGCGCCGCGCCGCGCGATCAGCTACGGTAGAGACATTCGAGGCGATCGCGCGGGAGTGGTTTGAGAAGTTCAAGCCGCAGTGGACCGCCGGTCATGCCCGAACCGTTCTCTCCCGTATGGAGGACAACCTATTTCCGTTCGTCGGGGCGAAGCCGATCCGCGACCTGGCGCCGCCCGATGTTCTCGCGGTGCTTCGCCGCATTGAGGCGCGAGGCGCGAACGAGACCGCGCGGCGGGTCCGTCAGATTTGCGGCCAGGTGTTCCGCTACGCCGTCGTGACGGGCAGGGCTGACCGTGACCCTTCGGCAGACCTCAAAGGCGCTCTGGCGCCCGTTGAGGTGCGAAATCACGCGGCCATCACCGACCCAAAGAGGTTCGGCGGACTCCTGCGCGTTCTCGACGGCTACGAAGGCACGCTCATCGTGCAGTCGGCACTCCGTCTCGCGCCGCTCGTGTTCGTCCGTCCCGGTGAACTTCGGCAGGCGCACTGGTCAGAGATCGACCTCGACGCAGCCGAATGGACGATACCGGGCTGGCGGATGAAGATGGGGCAGACGCTCACCGTACCGCTGGCGCGGCAGGCAGTCGCGATTCTTCGCAAGCTTCACCCGGTGACGGGTGACGGCAAGTACGTCTTCCCCTCGGGGCGCGGAGGCGCCCGCCCCATGTCGAACAACGCGGTACTCGCGGGCCTTCGCCGCTGCGGAATCGGAAAGGACGAGATGTCCGGCCACGGCTTCCGGGCT
>DASVLC010000019.1:0-8515 GCA_036385045.1 Thermoanaerobaculia bacterium | reverse complement strand
CGAGCCCGCGCCCGTGCCCGAGTCGCAATCCCGAAAAGCCGGGCCCGGGCCCGGGCGCGGGCTCGGGCCCGGGTTTCTCACCCTCAGTCGCGGCGCCGCCGCCGTCCTTGGCTCAGGATGACAAGGTGGATGACAAGGGTCCGCTAAACTCCCCACCATGAAACGCTCCCTCGCCGTCGTCGTTGTCCTCGCCCTTTCGATGCCGGCTCACGCTGCATTCCGGGAGCCGGTCCGCGCTCGCAACGCGATGGTCGCCTCGGTTTCGGAGATCGCGTCCCGTGTCGGCTCCGATGTGATGAAGAAGGGGGGCAACGCGGTCGATGCCGCAATCGCAGTCGGGTTTGCACTGGCAGTCACCTGGCCATCCGCCGGCAACATCGGCGGCGGCGGCTTCATGCTGATCCACAAGGGCGACGGAGCGACTGAAGCGATCGACTATCGGGAACGCGCACCGCTGGCGGCTCATCGGACCATGTACCTCGACGCAGAAGGTAACGTCATTCCGAAGCTCTCGACGGATGGCCACCTGGCTGCCGGAGTACCGGGAACCGTGGCTGGATTCTTCATGGCTCACCAGCGACATGGAAAGCTCGAATGGCACGAGCTCGTGGAGCCGGCAGTGAAGCTCGCTTCCGAAGGATTCGAAGTCAGTCATCACCTTTCGATGAGCCTCCGGGCAAAGTCGACCATCGACCGGATGGCCGGGTACCCGGAGAGCCGCCGGATCTTCCAGCGAGACGGGCGTTTCTACGAAATGGGCGAGCGCTTCGTGCAGCCTGAGCTGGCGAAGGTCCTTGCACGCATTCAGAAGAATCCTCGTGATTTCTACGAAGGAGAAACCGCGAAGATGATCGTCGCGGACATGAAAGCCAACGGTGGACTGATCACCCACGAGGACCTGCGCACCTACACAGCGACGGTTCGTCAACCGCTCCGCTCGACCTATCGCGGCCACGAGATCATCACGATGCCTCCTCCTTCTTCGGGAGGGATCGCACTGATCGCGATGCTGAACATGCTCGAGCCGCTCGATCTGAAGGAGATGGGCTGGCATTCATCCCGTTACGTTCACGCGATGACCGAGGTGATGCGGCGGGCATTCGCTGATCGGGCGGCCTTTCTCGGTGATGCCGACTTCGTCGACGTGCCGGTGGCGGCGCTGACGAGCCGCGAATGGGCACGCGACCGCGCGGCGACCATCGATCCGGAACGTGCCACTCCCAGCCTCGAGCTCGCGCCCGGAAAGCCGGAGGCATACGAGTCGCCCGAGACGACCCACTACACAATCGTCGATCCGCAGGGGACGATCGTGAGCAACACCTATACGCTCAACGCCGGTTATGGGGCGGGGGTCGTCGCGAAGGGCACAGGCATCCTGCTCAACAACGAAATGGACGACTTCACCCCCAAACCTGGTGTCGGCAACGTTTACGGTCTGATCCAGGGGGAAGGCAACGCCATTGAGCCGCGCAAGCGACCCCTCTCCTCGATGACCCCGACCATCGTTCTCAAGGGAGGAAAGCTTCATTTCGGAGTCGGAAGTCTGGGAGGCCCGACGATCATCAACACCGTCCTTCACGTCATCGTCAACGTCATCGACTTCGAGATGAATTTGCAGCAGGCAATCGACGCTCCACGCTTTCACCATCAGTGGCTTCCGGACCATATCTATTGGGAGCCATTCGATCTGCAGGCCGATACCCGGCAGGCTCTCGAGGAGATGGGGCACCAGTTCCGCGCCCGTCCAGGGTTCAGTTCGCCCGTCATCGGCGATGCGCATGGCGTGATGATTGATCCGGTCTCGGGGATGCGGCTCGGTGCTTCCGATCCGCGGAACGGCGGAGCAGCCGCAGGGTGGTGAAACTGCGAATCGCGCACGGTCCGATGGATTCTCTCGAGGACGTGAGTAGCTGCTCGTCGTTCGACACGGTTTCGTGCGTCGAACCTGCGCCATCTTTGCGATAGCATGTCGCGCCGTTTGAAGGAGTGTGAATGAACGTCGAGAAGAAAGCGCTGGCTGCCTGGGCGGCAAAAGAGCGTGGCCGGTTCGAAGAGACCCTGAAGCAGTTCGTCGAGATTCCGTCGGTTTCGGCCGACCCTGAGCACGAGAAGGACGTCCGCCTCTGTGCCGACGCCGCCGTTCGCCTCATCCGCGACAGCGGCGGCAAGGCGAAGATCATCAAGACTGATGGCCATCCGATGGTGCACGGCCGCTTCAAGGCGAGCTCCTCGGCTCCCACCCTGACGATCTACAACCATCTGGACGTGCAGCCGGCCTCGCGCGAGACCGAGCCGTGGAACACCGATCCGTTCGTCTTCACGAAGAAGGGCGATCGCTATTTCGGCCGCGGGACCACCGACGATAAGGGGCCTGCTCTCAGCGCGCTCTGGGCGATTCGTGCTGCACGCGAGGCGCGAGTCCCGCTCAACATCAACGTGCTGTGGGAGCTCGAGGAGGAGATCGGCTCGCCGAATTTCGAATCAGCGATCAAGAGAAACGCGGACGAGCTCGCAACCGACCACATCCTCGTCAGCGACACCATCTGGGTTTCGCGTCAGACACCCGCCTGTCCTGCGGGACTCCGCGGTCTGCAGGGGATGTCACTCTCTCTCCGCACCGCAAAGACGGACCAGCACTCAGGCGTTACCGGCGGAGCTGCCAGGAATCCTCTCGGGGAGCTGATGCAGCTCATCTCGCAGATGTATGACGCCCGAACCGGCAAAGTGAAGATGCCTGGCTTCTACGACGACGTGGAGGCGCCGACGGAGGAAGAGCTCGACGACTTCCGGAACTCCGGCTTCTCGGTCAAGCAGTTCAAGAAAGACCATGATTTCCGGTCGCTCCGGACCGAGAACGCTCTCGATGTGATGCGACGCATCTGGGCCCTGCCGACGATGGAAGTCCACGGCGTCATCGGCGGCTATACCGGTCCCGGCATCAAGACGGTCATCCCTCCGTCAGCCGAAGTGAAGGTCTCGTTCCGTCTCGTGCCGAACCAGGACCCGAGAAAGATCCAGAAGCTCGTCAGGGAGTTCGTGAAGCAGAAGAACCCCGACGTGAAGATCGAGATCGAGAACCAGATGTGGCCTTACAAGGCGCCCACGACCGGGGCTCTGCCCGACGCAATCCGCGACGCGATGAAGTTCTCTTTCGGTAAGGAGCCTGTCTTCGTCCGCGAGGGCGGCTCGATCGGGGCCGTCGTTTCGATGGAGAAGGTCCTCGAGTCCCCCGTCATGTTCCTCGGGCTTTCGCTTCCGGAGCACGGCTACCACGCCCCGAACGAGAACTACGACTGGCAGCAGGCTTCCGGCGGAATCGTCGCTTTCGTAAAGTACTTCGAGAATCTGGCGAAGATGGGACGGTAGGCGGCGCGCTCGAGAACGCGCTCTCTTCGGTTCGGAGGGCGAGACGCCCTCCTGCGGACGGGGACGTCCGCGGTACGGCGGGCGAGGACGCCCGCGCTACGAACGTCTGACCGGAAGCTTTCGCCTCTACGTAACGTCTGACTCGGACGCTCTCGCCGAAACGTGAGCTTTGTCGCCCCATTCCCCGCGCGCGGATTGCACAGGAACGAGCTTTGTCGCCCCTCTCCCCGCCTTAGCGGGGACAGGGTGGCCGAAGGCCGGGTGAGGGGCCGCGCAACCGCCCAGCACCGGCCGTGTGCGCGCCTGCGATGCTCAGGGTGCCTGCGGCTGACCGGCAGTTGAAGTACCCGTCGCAGGCGTCGTCCCCGTGGTCGTCGTCCCGGTGGTCGCAGTCCCCGTAGTCGTCGTCCCTGTAGTCGCAGTCCCCGTAGTCGTCGTTCCCCCCGACGCTGCTCCTTCGTTCCACTTCATGATCGTGTCGATCGTGTCGCGCGAGACGGGGTGGTACGTCGGACGTGCCTTCTCGTAGACGTCTCGGGCGAACTGCGCGTCAGCGGGATTCGCGGCGAGCTTGGTGTAAAGCGGTCTGAGGAACTTTCGTCGCCCCTGCGTGGTCAGGAAGCGTTCGATGGCGGGATAGGCGGCGCTGTAGCGTGAGTCGACCGACTTCTGAAGCCAGACGGAGAGCACTTCGTTGTTGCCGCTACGCGTGAAACCAAATCGCCGGTCGAGCGCCGCCATCTGCTCGCCTGAGAGCTGCGGCAGCGACTGAATGAAATGGACCTTCTCGTGTGACGACCAGCCATCGGCCTGCAGTCCCGACGCTGCCGTCCCTTCAGCGAACGCTTTCGCCTGCGCCTCGACCTTCGCGAATGCCTCCGAGCGCGGCTGCGGTACGTCCGCGGGAAGTCCCGGGCCATGAATCCAGGCGTTGATGTCGACTTTCTGTACCACGTCCGGCAGAGACTTCGCGAGGTGCTCCTTGAAGATCTCGGTCGTCATCGGCTTGAACGCGAAGGCGTCGAAGTAGGCCCTTAGGAACTGATCCCAGCGCTCGCGTCCCGCGGTCTCCTCGAGGCGACGCAGGAAGAGCGCCCCCTTCTCGTAGACCGTCGATGGCGCCTCGTCGGGATCCCGCCCTTCGAGCTTTAAGTAGAGATGCTGATCTGCCGGCGGAAGAGCGGCGAGCCCCTCCGTCACCTCTGTCAGGCCAAGCTGCCAGATCATTTCGCCATACTCGCGTCCGAAAAGCTGCTCGGTGATCCGGTGCTCGAAGTAGGTCGTAAAGCCCTCGTTGAGCCAGAAGTCATTCCATGTGGCGTTCGTCACCAGATTGCCCGACCAGGAGTGAGCCAGCTCGTGCGCTACGAGGGCGACGAGCGAGCGGTCACCCGCGATCACAGTCGGAGTGAGGAATGTCAGCCGCGGATTCTCCATCCCGCCGTACGGGAAGCTCGGCGGAAGCACGAGCAGGTCATACCTTCCCCACAGATAGGGACCGTACAACTCCTCGGCCGCCTGCATCATCTTCGGAGTGTCTGCGAACTCGTTTGCCGCCGCGGCTAGCACTGAGGGCTCGGCATACACGCCGTTTCTCGAGTCCAGAGCGCGGAACTCGAGATCGCCCACCGCAATCGCGAGGAGGTAGGACGGTACCGGCTGCGGCATCCGGAACTGATAGACGCCATCCGCACTCTTCGACTGCGGATTCTCGGCGCTCATCAGTGCGAGCAGTTCCGCAGGAACGCGGACCTTTGCATCGTAGGTGAACCGCACTCCGGGCGTGTCCTGACACGGAACCCAGGTCCTCGCGAGAACCGCCTGCGACTGCGAGAGAAGGAATGGCTGCTTCTTCCCCGCTGTCATCGCCGGCTCGAGCCACTGAAGAGCTTTCGCATTCGGATCGGAGGCGTAGTCAATCGAGACCGCAGTCGTATCCGGCTGAATCTCGATCTCCAGCGGTGAGCCGAGCACGGGATCGTGCTGGCCGAGCTTGTACGGCGCGGTTGCGTTGCCCGGCTCGAGTCTCACGGCCCGGATCTCCAGACGGTGCGTGTCGAGCACGAGCGATTTCGCCCCGCCGGAATTGAGGATTCGCAGAGTCGCGGTTCCAGCGAGCCGGCGATTCGGAAAATCGACATTCAGATCGAGGTTGATGTGCTCGACTCGGACCTCGTCTGGTCGTGAGTACGAATGCGGATCGCGTTGCACCGCCGCTTCCGGCGGGGCGGTCTCCGCAACGGGCTGTTCACGATCACGGCAGGCGGCGAGCAGGAGGAGAAGCGCAGTGCAGGCAAGCAGTCGTTTCATTGCGCTGCGGAATGTATCGCATGTGGGACCTCCGAGGGACCGGGCTCAGCTGAAATGGCGCTAGCCAGGTCTGAGAGCATGAAGCTGTAATCCGCGCTGAAGGCGCGGAGGATGGTAGCCGGTGGTGGAGCGGAACGGGACGCCACCGGAATGACGTGACTGAGGAGTCCGCGCCCCGGTAGGGGCGCCGGAGAGGCCGCCGGTAACGTTGCTCTCGATGGTCTTCCGGCGCCTTTACCAGGGCGCGTGTTTTGTGCGGCCATGCAATCCGGTGGCGTCGCGTTCCGCTCCACCACCGGCTACCATCCGTCGCGCCTACCCAGGAATGTCCAAACTCCGGCTGCCGCTACGCGGCGCTCAGACCGAAAAAACACTGGGAGTTTTCATGGAAGATCGGAGGGTCGGGGAGGCGGGCGTTGCCATGCTCGTGTTTGGCACCGCCCATCCCCCAGATCCCTCGCTACGCTCGGGATGACAGGGCCTTGACCCGACGCACACGGTGGTGGGGTGGCTCGCTGGGAGGCGGCCAAAATGTGAAGGTGGGTGTGCGGCTTTGCCTAAAGTTAAGGCCATTGAGATGTCACCCCGAGCGGGCATGCGAGGGGCCCGGCAGGCTGCGTACTCCGTAACGCTCCATGCAGAGCGAGGGCGGCTGCTGCGCCTTTCGATCACCCGAATCAGTCGTGCGGTTCAGGATCAGTTGCACACAATGATACAGTCGGCGGTCGGTGCGCCTGCTCAGTGAAGATCCTCATCGAGTACGACTCCCCTCCTCTCCGTTGGTTGGTTCCTTCACTGCTCGCGCTGGCACTGGGCGTCATTGCGACCGGAATGACCTGGCCTCTCCTGCCGAATATCACGCGCGCCGTTACTGATCCTGGTGACCCCTACATCAATGCCTTCACGCTTGACTGGGTTTCTCACAAACTCACGACGGACCCGCGCAATCTCTTCGACTCTCCGCTCTTTCACCCGGAGCGAAAAACACTCGCGTTCACCGAGCATCTCATCGGCCTGGCGCTCTTTGCGCTGCCATTCCACCTCGCCGACTTTCCGCCCCTTCTGACCTACAACCTTCTCTTCCTCCTCTCCTTTGTCGTTAATGGTCTCGCGGCTTACCTGCTGGTCGGGGAGGTGACGAATTCCCGCTGGGCGGCATCCGTCGCGGCGCTCGTCTACGCGTTTCTCCCCTACCGCATGGCGCAGGCGTCCCACCTGCAGCACATGTGGAGCCCCTGGTTGCCCCTCTCGCTCTGGGCGCTGCTGCGGCTCTACCGCGCACCCTCGATGCCACGCGCCTGCATCCTCGCTTTCACGGTCGTCATGCTGGGACTGTCGAACGTGCACTGGCTTCTATTCGGCCTGGTGGCACTTTCCGTTTCGGCTGCGCTCATGGCGTTGTATTCACCATCTCCGCTCCGCTTCACCGGCATGGCGTTGATAGCGATCATGAGCGGATGTCTCCTGCTGTTGCCGACGCTCCTTCCCTACCGTTGGGTGGCACGTGAGTATGGGATGGTTCGATCCCATGAGGAGACTGCTCACTTTTCTGCGCATCTCTCAGACTGGTTAGTCCCAGCCGGCGCCAGCAAGACCTGGCGAGGCGAGGCAATCCCCCATGAGGGAGAGCGGCGCCTCTTTCCAGGCGCACTGTTGCCTCTCGGTGCCTTGCTCGGACTTCTCTTCCTGCGACGAGAGGATCTCGCGCCGAGCTATCGCGCGCGAAGCAGTAAAGCGCCGCCGTTACCCGTGCTCTTATTCGCGGCATGGATACTCCTCGGAGTAATCGGCTCTCTCGGATTGAATGGACCGTTTCACCGCGTCCTGTTCGAGTACATCGAACCGTTTCGCGCTCTTCGTGTCCCGGCCCGATGGGCGATCGTGACGTATACGGGCCTGGCCGCGCTTTCCGGCGCAGCAGTCGCGTGGCTGCTCCGCCGTAACACGCTGCTTCGGCGCCTCTTCGTCGTCCTCTTCTGCGTTGCGTTCCTCTACGAGGTCCGCACCGCTCCCGTTCGCTGGTATCTGCCTCCCGACGAACAGCCGGAAGTCTACGAATGGCTGCGGACGTCGCCTCATACCGGAGGCATCATCGAGTTACCGATCTGGAGCATGTCCAGCGAGTACGAATACACGCTCGCGGCAGCGGGCCACCGACGTGCGACGGTCAACGGCGCGTCGGGTTTTGCGAGTCCTACCCAGGCGCGGCTTGCAGCCCTGTTCAACCAGTCACCGATCCCTGCCGCGCTGATCGACGAACTCCGCGCAGCGGACGTTCGCCTCATCATCCTGCATGCAGACCGAATGGGCGAAAGAGAAGAGGACACCGTCTCTTTCCTGATGGACAACCGGCGCGCCGGACGACTTGCCTATGTTGGGCGGTTCTTCCATGACCATCGCGGCGACTACGTATTCGCCGTCACCGATGGTGAGCAAGGGATCCCGCGAGTGACGGCGAAGGAGCTGGAAGAGTGGGAGCTCGACGAGCTCACCAGCCGTCGCTTCCTCGTAACCGACAGACTCGCAGGACTTCACTACCTGCCACGTCCAGGCGCGCAAGTCGCCGGCGAGTTAACCGTCGATGGCTGGGCCGTATCGCTCTATCCGATCACGTCAGCCACTGTTCGGTTCAACAACGGCCAGGTACGGATCCCAGCCGAGTTCTACCCCCGCGACGATCTTCGCGACGTTTACCCCGGTCTCGCGCGCACCGGATATCGCCTCGTGATTCGCAAACCGCCAGAGGTCTGGACCACCGCTGACGTGCAGGTCGAGATTACGGACGCGGCTGGGCGCCGCAGTCGGCTACCGCAGGTGTGGTTTGATTGGAGCGAGTAGC
>DASVLC010000018.1:0-8312 GCA_036385045.1 Thermoanaerobaculia bacterium | reverse complement strand
CGGCGTGGCGCAGCTCTTCATGCTCTTTTGCGTGCAGATACCGGAACGACAGATCCTCCAGCTCGCCCTTGATGTTTCCCATACCGAGACGATTCGCGATCGGTGCGTAGATCTCCATCGTCTCTTTCGCGACGGCCATCCGCTTCTCTTCCGGCAGGTACTGGAGCGTCCGCATGTTGTGCAGACGGTCCGCAAGCTTGACCAGAACGACGCGAAGATCCGAGACCATCGCGAGGAGCATCTTGCGGAACGTCTCGGCCTGCTGCTCTTCCTTCGACACGTAGGCATAGCGCGAGATCTTCGTCACGCCGTCCACGAGTTCGGCTACCTGATCGCCGAAGATCTCCTGCAGCGTCTCCTTCGTCGTCAGCGTGTCTTCGAGGACGTCGTGCAGCAACCCGACCGCGATCGACGTCTCGTCCAGCCGCATGTCGGCAAGCGTGTAAGCGACATTCAACGGGTGAATCAGGTACGGCTCACCCGAGCTGCGCACCTGACCGCGGTGCTCTCTCGCGGAGAAGATATAGGCCTTCTGAAGCAGTTCTTCGTCGAACTCGGGTTTGTACGATTCGACCCTGTCGAGTATGTCTTCGAAGCGGATCATCTGCGTCATTTCAGGACTGGCGAGTATAGCTTGAGGGCGTTTCGTTTCTGATCGCGCTTCGTCTTCCACGGCGTTCGGAGACGGTGTGCAGCTGCTGGATGAGCAGCTGTTCAGCCTCGCCCGACAACGCGCATCGGGCACGGGTCATGCTCGGTCACGTAGCCGAAGCCCCCGACCGGCGCGTCGCCGGACCCGGGGCGCCGGGAACCATTAAGGAGGTAACTTACGTGTCTAACCGTTTGTCAAAGTCTGTTTTTTTCATCCTTGCCCTGGTCGTGACGTTTGCGGCCATACCCGCGCTGGCCGAACCGGTGCCGTCGAAGACCGCGGCCAACCAGAGCCTCGAATCGCGTGATGCAGACCTGTCCGTCGTCCGCAACATTGCGGCGAACGATCAGGTCGCGGCCGTTCTGTCGGCCCACGGCTTCACGCCTGAAGAGGTCGAGAACCGGCTTGCGCAGATGTCCTCGCAGGATCTGCATCAGCTGTCGCAGAATCTCGAGCAGCTCCAGCCGGCGGGCCTTACCCGTCAGGAGTGGATCTGGATCGGAATTGGTGCACTCGCGGCACTGATACTCGTTGTCGCGCTCGCCTGATGCAGAAGTCCCGACGCACCGGTTACGGGGCGGGCGAGCCGAGCTTTCTCGGCTCGCCCGGTTTTCATATGAAGAGCCTGACCAGACCCCTGCTACTTCTATCCACGGCGATGCTCTTCTCGTCGTGTGTCTACTGGACACCGGTTTCGCAGGCTCCGACCGCGTCGGCAACGGTCATCCCGGGTGTTCCCGTACAGAAGTGGGACATCCTCTCGTGTGGTGCGGGTGCGCTCTCCAGCGTGCTGCAGAGACACGGCGACACCGTGACGATGGACGAATGGCAGGAATCGCTTCCAAAGACCAGAGGCGGCGTCATGTCGATCGACCTGGTGCTCGGCGCACGGCAGCAGGGATTCGACGCGAGCCTCGTCACTGGCGATGCGGGTCTCGTGGAGGCGGAAATCCGCGCCGGCCGCCCGGTGATCCTGATGCTGCAGGTGATCCAGGCTCCGGGTCGAAGCTATGACTTCTTCCACTACATCGTGATCGACGGCTATGACCCCGAGCGCAGGCTCGTGCGAGCCCAGTTCGGCGAAGGCCGTCCACGTTGGACCACGATGTCGCGGATCTCACCGGCATGGGAGAAGACGCGATTCGCCACGATTCTCATCCGGCCTCCCGACCCGAACGCGAAGGCGCTTCGCGCCGCGGTGCAGCTGGAAGAAGAAGGCAAGTACGCACTAGCCGCACACGCCTACCGCGAGATTCTTGCCGCCGATTCGCAATCGGTCGTCGCCTGGACGAATCTCGGTAACGCGGAGATGCAGATGCGGCGTCGTCCGGCAGCAGAGGAAGCGTTTCGTCAGGCGATCGCTCGCGACGCCGAGGCAGCGGATGCACTGAACAACCTCGCCTGGATGCTCTACGAGGATGGCCGTCTCGAGGAGGCAGAACCTCTCGCCCGTAGAGCGGCAGCCGCGCAGGCACCCGACGTCTGGATGAGACTCGATACCCTCGGACGTATCCTGCTTGCACGCGGTTCCTGTGACGAGGCCGCGCAGACATTCCGGCAGGCGCTCGACTCGCTTCCGCGGGCCAGTACAGAGCAGCGTGCCTCCCTGCAGGCAGCCTCACGCTCGACCTGCTCACCGGCGGCCGTCGCAAGCAGCGAGCGATAGTCCTCGCAACAGCATCAACAGCAACCTTCGCCGTCGGGCGAACAGCAGGCGTATCCGGCACGATCCTCACCCGGCTCGAGAATGGCGAACATCCCGCTGTAAGGCGGGTTCGATAACTTCGCGACCGTATCGGTGCAGATCTCGTACGGCTCGTTGCGCGGGAACTGGTGACCTTCTTCGTCGATGAATGCCTTCCCCGGCCCCAGATAGACCGCACGATGTCCCTGAAATACGCAGCCGGATGTCTTCTCGAACTTCCAGCCGCGAACGGTCACTGAAAAGAACGGGTAGCCCTCGACGTCCTTCCAGTACGTACGGCTCAGAATCTCGAGTCCATAAAAGCCGGCGCGCTCCAACTCCGCCAGGAACTGCTCCTGCGTCAGCGCACCGACGAGGCACTCGCCCCACAGCTGCGGATTCACCTTGAGGTGCGGAGGAACCTCGCGCTCGCTCACGATGTCCGAGACGAGAATCCGCCCCTGATCCTTCAGAACGCGCCACATCTCCTCGAAGACGAGCGGCTTGTCCGGCGAGAGATTGATCACGCAGTTGGATGCGATGAGGTCGACACTCTTCGACTCCACCGGAATCTGCTCCAGATAGCCTTCTCGAAAGTCGACCACGTCGTAGCCGAGCGCATCAGCGACGCGCGGCTGGTTCTCGCGTGCAACCGCGAGCATCCGGTCCGTCATGTCGACACCGATCGCCTTGCCGGTCGCCCCGACGAACTTCGCCGCGATGAAGACATCGATTCCGGCACCCGAGCCGAGGTCGAGCACGACCTCGCCGTCGCGAATTCCGGCGCTGGTCATCGGGGAGCCGCAGCCGTAGAAACGGTCGAGGACATCCTGGGGAATGTGTCCGACCGCGGTGTCGACGTATTTCGTCGGGCAGCAGAGCGCCGCCTGCGGCGTTTCCGCCGCGTCGCCGTAGAACTCACGCACCTTCGCCCGCGGCCGGTCGACGTCGAACGAGAGCACGCAATTCGAGTGCAGCGTCAGCACGGACTCCTCGGCAAGCGCGCCGTCCGCGGTCCCGCATGCAATTGCTCCTTCGCCCATCGCGTGCAGTACGAGCGGTGCGTCGTACCCGGAGCGGAGATTCCTGCGATTTCGTTTCTCCTCGCCGAGATCACGCATCACACGTCGGGTCAGCGCGACGGAAAGGGGATAGTACGGATCCATGCCGGTGAACTCGCCGGTGAAGCACCAGGCATGCTCCAGATCCCCACCACCGGTAAGAAAGCGGAACGGGTCGTTCGCGACGGCCGCGTTGCTGGCGAGTGTTGCAGTCCGAAGCTGCTGCACGACAGAAGAGGAGTCGAGGATCTCGGCCAGCGACTGCTGCCTCAGATCACCACAAAGGAGCGGCCGCTCATTGGCCAGCGCAGCGGACGGGTAAACGGTGCCGTCGGCGTAGACGCAAAGCGAATCCCATCCGGCGTTACCGAGGTCGTACTTCACACCCGGAACGCCGTTGACGCGGCGTTTGATGGCCTCGAGGTTGTCCAGCTCGACACCTTCTGCACGTGCCGCGTCGACCGTCCGGAGTACCGCACGGAGAAGTGCGAGATTCTCGGGAAAGAATCCGTTGTTGGCTTCGGCGGCACGGCCTCGTTTGTGGCTCCACATCAGGTGCTGACTGCGGGCGCCGACACGCTTGACGATGGCCGGGATCTCCGCGAGCTCATCCAGGTTCTCCTCCGTCGTAACGGTGGTGAGCGACACGCTGAATCCGAGGTCCGCGAGGATCGCGGCACCGTCGAGTGCCCGGTGAAACGTTCCCTCCCCTCGAACCGGGTCGTTCGTTTCCGGCCGCGACCCATCGATCGAGACCTGGAACTTCACCTGCTCCCGTGAGAGCGACTCGAGTTGTTGCCGCACGCGACCTGCGAACAGCGTCGCATTCGTCAGCACGATCAGCTCACAACCGTGGGTAGCGGTGATGTGCTGCGCCAGGTCGAAGATGTCCTTGCGCAGAAAGGGCTCGCCTCCGGTGATGTAGACGCGCTCGACGCCGAGTGCGGCGGCCGCGTCGAGCGTGGTCAGGATCTCCTCGGACGCCATTCCCGGGATGCCTCCGGGGCCCGACGACACCAGGCAATGCGTGCAAGTGAGATTGCACGCATTGTTGATCTGCAGCCAGAGCTCGCGCAGTCCGTCCGGTCGCATGAGTGCGGCGCGACCGGGATAGGGGGAGTGCTCGCGCGGCGCGTCGAACAACATCGAGGCGCGCTGAAGAGCGGCGAGGAAGTCGTGCACGTGCAGCCACGCCTTCCCTGCCTCCAGTTGCCGTTTCGCGGCATAGCCGGCGACAAGCGCGCCGAACGTGACTCCGGGATGCGCTCGCATCTCTTCAAGCAGAGCAGCTCCACGCTCGTCGATCGCAATCCAGTTCGGGGCTTCGCCCTCTACGGCGTAGGTGATCCCGTTTTCTTCGAACTGGTGAAGCTCAGCGACATGGAGCGGTGTGCGCTCCGAAAGTGTGAACATTGGTTCCTCCGGGTCGTTCCTCGAGGCGTGAGTCTACGCCACCGTCATTAACGGATACTGTCTCACCATTTCGTCCTACCATCCCCCGGTGTTCTCGAAACGCGCTGCCTGGGACAGCCCGCTCAACCGTCTGACGCTCGCAAGACGCGCGCACGTCGGCGCTCTTCACGACCTGACCGAGGCAAATCCGACTCGAGTGGGCATCAGCTATCCGATTGAAGAGCTCTCGGAGGCGCTCGCTCGAGGAGCAGGCGCGCGCTATGACCCGGATCCACGGGGGCTCGCGTCTGCGCGGAAGGCAGTCGCCCTGACGCTCGACTGTGACCCGGACGACCTCATCCTCACCGCATCAACCAGTGAGGCGTACTCATTTCTCCTGAAGCTGCTCACCGACCCCGGCGACGAGATCATCACCGCAACGCCGGCCTATCCCCTCATCGAGCATCTCGCCTCGATGGAGATGGTGCATCTGCGTTCGTTTCCGCTCGAGTTGCACCGCCGGTGGGAGATCGACTCCGGACAAATCCTGCCGCAGATCACCTCCCGCACGCGGGCGCTGCTCGTGGTGAATCCGAACAATCCCACCGGCTCCTACGTGAGCAGCGACGAACAGTCCGCTCTCGCAACCCTCGGAGTGCCGATCATCTCCGACGAGGTGTTTCTCGACTATCCACTCGATGGCAACGGCTCGACGTTCGTTCGCGAAGACGCCCTGACCTTCACCCTCGGCGGGTTGTCGAAGTCAGCTGGGCTTCCACACTTCAAGCTAGCCTGGATTCGCGTCAGCGGACCCGGAAAGCGTGAAGCGATTGCTGGACTTGAACAGATCGCCGACAACTTCCTTTCGGTGGCTACCCCGGTCCAGGCGGCGCTCGGCGATCTGCTGCGCCTCGCACCGCGCATCCGCGAACAGATCGCGGCGCGGGTTCGTTCGAATCTCGAGACTCTCCGCGGTCAGCTCGCGCAAATTCCGGCGGCCGAGGTCCTCCCGGTCGAAGGGGGATGGACCGCCGTCGTCCGAGTGCCGAAGCTGCAGCCGGACGAAGAGCTCGCCCTCCGACTGCTGGAGCGCGGAGTGCTGATCCAGCCGGGATACTTTTTCGATTTCGAGGGTGAAGGCTTCCTGGTCGTTTCGCTCCTGACGGAACCCGACACCTTCGCGGCCGGCGTAACGATCACCGCTGCGGCTGGCAAAGAATGGTGGCGGGGCTGATCGAACGGCAAATCATCAACAGCTCGCCTCCGCCACTGGATTCGCTCGACGGCAATCGGGCACCCGTCCTGCAGTTTAGTCCGCCGGGTGCGCACGACCTTCGCGTGATGCGGGCGTGGCGTGAGCACTCGAAAAGGAGTTCCTGCGAATGAACCGCTTCCTGACCATCTCGGCTCCACTTCTCGTCTTCGTGATTGCTTGCGGCGAACGGGCTGGCCTGCCTGAAACAGCGACCACCGGCACCAGCAACGCGCCGTTTGAAACGGCAACCGCGTCGGCGACCACTACGGCATCGACGGGAGGGACCGTCAGCAATATGACCCCGGCCGACAAGGAGTTCGTCTCCCGGGCCGGCATGGCGGGCCTTTACGAGGTTCAGGCTGCGAACCTGGCGTTACAGAACGCCGCGAGCGACCGGGTCCGTGAGTTCGCGCAGCGGATGCTGACCGATCACTCGCAAGCCAACTTCGAGCTGCAGGAACTGGCGACGGTCAAGGGGCTCGCTCTGCCGACCCAGCTATCGGGATCGCACAAGTCAGCGATCGACCACCTCTCCGGCCTCAACGGCGCGGAATTCGACAAGGCCTACATGCAGCACATGGTCTCGGACCACCGTTCAGACATCGCCGAGTTCGAACGGGCCTCGCAGACCGCACGTGATAGCGACGTCCAGGGATGGGCTACTCGAACTCTGCCGACGCTCAAGGCGCACGCGACGCTGGCAGTGGAAGTTGCGGCGGGCGTGTAGCGCAAACGGCGCCAGGAAATCGAGCGGGTAGGCCCGCTGCGCGGCGGCTTCGGATGATCGATACGTCAAACGTTCGCAGCGCGACAGACGTCGCGCGCAGCGCGTTGGAGTGTGGCGGCCTCAGACGCCGCTTTTCAATCCCGGACAACCACCTCGCAGCGATGCGAGCGCCCAGGCATCGCGCCAGGCGATCTGTCGGGCGGCTGCTCGCGGTCTGAAAGCGGCGGCTGCGGCCGCCGCACTCCAAAGCGCTTCGCGCGACGAGTTGACGGGCGCCGCAGCTTCGATGGTAGCCGGTCTCAAGTACTGCCGTTTATTCTGGCGCGGTCAGTCCGCGTGAGCCGGCTCGTCACGTCGAGACTTGAACTTCGCCGCGAGGTAGTCGCGATTCATCTGCGCGATGAAGTCGACCGATATTTCCTTCGGGCAGACCGCTTCACACTCGCGGAAGAGCGTGCAGCCTCCGAAGAAGCTCTCCATGGTCTCGACCATGCTGACCACACGCTCGTAGCGCTCCGGCTGCCCCTGAGGGAGCAACCCGAGGTGTGCGACTTTCGCCGCGGTGAAGAGCTGGGCCGCACCGTTCGGACACTGAGCGACGCAGGCACCGCACTGAATGCATGCGGCCGCATCCATCGCCAGTTCCTGAACCGGCTTCGGCACCGGCAGCATGTTCGCCTCGACCGCGCTTCCGGTATTGACGGAGATGTATCCACCTGCCTGGATGATGCGGTCGAGCGGACTGCGATCGACGATCAGGTCTTTGATGATCGGAAATGCGCGGGCGCGCCACGGCTCGATCGTGACGGTGTCGCCGTGATTGAAGTGGCGCATATGCAGCTGGCACGTGGCGGTCTTGCCCAGCGGTCCGTGAGCGTTGCCATTGATCATCATTCCGCATGATCCGCAGATGCCCTCGCGGCAGTCATGCTCGAAATGGATCGGCTCTTCCCCTTTCTCGATCAGCCGTTCATTGACCACGTCGAGCATCTCGAGGAACGAAGCCTCCGGGCTGATGTTCGTCGCTTTGTATTCGACGAACTTCCCCTCGGCATCACGCGACTTCTGTCGCCAGACTTGCAGTGTCAGATCCATTCAGGACTCCCTGTTGAACTCGTGAGCAGCACACACACCGTCACTTGTAACTTCTCGTCGCCAGCTTCACTTCTTCGTAAACGAGCGGCTCTTTGTGCAGCACCGGCTCGTTCCCGGCGCCCTTGTGCTCCCAGGCTGCCACGTAGAGAAAATCGTCGTCGTTGCGCTGCGCCTCGCCCTCGGCCGTTTGATACTCGGCACGGAAATGACCACCAGCCGACTCTTCACGATGAAGAGCGTCGATGCACATCAGCTCGGCGAGCTCGAAGAAGTCGGCCACACGGCACGCTCTTTCCAGCGCCTGATTCGGCTCGTCGCCCTCTCCGAGCACGCGGACATCGACCCAGTAGCGCTCGCGGAGCTCGCGAATCAGCGACAGCGCCTGCTTCAGGCCGTCTGCCGTGCGCGCCATCCCGCAGTAGTCCCACATGATCGATCCCAGTTCC
>DASVLC010000017.1:0-35780 GCA_036385045.1 Thermoanaerobaculia bacterium | reverse complement strand
GCCCCTCTCCCCGCGATTCTAGCGGGGAGAGGGTGGCCCTGAGCGAAGCCGAAGGGCCGGGTGAGGGGCTGCGCCACAGGCCATCACTCGAGGAAGCTGTCAGTCGAGGGTCGGCGCCGTGACGCCTCCAGCGTCAATTCTTTCCCTCAGTCGGCGCCGTCCCTGCCTTCCAATGACAAAGCCGAGACCAGCGCGTGTTCCTGTCATCCCGACCGTGGGGAGGAATCTGGGGGATGGGTGGCGCTAAGCACGTGCATCGCACCGCCCGCCCACCCAGATCCCTCCCTACGGTCGGGATGACAGGCGGTTCTTTGTCATCTCTCTCAGTCGCGGCGCCGCGCGCCGTACTGTGGCTCAGGAGAAAACCATGTTCGTTCCGTCGATCAAGCACACCCCTGAAACGCCAGGCCTCGCCACAACTTCTCCACAAACCTCACCTAGGCTCTGTGGCAGAAAAGGCTTCCTGAGCCCATCAGGTGCCTCAACGGAGGATTCATGACTCGCTGGATTCATGCTGCTGCTGGATGGATGGTGTTGATGATCGTAGTCCCCGCGATGGCGCAACCGTCGCCCGCGATCCGTGCGCGCATCGACTCCCTCGTCGCGGCATTCAACGATTCACCGGAGGCATTCGAGGCGTACGCGCTGGCGGCATACACACCCGAGGCACTCGCCAAGAGCGATACCGCGAGACGCGCGCGGACGCATGGAATCGTGCGCAAAGATTTCGGCCGGCTCTCGGTCGGAGGTGTGAAGCGCACCAGCGAGACCAGCCTGGAGATCGGCGTCGAAGGCTCAACGGGCGAGCGCGGCGCAATTCTCGTCGACGTCGAGACGGCTCCGCCGCATCGCATCACCAGCCTTGCCTTCCGCATCGGCGGACCCGACGAGGAGAATGGACCGGCGCTCCCTCCAGTACCGATTCGTGCCTCGATGCCGATGGAAGAGCTCTCGAAGAAGCTCGATACGTATGTGGCTGCGCTCGCATCGGAGGGCCGGTTCTCGGGGACGCTTCTCGTCGCACGTGACGGCAAGCTCGTCTTCGAGCGTGCCTGGGGGCTCGCGAATCGTGCGGACGAAGTCGCGAACACGCCCCGAACCCGCCACAACCTCGGCTCGATCAATAAGCAGTTCACCCGCGCCGCAATCGGCCAGCTTGCCGCCGCCGGCAAACTCGCCCTCGATGATCCTCTGGGCAAGTACCTTCCCGACCACGCGCAGGCCGACGCCCGCAAGGCGACCATCACGCAACTCCTCGATCACACCGCCGGGCTCGGCGACTTCTTCGGGCCCGATTTTCAGAAAGCGGAGAAAAGCGCCTTCCGGACGAACAGCGACTACTACGCCTTCGTCGCACCGCGGCCGCTCACCTTTCCACCCGGCTCGCGCCGCCAATACTGCAACGCGTGCTACATCACCCTCGGCGAGATCGTGACTCGCGTCAGCGGGATGCCCTACGAAAAGTACGTCGAAGAACGGATTTTCCGCCCGGCGGAGATGAAGGACGCCGGGTTTTTCCAGATCGACCACGTCGTTCCGCGCATCGCCCTCGGCTACGCGGAGACTCCGAATGGGCTTCGGAACAACCTCTACGCGCGCGGTGCCGCCGGGAGCGCGGCCGGTGGCGCGTTCGCCACCGCTGCAGATCTCCTCGCGCTCGACAATGCATTACGCGACGGCAAACTTCTCGACGCGAAGTGGACGGGCTGGTTCTTCGGTGACGACCGTCCGGCGAGCGGCCGCGCTTCCGCGGCGACAAGTTATGCCGGAGGCTCCTTCGGCATCAATGCCGGTGTAAGCGGCAACGGACAGTGGACCGTGATTGCGATGGCGAACATCAGCCCGCCGGCCGCGGAGGCACTTTCGGAAGCGGTTCTTCGCGCACTCATCGCACAATGAAGGCGGCATGAAGGGACGAATCCTCGTCGTCGAAGACGAGCGCCGGACGGCGGAGGCTCTCGAGCTGTATCTCCGCGCGGAGGGCTATGAGGTGCGGATTGCCGCGGACGGAGTCACCGGGCTCGCGGAAGCGCAGAGCGGCGACTACGATCTGGTGCTGCTCGATCTGATGCTGCCGGGGATGTATGGAATGGACGTCTGCCGCCGTCTTCGCGAAGAGTCGGGCGTCGCGGTGATCATGCTGACGGCACGAACGCTGGAGGACGACCAGGTTCGCGGCCTGGACGCCGGCGCGGATGACTACATCACGAAGCCGTTCAGTCCGCGACAGGTGATGGCACGCGTGCGGAGCATCCTGCGCCGCCGGGGCCGGCCGGCCGGCGACTTCGTCTCCGTTGCCGATCTGATGCTCGACGTGCGATCGCTGCGCGCAACGATCGACGGAAGGCCCGTCGATCTCACGCGCACCGAGGCGAGGATTCTTCGCGCGTTGATCGAAGCTTCGGGGCGGTCGCTGACACGCGACGAGATTCTGGATCGTGCCTTCGAGGAGGATCTCGACGTCACGGCGCGGTCGGTCGATTCGCACGTGAAGAATCTGCGGCGCAAGCTCGCGGGAGCGCGGGCGAAGATCGTCACGACGCACGGCATCGGCTACCGGCTCAGTGCCGGCGGGACGGACGCGTGAGCCTCCGCTGGAGACTCATGCTGTCGGTCGGAGCCGTGGTTCTGGCGTCGGTGGCGGCCGTCGCGTACATCTCGAGCCGCGTCGCTCGTGTAGAGCTGACGCAGCTCACGCACATGCAGGGGACGGTGCAGCCGGGAGCCCGGCGCGAAGCCGCGAGGGCTGTCGCGGAACACTATCGGGAGCATCAGCTCGAAGGGATGCAGACCTTTCTCGAGCAGGTGCGTAATGAGCGATTTCCCCGTTCCGAGTTGATCCTTCTCGATTCACGACGTCGCCTCCTCGCGGCGTCGTCACCGTTTGGGGAGAGTGCCGAGATCGGCGACGGCCCCGGCGGCTCCACGAGCATCCGCTTCGGCAGCGGGTCCGTGCGATCGGAGATCCTGGTGAAGGGGGGCGCGATCGATGTGATCATTCCAGGGGAGGGAGCGATCGGTTCGCTTCTGATCACTCCGCGCTGGGATCGGCCGCCGCACGATCCGATGCGGAAGGTCAACCGCTGGCTGCTGCTGGCAGTCGGCATCGTCGGCCTCGCGGCACTCGGATTCACGGCGCTCGTCACGCGTCAGGTGGTTGGCCCGATCGAACGTCTGCAGGCTGCTACGTCGCGTGTTCGTGCCGGCTCGCTCGACGAGCGCGTCGCGGTGACGTCGCGGGACGAAGTGGGACAGCTTGCCGAGTCCTTCAACGCGATGACCGCCCGCCTGCAGCAGCATGAGCAGCTCCGCCGCAACATGGTCAACGACGTGGCGCACGAGTTACGGACGCCCCTCACGAACCTGCGCGCGAGCATCGAAGCGATTCAGGACGGCCTGCACGCGCCCGATACGCGTGTGATCGACGCGATCCACGGCGACGTTCTGCTGTTGCAGCGCCTCGTCGAAGACCTGCAGACGCTCGCACTCGCCGAGGCTGGGAAGCTGCCCCTTCACTTCGAATCCGTCGACCTGCGCGAAGAGCTGGAGCGATTCGTCCGTACGCAGGACGATCCCCGGCTGCAACTCGGTGACGCCGCGGACGTCGATGTCAGGATCGATCGCGCACGCCTGCAACAGATCCTGACGAACCTCGTCCGCAACGCGTTCGTGCACATCGGACCCGACGGCCACGTAGAGATCGCCGCTTCGCACCATGGGGACGCGTCGGTGCGCCTGACCGTGACCGATGACGGAGACGGGATCCCTCTCGACGATCTCCCGCACATCTTCGAGCGCTTCTATCGCGCCGACTCGTCACGCACGCGAAGCACCGGCGGTGCCGGCCTCGGTCTGGCGATCGTCCGGCAGCTCGTCGAAGCGCATGGAGGCGTGATCTCGGTCGACAGCGAAGAGGGCCGCGGCACACGTTTCACGATCGACCTTCCTCGCGAGTGAAGGCGAAACCGTCGTGGCTGATCGGAGTCGCACTGGGCGCTCGTGCGGGGATCAAGGACGTGAAACGCCCGGATCGTCTCGGTGGGATCTCGTCGATCGCTGTTCCGTCCACTACCGTCATCGGAGTGACGGTTGCACAATGGTTCACACTCGTGCGGAGAGTCGTTGGGCGAGTTGACATTCGCGCACTTCCGAGGGAACCTCAGATCGGGTTCGATTCGACCGATGAACGAACAACTCAACCATCGCCCCGCCTGCTCTGGTGCCGCCGCCCTGCTCGGCGACGCCGTAAGCCTCGAGCCGACCCTGCGGGCCGCTCGGTGCGCCGCCGCCGGAAGGTGCAGCAGACGTGCCTCCCGGCAGCCTATCCCCCGAGCGATAGGCTGCCAGCCACGCCGCCTATCATGCACCCGCCTCTCTACCGATTTCACGATAGACTGCCGGGCGGAGCGATAGGCGGCGGCAGCCTAAACCGCTTATCGACAAGTTGGGCGCTATGTTCAAGGCCAAGGAGGGAAGCGCATGCCGGCCGAGCGGACGGGGGGATTATTTCGACTCTCCCGAAAAGTCATCGTCTACGACCCTGAAATCAACCCAAGGCGAAGCTCATCCTCATATGTTTTCGATGCCGACACCAGCAGGATGTTGCGCTATCCGCGTGCGACGCTGAGCAATACGGTCGAACGATTGCCATCAGATGATTCGCGCGTCGGCCGGGCGTTGGCAGCGTATGAAGCATGGTTAAACGAGGAAGGAACAACGTTCGCAGCAGATCAGAGACGACGCCGTGAGGAGAGCTTGGTCGTCGAACAGACATACGCTGATCAGTTTGACGCCACAGCTGATGCGCACGCAAGTTTCTTACGCGATCGGGGCATCGACTATACCGATGGACACAGTGTTCGAGTTACGCCCACGAAACAGCGTGAGGCGCACTGTTACAACTGCAAAGCACAGTTATCAACGAAGGTGGACATCGAGTGCTGTCGGTGCGGGTGGATGGTTTGCACCTGCGGTGCGTGCGGCTGTGGCTACGGCCAAATGTTTTCAACCTAGCTCGCGCCCAACCAAGCCGCTGCACCGGACGGCAACCGCGCCACCGGAGGTGGTAGGTGCTACTCTTTCGCGTGCGGTTGCCGCCGGTGAGCGGCAATGGCGTTAGACGCTCATGCCGAACTTCATCTCCGTTGAAATCGTTGGTGCGGCCGAGGTCGAAATCCACGGCGATCCGGCCGGGCTCCGACGTCTCGCCGCAACACTGAGTGATCTTGCCGCGCGGGCAGAGAGCGGAGCGCCCCAGCATGAGCATCTCGCCACGTCTGAGTGGGCCGGCTCCGAACTGGCGAGCGAGACGCAGGGCGACGGGCGTGCCGTTCACCAGGTGAAAGTCAGTTGTTGGCCCGAACACGACGCGTCTAACTAGCGGTTGCACCGGACGCGAACCGCTGGGTTAATCTGTCCCGAGAGATCTGCTTCGGCGCGCGCGGTTCGCGCCGGTGAACCGCAGATCCGTTAGCCGGACGGAATCTACAGCTTGTAGAGGGGATCGACCTTCCAGCTCAGCACTAGTAGAATGATTCCGAGGTGTAGAAATGGCGCTTCAGCCGGTTTATCTCGTAGCTGCGAAGAACCTAGGCAAGTTTCTCGACGCTCTTCGTCACGCTCAGCCTCCCGACAAGATGAACTTGAAGTTCGTCGATGAACTCGGATTCACGAGTACGAACGATCGCCTATTCATCCCACTTCTGAAGGCAATGCGATTCGTCGATGACGCGGGCAAACCAACATCGCGATACCACGCGTTTCTGGACGACACCGAATGGAAGAAGGTTCTCGCCGACGGGATCCGAGATGCGTACCCTGACCTCTTCCGTGTTAATCGAAACGCCCACCTCTTGTCTCGTGAGCAATTGACGGGAAAGATGAAGAGCCTCAGCGAAGGCAAACCCTCGGCGGCCGTGTTGGGAAATATGGTGAAGACCTTTGTTGAACTGGTGAAACTTGCGGACTTCGATGCGCAGGCCGAAGAGCACATCCCAACACCGCAGGTCGAAGCCGTGCCCCCCAGAATGGAGGACTCTGAACTGCCCGCTATCACTTTTCCACGTTCCGAGGCGTCGGGACCTACCCTCGTGTACCGAATCGAAATCGTCCTGCCGGCAGTGCGTGATCAAGCCATCTACGATGCCATCTTTAGAAGCGCGAAGGAGCATCTGCTGAGGTAAAACGATGGACCTGTATTCGTTTGTCTACCGCGGTGTTCTAGCCAACGAAGCGATACGCAATGCGCTTCCGAGCGCTTCGGATCCACGCGAGCCAGCAGAAGACATCCAGAGGCGTATGCCGCTTCAACTGCTCGACGACACGCTTGTCGCTGCCGCCACCAAGATGGCGCCCATCTACATCGCCATAGCTTCATTCGAGAATGCCGTGCGTGCTTTCGTCGAGGAGCGGTTGCTTGAGAAGGTGGGCGCGGACTGGTGGAACACAGCCGTGTCAAACGACGTCAAGACCAGGGCTGAGAATCGCCGAAAAGATGAAGAAGCCATCAGATGGCATGGGTCACGCGGCGGCTCGGCTCTCGCATATGTTGAGCTGGGTGACCTGGCAGTCATCATCCAGAACAACCACGCAGCGTTTAAGGATCTTGTGCCGACGGTCGAATGGGCGAGAGAGATTTTTCGGAGCCTTGAAAGATCTCGCAATGTTGTTATGCATAGCGGTCAGCTGAAGATGGCCGACGTGGAAAGAGTCGCTATGAATATTCGAGACTGGGTGCGTCAAGTCGGTGGATAGGTGCTCTGCTGGCCGCCGGCTAACTCGGCCACTGCAGCCGACGGCCACCGCGTCGCCCTTATCCCGAGTTTGCTACTCTCTCGCGTGCGGTTGCCGCGGCTGAGTGGCAAACCGTTATGCGGCTATGGGTACATTGAACGCAATCTACATCCGAAGCGCGGTGCCGATCGAAACGATCGACGCAAACTGGCCCACCGCGTACACGGAACCAGGAAGTGGTTTCTTCGCAATCGACCTGCCGTCGGATCACTTCGATTGTCCGTCGGATCGATTGGCGGCTCTCTCGGGAGTACTCAACACCGATGTTCTCTGGATCACCTTTCAGAGCGCCGCGGATGCTTTCGCTTACCATCACTGGAAGTCCGGATACCTTCAGCGCTCGTTGGAACACGGCATGCTCGAGCAAGGAATCTGGGAAAAAGTCGAAGGTGAGACCGAGCCATGGGAGCGCGAAGCGTTTTTTCAGCCGAGACAGCTTGCTCGCCTTCTGGAGGATGCAGACAGCGAACAAGAGCGAACGACAACGAGGCGACTGTTTGACGAGCAAATCCTGGAGCTCGGGAATTGGCTTCCCATGGTTGATGCACGCGAGTCGGCACGTGCCATCGCTGATCACTACGCACTTCCCGGATGGCAGTAAGAGCCGCATAACTCTGCGCTGCACCGGACGTTGAACCGCGCCGCGCTGGCTCCGAGTGCGTTACTCTACTCCGTGCGGTTCAACGCCGGTGAGCGCTGGGCCGTTGGGCGCCGAATGTAACGCGATGACTTCGCACAGCCAGCAGTTGATCGCGCATGCCGCGTGCTTGCTCGATTTCGGGAACGATCAGCAAGGGGCAACAGGTAAACTGCGACAAGCGATCGAAGCAGCACGTCAGACGCGAAACCTCATTGACGAGGTTCAAGCGAGAGCATTCCTCGGCGAGCTGTTGCTCGAGACCGACTGTCAGCGCGAAGCCATCGAGCAATTCGAACACGTTCTCAACCTGGCGAGGGGTGGGTCGGTCGACCTCGACTCAATCGAGCAGGAACTCCGAACCGCTCGACAACATCTCTCCAGAAGTGTCGGCCTCGAGTGACCCCACCCGGCGCCCAACTAGCGGTTGCAGCGGACGCCGGCCGCGCACCTGCTAGACTGAACTTACGCTCTGTGCGGCGGCCGGCGCCGCTGAACCGCAGAGGCGTTAGGCGTCTGCCGAGCGGCCTTTGCCCCAGAACTCCGCTGCGGAACTCACCAACGCCGAGTCGTTCTTGAAGGGAAGAGCTATGACGGTCTACATCATCAACAACATGACAATTTACGATCGCGACGAATACAAGACTTACCTGCGGGGCTTCATGCCCGTCTTTCAGAAGTACGAAGGCTCGGTCTTGGCAGCACAAGACACCCCGGTACCATTGGAAGGCACATGGCCATACGATCGCACGATCCTCCTCAGCTTTCCGTCAAGAGAGGCTGCAGATCGGTGGGCACAGTCGGCGGAGTACCAAGAGATCGCATGGCACCGCAGAGCCGGAACCGTCAGCAACGTCGTTGTGCTGGAAGGCTTTCCTCCCGCGAAGTGACGCCTAACTCAACGGTGCAGCCGACGCCAACCCGCGCCACGTGAGTCGTAGTTTGCTACTCTGTCGCGTGCGGGTTGGCGCGGCTGAGCGGCAGGCCGTTAGACAGCCCAGAATTTTGCATTGGAGGTAGGAAGTGTCATCGACTGTGCTGTACGATACGATCGGGTCCGGATACTCCGCGCGGCGGCAGCCGGATCCCCGGATCGCCGCACAGATCTTGGCCGCCCTTGGCAGCGCCCGATCGGTGCTCAACATCGGAGCCGGGGCGGGCTCGTATGAGCCGGAGAACCGGACGACCGCGGCCGTGGAGCCTTCGGCAGTCATGATCAAACAGAGACCGCCCGGGGCGGCGCCGGCAGTAAGAGCTCGGGCGGAATTTCTTCCATTCAAGGATCAAACCTTCGACGCAGCACTCGCCGTTCTCACCCTTCACCACTGGAGCGACGTCAGTAGAGGACTCGCGGAGTGCGCGCGGGTGGCGCGCGAAAGAGTCGTGCTTCTCACTTTCGATCCATCGACGTGCCGGTTCTGGCTGATGCAGGACTATTTTCCCGAATTCCTGGAGGAGGACCGTCGCCGATTTCCTCCACTCGAGTCATATGCGTCATTGTTCGGGCGTGAGGTGCGCCTCGAAGTTCAGACGGTGCCGGTTCCACGCGACTGCGCCGACGGTTTTCTCGGGGCTTACTGGGCTCGCCCGGCAGCGTATCTCGACGCAGGTATTCGGTCTGGTATCTCCTCCTTTGCGCATCCCGGAGTAGAGCGAGGAGTGGAGTTCCTCGCTGCAGACTTGGCTTCTGGTGCATGGCACGAGCGGTACGCGCACCTACTCCGCCGCGATGCTTTGGATCTGGGCTATCGAATCGTCACAGCGCATCTTGCGCCCGCTGCCTAACAATCGCAGTGCAGGGGATGCGGGGCCGGCCATGTTTTGAGTATTCTTCAGGGTTCAGAGCGCCGGCCCCGCACCCCTGACCGCGGGGCGTTAGGCCGGGAGGAGGACGCGTCATGGCGCACATTGAGCTGGAATCAGTTGCTCTCTCTCCTCCCGAGGCGGAGTCCGAACTCGCGGCGCTACTCAGATCCTATGGTGTGACACCCACGCCGGAACTACGGTCGGCAAACTCGAGCATCACGGTGAAAGACGGCAAGGGAGGCGAGTCGAAAACAACGTATTCGCACTTGCTGACTGAACTGCACCTGACGGGTACGTGCGAGCTGCACCGCTTGCGCTGGAGCGACACGGAGCAGTGGAGCAGTGGGGTCACACCTTCGCTCCTTGATCGGGAATCAGTGGGGTCACACCTTCGCTCCTTCGTCGGGTGGTGGAGCAGTGGGGTCACACCTTCGCTCCTTGATCGATCATCCCCTGGTTGCACCGGTGAGATGTCGACTTGAGGAGGGTTGAGCAGCCAACCCGCGACTCGGCAGATGAAACGAGGATCAACGGCTCGGTTTGGAAGAAGGCGTGCCGGGTCTCGGCGCGAAGCGGTAACGGCTCCGCTCAGACCTGCTGACGCAGGACGGTGCGGTCGGCTGTGTCGATGTGCAGCCGTGCTGACTGGTGATATCAGGCTCTCAGGGTCGTCAACGCGGCGTCGAGTTGCGCGAGGAGCCCGACGTCATTCTTTCCGAACAACTCTTCGCAGCGCGCGATCAGTGACGAGATGTGGCCTTCGCTCCGCAGCCGGAGCGCGGCCGCGATACCGCGAAGTGTGATCCAGCCTTCGTTCCACCCGATCCACGCGGCGAGCAGGCGGAGGTTGCCTCCGGCGCGCGAGCGGATGGTCTGGTGCGGAACCTTCGCCTGATGCGAGATCGTCTGAATGATCGCATGCATCTTCGGACGTCCGACGGCGCGCTGGGTTCTCGGATGCGCGTCGTAGCGCGGCTTCGACTCGACGAGTTTGCGCATCTTCTTCGTCCACTCGTCACTGCCGAGGTAGATCGCGTTGGTGAGCTTGTCCCAGAGCCGCTCCTCACAGCCGATCTTCACGAGGACGAAGTTGCGATACTCGAACTGAGCGGTCTCCCTGTCGGGTCCGAACGAGAGATGGACCGAGTCGAGATCGAGCCAGTCGGGAGCAGAACAGAGTCCCGCGGTGGCGGGATAGCTGGACCAGCGGTAGTCCTCGGGCCGCTCGACCATCTTCGCGGCTACCGGGTTGAGCACGACGTAGCGCAGCACATCGGAACAGTAGGTCTCTTTCTCGATGAGGAAGGACTTAAACCGTCCCTGGAACAGATGACCCGAGCGATTGTGCTTGTGGTTGTACCAGCCGGCGTACTTGCCGTTCAGCCAATGCATGCCGCGGGAGAGGTTCGGTTCGGGCGTCTGGATGACGAGATGGAAGTGGTTGGTCATCAAAACGTATGCGGTGACCGACCAGCCGAAGCGTTCCGTGGCGATGCCGAGGAAGTCGAGGAAGGCCAGGCGATCGCGGTCGGAGCGGAAGATGGGTCGCCGCTCATTGCCGCGAGAGGTGACGTGGTAGAGAGCGCCGGAGAACTCGATGCGAAGTGGTCGTGCCATAGCACCGCCGAGGATCCCTCGGCCTGACTGCCACGCCGAGGAATCCAAAGGAGGTAGCGAAAAACCTCCTCGGAATGGAAGAAACAGCGCAATCCGTCTACGACTGGTGGAGTCAACGAGCACGAGTGAAGAGCGAAGGTGTGACCCCACTTCTCCCACTTCGAGTGAAGAGCGAAGGTGTGACCCCACTTCTCCCACCCCGCGAGCGGATGGTCTGGTGGGGGACCTTCGCCTGATGCGAGATCGTCTGAATGATCGCGTGCATCGTCGGACGCCCGACGGCGCGCTGGGTCCTCGGATGCGCGTCGTAGCGCGGCTTCGACTCGACGAGCTTGCGCATCTTCTTCGTCCACTCCTCACTGCCGAGGTAGATCGCGTTGGTGAGCTTGTCCCAGAGCCGCTCCTCACAGCCGATCTTCACGAGGACGAAGTTGCGATACTCGAACTCAGGCCCGCAACACTACGCTTCTAAGAAACTCCCAGTGTTTATGCGGGTTTCAGCGCCGCGTAGCGGCAGCCGGATGGTAGCCGGGGGTGCGAAGCGGAAGCGGAGCACCCCCCGGAAGGATCCCGAAAAAAAGTGTGCCGCGTAGCGGCACCGGACAGACACCCGGCATGGTGGTGGTCCGGTGCCGCGATGCGGCACACTGTCTTGCAAGGGTGACCGGGGGTCTGAGCGCTTCCGCGCTCAGACCCCCGGCTACCATCCGAAGCCGCTACGCGGCTCACTGGGAGTCGAATCTCAGTTTCTTTTCCTCAGGCGCGCCGCGCCTCGCCGTCCCTGGCTCGGGATGACAGCCGTGTGGTTAGGCTCGTCTACCGTGATCACGCGGACCGCGCTCTCAGTCTCGACTTCATGCCGTCGAGCCAGCGACGAAAGCGGAATCGAAGCAGATGTTGTCGATCGTCTGGATGCACTTCCATCAGCAGATCGAGTAGAAGATAGAGCAGGAGACCGGAGAGCTTCATCAGAACCAGCAGAACAAACACAAGGCGTACCGTCCACGGCGAGTAGCCGTACGTCTCGGCAATCCCCAGACAGACGCCGGAGATCTGCCGGCCTTTGCGCAGGCGTTTGTAGGGCAGCCCGGTCCTCCCTGCCAGGAACCCCAGCGTCACTGCCGTCAACGTTGTGAGGACTACCGCGGCTCCGAAGTAGTCGGGCTGATGTCGCGCCAGCCAGGCCGTGAGCCCGTACTCACCGATGAGGAGTAGAAGGAACCCGACCGGCACCAGCGCAACGATTCGTCTTTGCAGAATGACGCGCGGACGACGCAGCCTTCCACAGGCCAGACCGGTTACGACACCGAGAACCAGCGTGACCACGAACGTGGCGCTCATCGAGCGTTCCAGCAACTCCGGGCGCGCGGATGGGCCACCGCTGTGTCCCAGAAAGAAGCCGCCCAGGATCGCCCAGAAGACCAGCCCGGTGGAGAGGATCAACGCCACCAGCAGCGATGCGATCTGGCCGGCGATCCTGCATGTGCGCGATTGCCGGACGAGCCTGACTGCGCGCTCCGCAGTGTCGGAAATCGCGATGGCGTCCGCTGCTTTCACCTCTTCTTTCGCCGAAAGCAACTCTTCGAGTTTCACAGCCTCGGCCACGATCGTCCGGCAGGTCTCACAACCGCGGAGATGCTCGACTGTGTCGGGGGCATCCACATGCCCACCCGCGAGGCGTTTGGTGATGAATGTGCACGATCTCTGAGTCATGAGTTTTCGCTTTCAAGGACGAGAGCCAACCGCCGCAGAGCGGTGTGCAGCCGGCTCTTGACAGTGCCGGCCGGTACCGAGAGACGATCGGCCATCTCTTTCTCCGACAGCTCTTCGAAGTAGCGTTGAAAGATGGCCTCGGCGAGCTTCGGCGGCAGCGCCCTGACCGAATCACGGATGCGCGCGCTGCGCTCACCGGCAATCAGGTCGTGGTCGGCCGGCGTAGCCGGCGCTGCAATCTCGCCAGCCAGATCGAGCTCCTTGTCGTCGGATCTGTGACGGCTGACGTAGCTGAGCGCCAAGTGCCAGCCGATCCGGAAGAGCCATGGCCGAAAGGGGAGCAATGGATCGTACGAGCGCGCACTCCGAATGACCCGCAGCCACGTCTCCTGAAAGATGTCGTCCGCGTCGGTACGATCGCGCGTGACGCGGATGAGCACCGCGATCAAGGCGTTGCCGTACCGGCCCACCAGCGGCGCGATGGCGTTCTCCTCACCGGCCGCCACACGGCTCATCAGGGCCGAGTCCGACAGCTCGTCGTATCGCTCCATCGCGTGTAGTACTCACGCCCTCACGAAAAGGTTCAGATCTCCCGCCGGTGGATGGTATGCCTTCTGCTTCGTTTCTCACCCGGGAGGCACGCATGGACCAGAACGGATGCAGCCACGATACGTGTCATTGCAGTGGAACTGAGGTGCAGACGGACGGCTACTGCTCAGCGACCTGCCGTGAAGGCCGGAGCGGCGAGAACGGGCAGTGTGGCTGCGGGCACACCGACTGCCGGTAACGGAACCGGAGACAAGCTGAGACGGTGCAGGTGCGAGAGCGCGTCAGTCCGCTTGCGGTCTCACGGTCGCTCCATCCTTCGTCGATAGTTCGAACGGGAGCGGAGTCATTTCGGCGACGCACGAGACGTCGAGATCGGCCGCGTCACCGCGGGAGAAGAAAGACCCGATCACTCCGTCGAGGCACGCCATGTGCGACAGGCCCTCGGGGAAGTGTCCGAGTTTCGGGATGACGACCAGCCTGCTTCGCGAAAAGGCAGCCACGGTTCTCTTTGCCCAATCAACAGGAGTGACGTAGTCACGGTCGCCGGTCACCACCAGCAGCGGGACCTCACTTGGCTTCTTACCGTACTGCAGCGGGGCGGAGGGAACCTTCCACTCCGCGCACGCGGCGGCCTGCTCGTCGATGCGGTAGGTTCCCAGAAACGTTCCGGCCGTTGCCTCCAGCCTCTCTTCCGTTGTAATCGTCTGCGTATCCTCCGTGCAGATGACCGACAGATAGAGACCCTCGGAGAACATCGCGCTGCTCGAGCCTTCGAACCGTTTCGTGAACGGCTCGAGATCACCATTGCTGATCGCATGGATGAGCGGTGGCAGACGACGCTGACCATTCGTTGCCACGAGAAGCGTTCGAAATGCTTCACGTTTCGGCCCATCGAACTCGGGATTCTCGAGAACGCGCTTCCACTCATTCCGCAACTCTGGATAGGCCGCGCGGCACGCGACATCGGACTCACAATCGGCGAAGACATCGTCGAGAGTCGCCTGCGCAAACCGGGCGTGCCAGAGCGGCATCTTCACGTCGGCCGGCACGACTCCCATGAGGGCTGCCGCATGAATCCGCTCGGGGTGCATGTCGATGTAAGCCAGAGCCAGACGAGTACCGTACGAGAGCCCGAAGAGATCGATCTTCTCGTATCCGAGGGCGGTGCGAACTGCTTCCAGGTCGGCAACTGTGTTCGTCGTCGTGTACTGCGAGAGATCGGCATGGCGTTCGAGAGTCTTCCGGCAGCGGCGCACCGCTTCGATCGGGTACATCCGCTCGAGCGAGCCGGCGAGCTCCAGTTCCGCGCAGCGCAGGGGTGAGGACTCGCCGGTGCCGCGTTGATCGACGAGCACCACGTCGCGATGCTGCCGGTGCGCGCTGCCATCCGTGGCGAAGAACGACGCGCCATTGGTTGCTGAAATCCCCGGGCCGCCGGCGAGATCGAAGAGCGGGGCGCGGCCGGCGTGCGGTTCGATGGCGGGCAGGACGACGAAATGGATTTTGATCTGACGTCCATCCGCCTGCGCCGGGTTCTCAGGGACGAGCAGATCACCGCAGCGAAGCGTCTCTTCAACGCCTGGCACCTTGCACGGACGAAGAAGGGGCGTTGCGACGGCGTTATCCGGCGCCAGCAGGACTGCGACAAGCAACAGAAATCCGAAACGGTACACGCTCACCTCCGACGTTCTCGACCGGGACGTCATCTTACGTCCCCGGGCTATACTGACGCGCAATCCGTGCAATTCGCATCTGGCGCGTCCCTGACGCACTACTTGATCACCGGTCCGCTTGGTCGCGGCGGCATGGGAGAGGTGTATCGCGCGAAGGACACGAACCTCGGCCGCGAGGTTGCGCTCAAGGTTCTGCCTCCCGATGTCGCGGGAGATGCCGAGCGACTTTCCCGCTTTCGTAAGGAAGCGCAGTTCCTCGCCGCTCTGAATCACCCGAACATCGCTGCGATCCATGGACTCGACCAGGCGAACGGCGTGCCGTTTCTGGTGATGGAGCTGGTCGAGGGTGAAGACCTCGCGACCCGGCTGACCCAGGGTCCGATTCCACAGGACGAGACGCAGGAGATCGCGTTGCAACTCGCCGAGGCGCTCGAGGCTGCCCACGAGCGCGGCATCGTCCATCGCGATCTCAAGCCGGCGAACCTCATGCTGACCCGCGACGGCACGCTGAAGGTCCTCGACTTCGGCCTCGCCAAAGCGTGGAGTGACGACAGCAGTAGCGGCTCGGCGCCCGACCTCTCGCACTCCCCAACTCTCGCCCGCAGCATGACGCAGGCGGGAATGATCCTCGGGACGGCTGCCTACATGTCTCCCGAACAGGCGCGAGGCAAGAGCGTCGACAAACGATCGGACATCTGGGCATTCGGTGTCGTGCTGTTCGAGATGCTGAGCGGCCATCAGCTGTTCCGCGGCGAGACGGTCTCCGACACGCTGGCCGCGGTGCTCCGGCAGGAGATCGACTGGAGTCTTCTTCCGGCGGAGACGAGTCCATCCATCGTCAGACTCCTGCGACGCTGCCTCGAACGGCAGCCGGCGAACCGTCTGCGCGACGTCGGCGAGGCGAGGATCGCGCTCAGCGGATCTGTGGCGGAACTGGCTCCGTCTGCGATCTCTTCGCCGGCTCCTTCGAGCAGACGCGTTCCAGTCTGGTGGTGGGCCGCCGCCCTGCTCCTTGCGGCTGGTGCCGCGTCCTTCGCGACATCGCGCCTGCGTCCCGATCCGCCTCGGCGGATCGTCCGTGCGTCGATCGAGCTTCCGCCAGGGCTCGTGCTCGCATTCGGTCTCAGCTCGCCTCAAAGCCTCGCCATCTCCCCTGATGGCTCGACGATCGCCTTTGCCGCCATGAAGGAGTCGGACGACACCGCCGAAGCGCATCTCTATCTCCGGCGGCTCGAAAGCACGGAGTTCACTCAGGTGCCGGGGAGTCGCGCGGCCCGCTCTCCCTTCTTCTCTCTCGACGGAGCGTGGGTTGGATTCTTCGGCGAGGGTGCACTCAAGAAGGTTCCGATCAGCGGCGGTTCCCCAACGGTCGTTGTGCCCGACGTCGCGAATCCGTGGGGCGGCGCCTGGCTCACCGACGGCACGATCATCTACACGAACTTTCTGGCGAGCGGTGAGGCTCTGTTCGCGGTCGCGGAGGGAGGTGGTACGCCTCGCCTCCTCAAGCGGATGAAGAAGCTGAATGAGGATTACAGCTTCCCTTACCCGCTCAATGACAAGGAGGTGTTGATCACCCGCTGGCTGGGCGGCATCTACCACGACGCGCGTATCGAGCGGATGAGCCTTCACGATGATTCCGAGACGCCGCTGCTCGAGGGAGGAAGCAACACGCAGCTCACCGCCAATGGCTTCCTGGTCTACGCGCGCGGGAGCGAGCTCTTCGCGGTCCGGTTCGACCGCGGTCGCCGTACGCTGTCCGGAACCCCCAGCGCCGTGCTGCGCGGCGTGCTCTCCGACGCACAGTATGGCGTTCCGCAGTTCGCTCTATCGCCATCCGGCACGCTCCTCTACGCCGCCGGTCAGAAAACCGAGGACAGCTCAATCTCCTGGATCGACGCTTCGGGACGCTCCGAACCGATTGCATCGGCGCCTTATCTCGAAAGTCCGCGGCTCTCGGCGGACGGACGAACGATTCTGTACGTGGGTGGTGAGGCCGATCATGACATCTGGAGTATCGACCTCGCGAGCCGGAGACGCCTTCGGCTGACGACCGCAAAGGGTGAAGACTATGCGCCTAACGCGTCGCCCGATGGCCAATCCGTCGGATTCATCTCCTGGCGCGAGGCGAGTGAGATTCGTCGTGTTCCGATCGGAGGAGGTGCGGAGGAGATCCTCACGCGCCTGTCGGTGAATCTGAGTAACCTCTCGTTCTCGGCCGATGGCCGATGGCTCGCGCTGGCCGGACGGCCGAAGGAGAGCATTGACATCGGATTCATCGATCTTGCATCGGGGAAGTTCGATGTGCGATGGCTGCTCGGAGCCGATTACACCGAGGAGACTCCCGTTTTCTCGCCGGTCGGCGATCGGCTGGCTTATGTATCGGATCAATCGGGGCGACGCGAGGTATGGGTGCGCGCCGGGGTGGACACTTCCGAAACCGTCGTGGTTTCGCGCGACGGCGGTTCCGACGCATTCTGGTCGCCGGACGGCCGGACGCTCTACTTCGCGGCGGGTGGAGTGCTGATGGCCGCATCGATCACGACCGAGGGACCTCTCGCGGTCTCCGAACCGCGGCTCGTCATGCAGACGAACGGCGCCATGATCAGAGGCGTCGCGGCTGACGGGCGGTTTCTCGCGCACAGACGCGACCTTCCGAAGATCCGGAAACTCGAGCTGGTGCTGGACTGGGACGAAGAGCTGCAGGCCAGGCTGACAGCAGGGAATTGAGGAAGGCAGATGCCTGGCCGGATCCCAAAAGGCGCATGAACGAGGTAGAAGAGTAGAGACCATGGATCGCAAGAGCTGCACACCGCGCCTGTGGAAGGACTTCAGGGCATCCTGCCCGACTCACTCTCGGGGAGTGTTTCGCTTCTGGCCCGGTGACCTGCGATTGAAGCTGGCGACTGCTCAGAGGATGCGCTGGGTTTACGATGCCTCGACGGACTCTCCGGCCGGTGGAATTGAGAGCCCGGCTTTTCCGAGACCATCGAGGTATTCGGCGACGATCTCCGGCCGGTTCCATTTGCCGAGTTCTTCGCGTGCAACCAGCGCGAAATCGGGCTTCTGGGCGAGGAGCTCTCGCAGCGCGTTGGCCGCAGACTCGAGCTCGCCAAGATGTCCGTACACCGCAGCCAGCGCTGCGTGCGTGTAGAAGTAGCTCGGCATGTTGAACTTCAAGGCGACATCCAGTGCGGCACGATAGTCGGGCTTGCGGAGCGCATTGCAGAAAGCGGCGAAGCGATACCAGCCGGGATGGTTGGGATTCAACTCCATCGCTCGATCGGCCAGTGCGAGGCCGCGCTCCCACTCGCCGGCGTACGCGAGAAGGATTCCCATGTATGCGGTCGTGCATCCGTCCATCGGGTTCAGAGCGACGGCTCGTTCGGCAGCGACCTTGAAGGCGGCGAACTCCTTGCGGAAGAAGAGAGCCTGCGCCAGAACGTGATAGGCCAGGTGATTGGAAGGGGCGGCGGCGACCGCGCGCCGCGCGGCCTCGAGCGCCCGGCCGAGCGGATCGGGGCGCGCGTTGAATCCGTGCTTGTACTCCTCCGCGTGAAGGTTCGACAGCATCGCGAGGCCGTCGGCATAACCGGGTGCTGTCTCCAGCGCATGCTCGAGTGCCGCGCGTACCTCCGCATGCTCTTCGGCGTTTAGGCGCGCGAGGTAACCGAAACTGCGGAGAACCGCCTCATAGGGCGTCAGCTCCTCCGGACGGCGGCCGCGCAGCACTTCGCTCATCATGTGCGGCAAGACACCGTTCATGTCCGCAACCGTCGAGACAACCCGCGGAGCGATGTCGTCCTGGACTTCGAAGATCTGAGAAGGTTCGAAGGAGCGGCTGTAGGTTTCTGCCCAGAGATGTGCGCCCGACTCGGCGTCTACCAGTTGCGCGGCCACTCGGAGCGAAGCTCCCGCCTGCCGGATGCTTCCTTCCATGACATAACGCGCGCCTAACTCCCGGCCTATCGTACGAATGTCGACTGTGTCGCCGGCGAGCCGCGAGGTCGAGCCGCGTGCGATGACTCGCAAGTAGGAGAAGCGCGAGAGACCGGTCACGATCTCCTCGGTCAGCCCCTCCGCAAGAGCCGTCAGATCCGCGCTGGCGCCGCTGTATCGGAACGGCAGCACAGCCACCCAGAAACCTTCGTCGGCGCGGACGGCTCCGGAGATCGATCCGGAAGGCTTCGACAATTCAGGTGATGACGGCGCGATCCCTTTCGCGTCGACTTCCAATCCCGCCTTACGCAGCCCTTCGATCACGTGCGCAACCAGTTCCGGGTCGAACCACTTGTTGAGAAGTTCAGCGGCCGACTGCGCGAAGTCCGGTTTCTGGACGAGCAGCTCCCGGAGGGCATGCCGTGCGGCCTCGTGCTCCCCGAGTTGGGCATGTGCAGCGGCGAGCATGACGTTCCACCAGAAGACCTCGGGGGCGCTGGCTCTCACGGCCTCGTCCACTGCCGCCTGATAGTTCCCCAGGCGGTACTCGTTGATGCTCACGCTCAGCTCGTACCAGCGGGGATGGTGAGGGTTGAGGTCCATCGCGCGGCGAATGAGGGCGCAGCCGCGTTCCCAGTCGCCGCAGAAGGCGATCAGGAACATCGCCTCGTTGCTGGTGTCGAGCGGATTGAGCGCGATCGCCCGTTCCGCAGCACTCAAACAGGCAGCCTTCTCCTTGCGGAAGAACGAGACGACAGCCAGAGATTGCTGCGCCAGAGAATTCGCCGGTGCGAGATCCACGGCCCGTCGTGCTGCGGCGAGCGCCCTGTCGAGCGAGGCTTCACGAACGTTGAATCCGTGACCGTACTCCTGCGACGTGACCCAGGAGAGCATGGCCCAGCAGTCGGCGTTGGAGGGGGAGCGCTCGACGGCGCGCTCCAGTACCTCACGCGCCGCGGCATGCTCTGTCTCCGTCAGGCGATGGTGATAGCCGAAGCCGCGCATCAACGCTTCGTAGGAGCTGAAACCTGCCGGATCCCTGACTCTCACGGCATCGCTGATGCTCCGCGCCAGCACGCCGAAACGATCGGCGCATGTCCCGACGATGCGGTGGACCAGGTCGTCCTGCAGCTCGAAAACAGTATCGGGGTCGAAGGGCCGGTCGTAAGTCTCCGCCCAGATGCGGATTCCCGACTCCGTGTCGACGAATTGCACCGCAAGACGCACCTTTGCCCCCGCCTGCCGAAGGCTCCCCTCCATCACGTAGCGCGCGCCCGCCTCATTGCCGGCAGAACGCACGCGAAGCCAGGTGAAGCGCGAAAAGCCGGTGACGATGTCGTCGGTCAATCCAGCCGCGAGCGCAGCGAGCTCGGAACGAGCGCCGCTGAATTTGAAGGGCATGACCGCGACACCGAAACCTTCGTCGGTGCGGAGCTGTCCCGAACTCGTGTCGGATCGCACTCGATCCGCGATCTCGGCGATCGTGACGTCCCGCGCCGCTCGTCGGGACGAGCCGGCTACGACACCGCCTAACGCACCCCGCAGGTCGCGCGCCGACGGGAAGCGCGCTGCAGCACTCTTCTCGAGACAGCGGCTGATGATCCGGACCAGTCCCTCCGGCAGGTCCTTCCGCCGTTCGCTGAGAGGCCGCGGCGTATCGCGCAGGATTGCGGAGGCAAGAGCAACCGAGGAGTCGCCGCGGAAGGGCCGCTCGCCACTGGCCATCTCGTACAGCATGACGCCGAGGGAAAAGATGTCGGTACGGTGATCCAGCGCCTGACCGTGTAACTGCTCGGGGGACATGTAGGGCATCGTGCCCATCACGACGCCCTCGCTGGTCCGCATCTCGGTTCGCTGGTCCTCCGCCAGCATCTGCGTCGCTTCGGCCGGCGCGGTCACCTTTGCGAGCCCGAAATCCAGGACCTTCACGGTCTCGGCTTTCGTCACCATGACGTTTGCCGGCTTGAGGTCTCGATGGACGATCCCTTTGTCATGCGCGGCGCACAGCGCGTCGGCAAGTCCGCCGGCGATACCGAGCATCCGCGGTACCTCCATGCCGCCAGCGGGAATGAGCCGGTCGAGAGGCTCGCCATCAACCAGCTCCATGGTGAGGAAGTGAATGCCCTCGGCTTCCTCGACCGAGTAGATCGTCACGACGTGAGGGTGACTCAGCGCGGCTACGGCTCGCGCCTCGCGCTGGAAACGTTCGAGTCGCTCGGGGCTCGACGCCATCTCGGGCGGGAGCACCTTCAAGGCGACGTCACGACCGAGTTTCGTGTCGGTGGCTCGATAGACCTGTCCCATCCCCCCCGCGCCGATCGCGGCGGTGATGCGGTAGTGCGCGATTTTCCGGCCGATCAGAAGAGCCTCCGCACGGCCGATATGGCGATCTCGGTGCGCAACCTGGTCTTACCCTTTTGGGATGAGCCATCAAGTCTACTCGAACTCGGAGTGCGCAGCCGCCTCCGCAGATCGGCTCATCGCAAAGTGGTCTACGGAATGTTTCGACGTTCGCCACAAAGGCCGATTCCGACGGTCTGATACATTACTTCGCCATGCGAATCCTCCCCCTCGTTCTGCTTTCGATCCTCGCGGTTTCCGCGGTCGCCGAGGAGCCGGCGCTGCCTTTGGAATCGATCACGCTGCCTCCGGAGCTCGCACGCGTCCTGACCGATTACGAACGGGCGTGGGAGAAGAAGGACGCGGCGCAACTGGCGAGCCTCTTCGCGGAAGAGGGCTATGTACTCGCTACGGGTAAGCCTCCCGTGCAGGGACGAACGGCGATCGAGCAGCACTACACCGGGCAGGGCGGCCCGCTGTCGCTGCGCGCATTCAGCTTCGCAGCCGACGGGAAGGTGGCGTACATCCTCGGCGGCTACACGACCACGAAGGGAGAACCCGACATCGGCAAGTTCACTCTGACGCTGCGCAGAAGCGACGAGGGAAGATGGCTGATCGTGTCGGACATGGACAATGCGAACAGCCGGCCGAAGCGGCCATCGGCCGGTCCTGCCCCAAATTCCTGAGAGGGGAAACCGTACCCGTTTTATATCACCAGTCCGACTCGTCACGAACGTGATTGGACTCGTCGGTCGAACGCCCTACGTCAGCGTTGCGACACTCGCTAGTCCGAATCGCCCAGGACTGTGGGACCATCATGCCCTCTCCTGCCGCGCCGAACCAGCAGTCCTTGTTTCGCGCTTTGATCGGCCTGGTGATTTATCCGGACACCCGCTCAGGCACATCACCCCTGGAGGTGATCTTTCATCAGCGCCAATTCACGACGACGGTCGCGTTCGCCCTCTCCGCGGCTGTGACCCGCTCGATCGTCAGGAAGCGCCTGCCATCCCTCGACGGCAGGTAGTTCCCGTTTGAATGCCCGACGTTCCTCGCGCGAAGCGTGAAGAGCGGACGCGGCGTGCCGATGTCCGGAGGGGAGAAGGCGATGGAGGTCAGCCGCCGCTGCGGGTCGACGTAGAACAGTTCGGAACCGTCGTGCGAAAATTTGACGTCCCACCCTCCGACCCCGAGTTCGTACTTCACATCCGGCAGGCGGAGCGACTGGACCACGAGCGCCGGCGCATCCTCGCCGAGGCGTGACGAGTTGTACGCGAGCCATTCGCCGTCGCCCGACACCGCTCCGCTTATCCCGTCCGGGACCATCGGGATCAGCGTCCGCCGGCCTTCGTGCAGAAGGAAATAGCGGAAGATCGCCCCACTCTGCTCTTCGATGAGCAGTCCACGGGGCGTATCACCGATCATCGCGGCGAACGGACCCGATTCATAGACGAGCCGCACGGGCCCCGGAGTGGCCAGCGGTCTCTCGTAGATCGCCCAGTTGCCCGAGCGGTTACTCCCGAAGTAGATGGTGCTGCCGTCCCTCGAGACGAGGCCAGCCTCGCTGTCCTTCTCGTCGACGGTGACGCGGCTCGTACGGCCGGAGCCGACCTCGATGAGGATCGCAGACGACCGGCCGGTCTCGGGATGTGTGCGCGACGTCAGCAGATACCGTTCGTCGGGCGAAAGGCCCGATCCGTGATACTGCGCAGGAGGAGCGGGCACCACGTCGAGCTCCCTCCCGGCGCGATCAACCCAGACGAAGCGGGAATCGGCCGGAGGGACGTACGCGTGCAGCAGGACCCCCGTCCGGGAGACGGAGACGATCGATCCTCCGGTGAGTTTCGGGTCGACGGTCACCTTTCGAGCAACGAGAGCCGGCTCCCCTTCGAGACGGGCGTCGTCCGGGTCAAAGGGCTGGCGATAGAGCGAGCCCTGACTGACGAACAGAAGGTCGGAGGCCGCCGTGACGACGGCGCGATTCGTCTGCGGCCCGAGGCGTTTCGACTCGTCGCCGTCGAGACTTCCCAGGTGCAGACCGGCGCGCGAAGCATCGGGGCTCCCGATGACGAAGACGAATCTTCTCCCGTCGGGGAGAAACTCCGGCCAGCGATGCGTCCCGTCGGAGCTGCGCCGGTCCAGCGTCGTGACCTCGACCGGCTTGCCGCCACTCGCCGGAATCGCAAGCAGTCCGCTTCCGATGTGCGGGGTGTAGAGGATCGTGTCTTCCGCTCCCCACGTTCCGCCACGGGGCGCCGGCGTTTCGGCCAGCGTCACGACCCGGCCGGAGCGGAGATGAATCGTGTTCAGGCGGTCGTTGGCGAAAAAGCCGAGGGATGCGCTGTCGGGGGACCAGAAGGGCTGCTGGACGTCGCTTGCCACATCGATCTTCCGCGCCCCGACCGAGTCCACCGGCCGAACCCAGAGTGAACGGCCACCGTGCGCGGCCTCCGTCACAAGGGCGATCTGGCGGCCGTCGGGTGAGACGGCGGCCCAGGTCAGCTCTTCATTCGCAACCGGCGCGACAAGCGAGAAGCGCACAACCGTACCGCCCCCGGCTCGCCCCGTACTGCGCGCAATGTGGTAGCCGCCCACCGCGAGAGCGATCGCGAGCACCGCAGTCACGAGCGCTGCAATCCAGCGGACCGGCAGCCGCATCCGCCGGCGTGGCCGCGGCATCTCTCCGGAGGCGCCCTCAGCAAGCCACTCTAGTTGCAGCCGCAGATCGTGCGCCGTCTGGATCCGATCCTCCGGCTTCTTCTCGAGACACACTTTGAGGAGACGGTCGAGATTCGGAGAAACGGGCACCCGATCGAGAACCGAAGGCGCCTCCGCGAACAGGATCGCACCGATCACGCTCGCCTGATTGTGCCCCGTGAACGGACGGATCCCGGTCAGCATCTCGTGCAGCACGACCGCGAAGGAAAAGATGTCGGTACGTTCGTCGATTTCACCGCTGCTCAACTGTTCCGGCGCCATGTAGTCAACAGTCCCGACGATCCCCTCGGCGGTCGTTGGCGCCGTCAGTTGTTCGCCTGCGACCTCCGGAATACGCGCCAGGCCGAAGTCGAGAAGCTTGACCCCGGACGAAGTGATCATGATGTTCGCCGGCTTGAGATCGCGGTGAACGATGCCCTTCCTGTGAGCCGCCTCGAGGGCCGAGACAATCTGGATGCCGTACCGCAGCGCCTCGCGTGGATCGAGCGGACCGGCAGCCAGCCTGGTCGCGAGACTCTCACCCTCGATCAACTCCATGACTAGAAACTCGCGGCCGGCATCGAGGCCGACGTCGTAGAGCGCGCAGATATGCGGATGATTCAGCGCGGAGATGGCACGCGCCTCGCGCACGAATCGCTTATGGAACCGCGGGTCGGTCGACAGAGGCTTGGAGATGAGTTTGAGCGCCACATCGCGCCCGAGACGGGTGTCGTGCGCGCGGTATACCTCACCCATCCCGCCGCTTCCGAGGCTGTCGACGATCTCGTACGGCCCGATCCGTATAGGTTCCGTAGCTGCCACCTAGAAATGGAATGCATCGGTGAGTATAAATGGAAGAGTAATGTCACGTTCCTCCGATGACGCGCTCGAGTCGGCCCTCGAGCGACTGCCTAGGGCCGTGCTGGTCTTCGATCACACGGCAGCCTTACGGCCGTTCAACGCACGAGGAAGGGCGCTGTTCAAGCTGGAGGGTTTGGTGGAGGACTTGGTCCGCCTGCGGCCGTCGCACCCGCTGTCCATACTCATTCGCGGCATCGTCGATGGAGACGCTGAAGCGCCGGACAGCGCTCTGGTCGAGTTTCCGGGCGGTCAGTATTACGAGATCGAGTCGTCGCGACGCTCCGAGAAAGGGCGGGCACGGTGGCTGCTCCTGTTGATCGAACCGGCCGGACCTGCGCCGCTCGATGCGATGTTCGAGCGGTGGCAGCTGACCTCGCGCGAATCCGAGATCACGGAGATGTTCGTCGCCGGGGCCACGACCGAGGCGATCTGCGAGCGGCTGGCGATCACACCGCACACGCTGAAGACGCACGTGCGTCATCTGCTCGAGAAGAGTCACTCGCGAAACCGTACGGAGCTCCTTTCGAAGCTGCTGCGACGAGGGTCGGGATGACGCGTCGCCTGTGAGCACTGTCTCCGAAAACTGGGCGCGGATGACAGCGCACCGACCTTAATTCATCGCCCATCGCTATGTGCTGGCGTCGCGCTGGTCAGACGTTTCCGCGAGGCTCCCCGATGTCGCGGGCAGACGCTCCCGCAGCCAGGCCAGCGCCGCGGTCAGAAGTGCTGCGCCCCATGCGGCAAGAGCAAGCGCTGCGATTCCGGTCACGTAGGTCGGGGCGAACGCCGGCTCGCCGAGCATCGCCTGCACGAGGAGCGTCGCCGTAGCGAGCAGCCAGCCCGCGCCGGCGACGTGCAGGATCTGACTCGCGTTTCGAGTGCGCGACCAGTGGAGCAGCAGCGCGACGATCGGGACGGCCTGGATTCCATGAAAGCCGAAGCCGTGGGCGACGAGAAGATTGCCGGCTTCTCCAACCCCGCGGCCCCTGATGGCGCTCATCCATAGACCGATACCGAACGCGATCACGATGGCTGCGAAGCCGTAGCGGACCGACACTGTGAGCAGATCGCGGTGGCCACGCCGGAAGAATGCAACGGCCAGGACCAGCGTGGTCAGGACCATCCCGATTGCCGTAATCCCGAAGAAGGCACCGCTCACCTGATCGACGATGCCGCCATGTCGCGTGAAGCGCGGATCAAGGCCGCGAAACGCCTGAATGGTTTCGATGGCGTAGAAGTAAATGACGATCGCACTCATCGTTATGCGCCAGAGCCGCGCACCCCGTTCTGAGAACGGCGCGAGCGGCAGAATGAACGCGAGCGTAAGGGTGAAGATCCCGACCCCCAGATTGAAGCTCGCGGTATCGCGCAGATTCCCTTCGGGCGGCACCTCGACTCCGAGGAATGGAATCGCCGCGAGGCAGACCAGGCCGAGGAGAATGCCTGTGAGGCCCAGCCCGGCGAGCAAAGCCTCGCGTCGCAGAGCGTGCAGCACCACAGTCGGAGAGGGGGGAGATGGCGGCGCTGGACTCGTGTGCGCCGGCTCTTCAGTCGAAGGGGTAGGGGGACGGCGCCGAACGAGGTAGCACGCCCCGTAGATGAGGAAGCCGACAGGGCCGAACATCAGGCAGAGAAAAAGAATGACCGACTGGACCGGCAGCGGCACGGTCCGGTGCTGCATGTTGTGCCGGTAGACGAGGAGGCCGACGAGATGGTCGAACGCGAGGATGTGAATCCAGACGATCAGTACCACCTCTTCCCGCGCCATCAGTGAAAGGACACCGGAAAGATTCCCGAAGTCCGCCATGATCCGCGGTCCCGCTTCGATGACGATCGGAACGATCCCGATCAAGTAAAGCAGCGACAGGTAGACCGGGAACACGAGCGACTGACCGAGCCAGCGGCTGACCCGCCATCCCGGGAAAAGGATCAGGGGGAGCCAGCCGAAGATCGCCAGTCCCGCGAGGTCGAAGAGAGTTCGGTACATAGCTGGGCCTTCCGACTGCCGTCACAGGTCGAACGACGCCGCGGATCGAGACAGCCGCAGTGTCAGCGCGAGTCAGCGTGTGGGAGTCACGATAGATGGCGCGGGATTTCTGTGCAAGCAGAGAAAGCACGCACTGGCATGTCGCATATGTGGATTCGGGCAACGTCATAGAATGATCCTGTTCAGGATCGACCTTGGTGAAGCGCAGCTGGTTCTACACGGTGATGGGGGTTGTCGCGCTCCTGGCGGTGTGTGTCGGGTTCGGCCGCACCTACGCGATACCGCTCGCACGCAAGACCTTTGAAGCGCCGACCGTCGTTCACGTTCACGGCGCCTTTGCGATGGCGTGGGTTCTCCTGTTCATCACCCAGCCACTCCTGCTCCGATGGCGTCGGCTCCGGTGGCATCGGCAGATCGGAATGATCGGCTTGCCACTCGCAATCGGCGTCATGGTCACGATGATTCCGGCCGGCTTCTTTCAGGCGACGCGCGATGCGCAAGCCGGCGCGGGGCCGACCGGCATCTCGGGCATTCTGGGAGTGCTCACCTCCGGAGCACTCTTCGTCGGGCTCGTGACCGCCGGGATCGTTGCGCGCAGAGATCGGGAAGCTCACGCGCGCTGGTTACTCCTGGCCACGCTGGTTATGCTCTGGCCAGCCTGGTTCCGCTTTCGACACTACTTCCCATCCGTCCCTCGTCCGGACATCTGGTTCGCCATCGCCCTCGCCTACCTATGGATTCCGGTAGCTGCGATCCGGGATCGGATCGTTCGCGGCTCAGTCCATCCCGTCATCGCATGGGGCGGATCGTTCGTCATCCTCGAGCAGTCTCTGGAGGTCATCGCCTTCGACTCGCCGTGGTGGCGGTCCGCCGCACATGCGATTTACCGCTGGCTCGAACGTTCATGGATCGTGTAGCAGTGCTGATGTGGGCACTGCGCTATCACTCGTAAAGTCGAGTGGGATCAGGAAGCGTCTCGCGAAGAGCGAAGAGCGACTCGATGGATACATCGAGAGCGCGGGCGATCCGGAGTGCGAGCAGAACCGAAGGGACCATTCGTCCCGTCTCGATCGCATTCACGGATCTGCGAGTGATGCCGGCCTTCGAGGCGAGTTGAGCCTGCGTCAGGTCCTGCTTCGCCCTCTCAACTTTGATCGAGTTGGTCAGAGTAACTTCTGTCGTCATCATCATCACTCACGATCGAAGAAGAGAAACAGTGTGAGAAACGTGATGAGGCCGAGTGTGATCGAGGCGGCTGCCATCGCCATGGCCGCCCGCACGGTGGGCAGGCCGCTTATGAATCCGATCAGCAGTCCCAGTGGCCACTGAGCCGCGAGCACGACGATCAATGCGTACCGGCTGGCGCGGTCGAGGTTGAGGCGCCGCCACTCGTCCTGCATGAGCGCTTTGACTTCGGGAGACGCCGGATTCCAGCGGCGCTTGTTCATTGACGCCTGCAGAGCGACGACGACGAACACGATCACAAGCGGGAAGAGCCAGGCGGCCCTGGCCGACGACCGTGCGACGGCACCCTCCGGCGAGAGGATGAGCGCGAGTCCCGTACCGCCAAGGATCGCGACGACGAAGAGCGTGGCGATCAGGCTCCTCCGGCTGAACTGTTGAACGACATCGACCGGGTTTTCGTGATTAGAAGATTCTTTTGATGGGGTCATCTCGTCCTCCATGATGCACGATCATTCTCTAAAAGAGAACGATAGATCCCATAATGAGATATGTCAATCTCTCAATTCGCTTCACGAGATACGGCTGATGGGGGCCGGGCGAAGCGAGCGACAGGACCATGTCTTGACAAATCAGGTGTCGTAGCCATACATTATGCGTCACAAGGTATTTGACGAAACATGGACAGAGAACTGAAGCGCGGAACCCTCGAAATGGTGCTCCTCCACCTTTTTTCATCCCGCTCGATGTATGGCTACGAGGTGGCGAACGAGCTGCGCGAGCGGACGAATGGCCACTTCGAACTGAAGGAAGGGACGCTTTATCCGGTCCTCTATCGGCTGGAAGAGGCGGGGCAGGTCTCGACCGAGTGGATTACTCCGGAGCGGGGGGTTCCCCGAAAGTACTACGTGATTACCGATGCGGGGCGAGCTGATCTCGAACGACAGCTCGGGCAGTGGCGCGCATTCACCAGCGTCGTCGCCCGCCTCGTGGATGGCGAGGGAACAGACCAGGGAGCAGACCGATGATGACGAAGATGAGCGAAGAGTACATTCAGAACGTGGTCAACCGACTTCCTCGCGCCTGGCCCGCGCGTGCGCGGATCGAGGCCGATCTCCGCCTTCACCTTTCGGAGCTGCTCGAGGAGACCGACTCCGAGACCGTGGCAATCGAGAGGATGGGACCGGCGGAACAGGTTGCGGCCGATTTCATCGCCCAGATGCCGCTGTCGCCGGCTTCATACTCCCGCCGGTTCGCCGCATTCGTGGTCGACATGATCGTGATCATCCTTCCGTTCGTGCCGCTCATCTGGCTGGCGGTACGGTGGCAGACGGTTTACGACGATGCAGTCTCCCCGTACGCGCCTCTCGTGATCGGGATCTCGATCGCTCTCGGCCTGCTGGCGCTCGCCTACTTCCCGGCGCTCGAAGCTCTCTTCGGCCAGACGGTCGGCAAGCGTCTCGCCGGCACATGTGTCGTGCGCGAGGACGGTTCGCGCGCCGGCTGGACCGCCGCGATCATCCGGCGGCTCCCCTTCTTCATGAACTTCTTTCCGATCGACGCACTCTTCGTCTATTTCACGAAACGGCGTCAGCGCGCTTTCGACAAGGTGGCCGGAACGCTGGTGATCACCTGTCGCTGAGAAACAGGCGGCGCGCGGTCGCCGATCACTGCCAGGTGCTACGCTTTCCCAATGGTGACGCCGGCCGCGGCACTCCGACAGAACGGCCGACCAGATATGCCGACATTGCTTTGCACATCGAAGTACAGGAAAGCTTTCAGGCTCCCCGAGGTCCTGCCGGTCGCAGAGACCTTCGAAGGCGCACTGGGGCCGTGGTACGCGAACACGCTGAACGTTGGCTCCACGCGCATGCTTCACTACATGAGTAGCACGTCGTTGCTGTCAGTCTTCATCGGTCTGCGCGAACGGGCAACGGCCGAGCGGCGTTCATGACCGCGCTCAGCGACCTGCTCGCCGCCTTGCGGGTGAAGGACGAGTACATCGAGCGGGAGCTACTCCTCCTGACCGCCTGCCAGTATGGGCGGGCCTCTGACCGGAGCAAGCTCGCGTCGATGAGAGATCTGTCTTTCAGCGCGAAAACTTACATCACCCGAGGGGACGCCGTGGCGGAGGTCAACCTGAATATTTCGACAGTTCCGTGCGGCCCGATGGGTTACGCCTCGCCGAGCGAGGTAGCTCCGGAACTGCTCGAGCGAATGTGGCAGGGCCCCAGGGCCAGCTGAAACCCATCCTGGTCCAAACTCGTGGCGAAAGGCGTCAGGCGAGTTGACATTCGCGCATCTCCGAGGGAACCTCGGATCGGTGTCGACTCGCGCGGTGAACGAACAAACCAACCATCGCCCCGCCTCCTCTCGCGACGTCGCCGTGCTCGGTGACGCCCCAAGCCTCGAAGTGACCCTCGGGGCCACGCGGAGCGACCCGGCCGGGAGCGAGCAGCAGTCGCGCCTCCTGGCAGCCTATCCCCCGAGCGATAGACTGCCAGCCTCGCCGCCTATCACGCATCCACGTCTCTGCCGATTTCACGATAGACTGCCGGGCGGAGCGATAGCCGGCCGCAGCCTAAACCGCTTATCGACAAGTTAGCCGGCACGAATGACGAGCCAGACGGACCGTAGGACGCTCTTGACGTTCGCGATCGCAGGTTTTGCGATCGGGTCCCTCGGCGCATATGTTCTGCTGGCCAGCGAGTTCCTTACTTCGCCGAACTTCGAAGGTCTCTACGATCTCCCAGCTTCTGAGCAAACGTGGTCTCGTTGGTTCTCCCTTCACGACGGGTTTGTCATCTGGTACGCAGTCGCCGGCATGCTCGGATCCGCGATTTCGGCGGGCGCTCGATGCTTGTTCGAGTTCGCCCGAGCGGGCCGCGCCGTCTAACCACGCGGTTGCAGCGGACACCGGTCACTCCCTGCTAGACTGACCTCACGCTTTTCGCGGGCCGGCGCCGCTGAACCGCAGAGGCGTTGGGCGTCGTAAGAATGCTCGAGATTGTTCGCGCCGCATGGAGATGGATCGGTCTCGATCCGGCGGAGATCGTCGCGCAGAACGCATTCGGCAACTTGATCGTGCGCGACGTCGGCGGCACGTTTTGGCGGATATGTCCGGAAGACCTGTCGTGCGAGATTGTCGCGGACACCTCCACTGAGTACGTGAAACTGAGGTCCGACGAGAACTTCGCGTCCGACTGGGAGATGGTCGAACTCGTGGAGATTGCCAAGAGAATCTTCGGCGAGCAGCCTGCAGATCGATGTTTCTGTTTGAAGATGCCGGCGGTCCTCGGAGGGCAGTACACGGGCGAGAACATCGGCACGATCACCCGAGAAGAGTTGATCGCATTCGCCGGGCATGTTGCTGAACAGATCAAAGACCTGCCGGACGGCGCCGGTGTTGAGTTGATCGTTACCGGCCCGACGCCCAACTGAGCGGTTGCAGCGGACGCCGTCCGCAGTCCCTGCTAGACTGAATTCACGCTCTGCGCGGCGGCCGGCGCCGCTGAACCGCAGAGGCGTTGGGCGACCAATGAGGGATGAACCAGTCGAACAAATGCGTGTGTGCGTGCGGTTCGGCGCTGAGTTTCTTCCGGCGCTCCACGACCAAAAAGTGGGGATCGCGCGTCAGACGCTCGGCAAGCTTCCGCTCAACGGCCTGCGGCACCCGCCGGAAGGATCGACGTGCGGGTGGTACATCTGGGCTGGCGAACACCTATCGCAAGACGCGGACTTCTTCCAGCCGATCCACGTGTCTCATCTCGGCGATTACTGCCCTGAGACCATTCCCTACCTCGGACTAGCTCCGGGCTGGCGCTTTCTGCTCGCACCGAACTACGAAGATGTGTGGTTCGACGCGTCGCTGCTCGCGGTGTAAACGGTCGCCCAACTCGGCCGCTGCACCGGACGCCAACCGCGCCGCGCTTGTCCCAAGTTTGCTACCCTTCGGCTTTCGGTTGGCGCCGGTGAGCGGCAAACCGTTAGGTGACCGTGGCGAATCCTACCGAGAACCTCTTCCGCGAATTTGCTGCATGGACTGATGCCGCACTCGCAACTCCACCTGAAGAGGCGGCAGCGTTCTGTTTCAACCTCTACGAGTACGACGACGCTTATCGTGCAGAGATCGTCGCTACATCGCGTTTCGATCGCGACGATCCGGAGTGGGCGGTGGACCCTATCTTCTTCATGCCTGCGAGCCACCTGTTCCCGCTTGAGCGACTCCCGGGTGACGACGACTGGCAACGTGCACTCGCGCAAGCGAAGGAACTCATCGAGCGCTACCTACGGAGTGGGAATCGAAGCGAAGTGCTCCGCACAGCTCAAGGAGTCGGGTGCGGGTTTGTAGATGGCGACGTACACGTCCTCTGGCCGGTCACCTAACTCCAGCTTGCACCGGACGTGAACCGCTGCTTTACTGTGCTGCAGGTTGAAACTTCTCGGCGCGCGGTTCACGCCGGTGGGACTCTTGGGGCCACACCTTCGTTCCTTGTTTCTCCTCGGCCTCGCTCTACGTATCGTAGGCAAATGTCTCCGTTTCTTCCATTCCGAGGAGGTTTTTCTCTACTCCATGTCGCTTCCTCGGCCTGGCGGCCGGACCGAGGGATCCTCGGTCCACTATGGCACGACCACTTCGACTCGAGTTCTCCGACGCTCTCTATCACGTGACTTCCCGCGGCAACGAGCAGCGGGACATCTTCCGTTCGGATCAGGACCGCCTCACATTCCTCGCCTTCCTCGGCGCAGCCGCCATCCGTTTCGGCTGGTCGGTTTCGGCCTATGTCCTGATGACGAACCACTTCCATCTCGTCATCCGAACGCCTGAGCCGAACCTCTCGCGCGGCATGCACTGGCTCAACGGCAAGTACGCCGCTCGATTCAATCGCACGTACAAACGCTCGGGGCATCTGTTTCAGGGACGGTTTCATGCGTACCTGGTCGAAGGCGAGGCCTATCTGGCCACGGTGCTGCGATACACCGTGCTCAACCCGGTCCGGGCCAAGATGGTTGCGCGTCCCGAGGAGTACCGCTGGTCGAGCTACCACGCGACCGCCGGACTCGAAGCGGCTCCCGACTGGCTCGATGTGAAAGCTGCCTGGCTTTCGTTCGGCCTCGACGACGCCTCCGCTCAGGCCGAGTACCGGACCTTCGTTCTCGCGAAGATCGGTTGCACCGAGCGCCTCTGGGACAAGGTCACCAATGCGATCTACCTCGGCACCGAGGAGTGGACCAAGAAGGTCCGCAAGATCATCGAACGAAAACCACGCTCCTTCGAGCATCCGAAGACGCAGCGCGCCGTCGGTCGGCCGAACATGCACCAGATCATCGACACGATCGCCCGACAAGCGGGGGTTTCTCACAAGGTCGTCCGGTCGAGAGCAGGCGGCCGACTCCGGTTGCTCGCTGCATGGATCGGCTGGGATGAGGGGTGGCTAACGCTCGCAAGCATCGCCGCGGCGCTGCGCCTACGGAGCGAGGGCTACATGACCGAGTTGATTGCCCGCTGCGAGAAGCTCTTCACGATCGACGACAACTTTCTCTCGCGTCTCGACACCGCGCTCGCCGAACTGCGCGCCTGACGGGGCGTGTCAATCGAGATCAGGATCGCAGCCGGACCAGCCACAGCATCACCACCCTTCGGTATGGCGATCCCGCTGGCTTCGCGACCCCATCACTCCTTGATCTCGAAGCAATGCGGTTTCAACGTCCAGCCGCGCTCTTCTTTCGAGAGAGACGCCAGACTCACACCCCTCCCCGCACTCCTTCTAGACGAATCGCCCCTTTGAAACCCCGAAAAGACACGGGAGTTGGAGTCGCGGACCGATGACCAAAGGTCTGGCCCCACTTCTGCCCCACTTCTGCCTTAGCCCGCGTGGCCACCCATCCTACCGTCGAGGTAGAATCGACCGGTGCAGTTCGAGTGGGACCCGGCGAAGGACCGTCGCAATCGGGCACGTCATCGAGTCGCATTCGAAGAAGCAGCGTCGGTCTTCGGTGATCCTCTCGCATGGACCATCGAAGATCCGGATCATTCACTACGTGAGACCCGGTACCTGACCACGGGGATATCCAGCCGAGCTCGGGTCTTGATCGTCTCTCATACCTACCGCGCGCACCGCATTCGAATCATTAGCGCGCGGCTTGCAACGAATGCGGAACGGCATGTCTACGAAGAAGGTGAGTAAGAAGCCTGCCCCGGATGAAATGCGACCTGAGTACGACTTGCGCGGAGGCGTGCGCGGCAAGTATTTCGCGGAATACCAGAAGGGGACGAACCTGGTTCTCCTTGCGCCCGACGTGGCGAAGTCATTTCCGGACTCGGAAGCCGTCAACCAGGCACTGCGCAAAGTGCTTTCTGAACAGCGCGTAGCCGAGAAGCGCACGAAGCGACGCGCGGGCTAAGCCATAGGCATTGGGCGGTTGATGGGAGGCATACCCACGAAGATCGGGCCCTTCCCGGTCCATGCAGAAGAGGGACGAAGCCCGGTCATCGGAGAGATGCGGATCGTCTTGAACCCGACCATGTGGATCAGCAGCGTCCGGTAGTCACCGGCCACTTGACCGCTGCACCCGACGGCAACCGCTGCGTTACTGCCTTGCTGTCGCGGCCACGCGGTGGAACCCTGGTCCAGAATGCGGTGCGGAGTATGGCAAGCACGGTAGACATTCCTGGAATCGCGGCGCGCGTACTCGCCTCCATCGCCATGGTGTGGCAATCGGTGTGGCTGGCTGAGTGGTGGAGATACTTTGCGAGCCACGACGGCTCCATCGGATCGTTCGCGTATCTCGTTGAGGGGTTTGCTCTGAGTCTGGGTGTGACGATCTATATCTGGTCAGGGCCCTGGTCTCAACGCGTGGCTGACGTTTCGTGGGGAGCGGCTGGCGCCCTGGCCGGATTCGCGTTCGCAAGTGGGTTCAGTATCGGGGCGACGCTGGTGCCGTCAGCACTCGCGTTCTTTTTCGCGATGGCTGTCGCGGATACGCGAGCCGGGCTGCGGACCGAGCGCGGGATCGCCTTCGCGCTCCTGGCTGCGGTGGTTCAGGTCGCGGTAATGCTGGGCCTGGCGAGACTGACGTAGACCAGCGCATCCTCATAGGACTCTTCGCCGCATCGGAGCGCCTGATCCTGTCGGCGCAACGAGACCGCGGGTGGCTCGAAGAATGGCGTTCCGTGATCCGCTGTTCTGCTCCTCACCATGGAGACCAAACGTTCCCGCAACGCAATCGTGATTGCAGTCATCATGCTCTCGCTCCTCGCCACCTCCCTTACTGCCCAGCCCTCCACAACAGCCTCGGGTGATGTGGTGCTCCAGTCGCTGCTCGAGGAGATCCGTGCGCTCCGCGTCGCCCTGCAGCGAAACTCCGCCTACGAGTTGCGCGGCCGGCTCCTGATCGATCGCGCGCGCCTGCAGCAGGAAGTCATTCGCGAGCTGTCTCGCGAGGTCGAGGGGGCTGGCGACTACATGCGCCCCGTCGAGGTCGAACCGGCGTGGGACATCGAAACGATGATGACCGAGGCGAACCTCGAGGGGCGTGTTGCGGCGATCCCGAACCCGGAAGAGCGCCGAAAAATGATGGAGCGCGAGAAGCTGATGATGGAGAAGCGCCGGGAGATGGAGGCGCGACACCGCGAGCAGATGCGGCTGCGCCATCAACGGCTGGAACAGCGTCTCCATGAGGAAACAGCGAAGCTCCGGCAGATCGAGGACGAGCTCGCGCAGATTCAGACCGAGTTGACGCGATAGGGGGGGCAAGCGTCCGTTAGGCGCGTCAGCGGTTACGCTGCAGGTGCCAGGACGGCGAAGCTGGGTGCAGGGAGGCCGCCGGGGAACGAGCGAACGAGCGTGTGCGCTTTTGTCAGGCAAGAGATGGCATTGATGACTCAGCTTCTGACGACACAACCGGCGTGTGCGCGCCTGGTGGGTCGTCGGCAAGGGATCCCTCTCCGTCCTCCGCCCCTCACACCCTCCCACCCACCCCCCGGGGCTTC
>DASVLC010000016.1:0-17124 GCA_036385045.1 Thermoanaerobaculia bacterium | reverse complement strand
AGGAGAAACGTTCGCCCATTCTGCGGGATCGTGTCCTGGACGTGGGCGGGGCCGCCTGGTGTCGCATAAGGCGTGTCCAGGAGATTTCTGACGGCGAGGGAGAGCCTCATCGATGACCGCAACTTCGTGGACACGGTCAGGTTGGTCAGGAACACGCCGGGAGTTTCGCGCCCGGCGAACGTCTTTCGTCCTGATTCGTAGATGAACTGGAGCGCGCCCTGGAGCGCGCGCGACGTCGGCGTGGAGATGCCAGCCTTTGCCAGATGGGCCGGCGAGTTCACCATTCGGACCCCGTGCTCGGTGGCGTTCTGCCGGGAATAGCTCACGTACGACCAGAGTCCGTCACCACGACGATAGTCGGCCTGAAACTCCACGCCCTGCGACTCGACGTCCGTGAGATTCAGATACTGGGTAAGACCGGTGGCGGCGTCGGTCTGCTGTTTGATCAGACCTGTCATGTGCAACTGGTAAGGCGATATCCGAACGAGAACCTCTGGAGTCAGACGCCCTTCCCAGACGAGCTCGAGCTGTCGAATCTTCTCCGGTTCGAGATTCGGACTGGCAATGATGCCGAGGCTCGGCTCCTCGAGGCTGAGCTCCAGGACCGTGGGCAGGCGAAAGGCGCTTCCGTACAGGAGCTTGAAGGTATTGCCATCGTTCATATGCCAGACGATCGCGCCGCGCGGATTCAGCGTGTCCGTCACGCCCGCGTAATCGTCATAGCGAAGGCCGGCCGTCACCGACAGTGAATGCAGCGGTTGAAACTCGCTCTGGGCGTAGACCGAAGCAACGGAGAACGGGCCTCCGATGTTGTTTTCGGTGTCCCCGACTACCGTTTGGTAACTGGCCCGCAGGTTGTGGACATACTCCGTCCCGAATGTCACGCGATGACTCGGTTTCACATCCCAGACATAGCGAACATCAGCGTCGAGTCGTGTCGATACCGCGTGATCGGTCGCCAGAACATCGTCATAGGGAAACTGTCCGTGATAGTCGTATCGGTCATACGAGGTCCGCACGAACATCTGACCCGTACTGGAGAGGCGATGCTCGGCAGTCAGTGACAGGAGGTTGCGTCCGTCGGTGACCTCTGCCTGCTTGTTGAATGTCGTCCAGAACCAGCCTGTCGGAATACCCTTCGTGCGCGTGGATGTCAGCGCCAGAAACCGGACGCCGTGACCGGCTACTGTGGCCATCAGGCTCCGATAGTTGTCGTAGTCGTGTCCGACGCTCAGCCCGTTGTTGTTTTCCGGTGTGTCGAATTCTTTGAAGAAGAGGTCCTGGCCGCGACCGTTCTGCATCGATCCGGCAATGCTCATCCTGAAGCCGCCGCCGAGATCGTGCGCAAATCGCCCGCTGGCGATGGTCGTATCGTGACTGCCGCCGCCCACCATGACCGAGGAAGCTTCCTGTTCGCTCTTGAGAATGAGGTTGATGACACCGAACATCGCGCCAGACCCGTAGACGACGGAGCCCGGACCGCGCACGAACTCGATCCGTGCGAGCGACGCCAGGTCGACACCGAGGGCCGTACCAATGTCGATGGCGCTCAGAACGCCATCCGCCATCGGCTGGCCGTTGAGCAGAATCAGGAATCGGTTGTTGTAGTCGTTCGGCAGACCGACGCCACGCGTTCCGAGGAAGGTATAGCCGCGGTCATAGGTCAGGTTGACGCCTGGCACCGAGGCAAGCGCGTCCGCCAGCGTGTGCCATCCGTTGCGCGCAATCTCTTCCGCGGTAATCACCGTGACGGACGCGGGCGCATCCGTCACCCGCTGCTCGTATTTGGCTGCTGTACTGATGCGCGTATTGAGAAGCTCGTCGAGAGGAAGCCCGACGGACGGGTCTGTCGCCTGCGCCATCAACTGCCCGCACCAGGCCAATACAAGTGCGCCGCCTATCGACGATAGAGTTCGAAGGTTCATGCGGCATGCCTCCCTGTGGGGACGGTTTCGAGCAGGCGGACAACGTGTCCCTCGAAGTCAGCGAGACTCGATCGACTCTTCGTCAGAAACTCCGTTCGCCCAAGGCAAAGGCGGGCCTGGTCGGCGGCTCCGACATCGAGTGCCGAGTAGACGAGCAGCGGTATTTCGGCGAAAGCCTTACCCGCTCGAAGCGCGGCAACGACCGCGAACCCATCCATGTCTGGAAGCCCGAGATCGAGCACGATCAGACTCGGCCGCTCATGCCTGCAGCGTTGGACCGCCTCACGTCCGGTGACCGCGTGAATCGTTGCGATGCCGCGGTTCTGCAGTGCCGCGGTCATGACCTTCGCCAGATCGAGATCGTCTTCCACCAGCAGAACCGACGGCACGGCGCCGCGGCCGGAAGCCGGCAACTCGCTGAAGACCACGCTGGAAACTGCCAGCGGGATCGTGAATTGAAAGCGGGTTCCGGCCGGGTCGTTCGTTTCCGCCCAGATCCGTCCCCCGTGCGCGTCGACGATGCTCTTGCAGATGGCCAGACCGAGTCCGGAACCACCCTTGTCGCGCGAGTCTGAGCCGTTCACCTGGCTGAAGCGCTCGAAGATCGTCTCGAGCTTCGCCTCCGGTACGCCCCTCCCCTGGTCGGCCACGCAGAAGACGAAATCATTCTCGCGGAGGATGCCGCTCAGCGTCACGGTCGTTTCCGCCGCTGAGAACTTGATCGCATTGCCGAGGAGGTTGGTCAACGTCTGAATGATCCGGTCGCTGTCGCCCCACAGTGCCGCGCTAATCGGGAGAGCGACCAGGCGTACGCCGGCTTCGTCGGCCATCGACTGCACCCCGTCCATTGCCTGAAGCATCAGGGCGCTTGCATCGACGGTCCCGCGCTGCAATTCGACCCTTCCGGACTCGATGCGCTCCAGATCGAGAATGTCGTTGATCAGACGAACCAGGCGATCGGTATTGCTGACGGCGATCTCCAGCATCCGCCGTCCCTTCTCTCCTACAGTGCCGAGCAAGCCGCTGGAAAGCAGTCCCAGCGCCCCGCGGATTGATGTGAGGGGAGTGCGCAACTCGTGACTGACCGTCGAAACGAACTCCCCTTTCAACCGCTCGATGGCGCGGCGCTCGGTAACGTCGCGGAAGGTCAGGACCGCGCCCTGTCTGCTGCCATCTTCGGCGAGCATGGGGGTGGAGGAGTATTCGACCGCAAGACTGGAGCCGTCGGGCAGCCAGAACCTGTCATCAGCGCTCGCGAACGCTGCGCCGCGGGTCATGGCCAGGACCTGGGGACACTCGGCCGCCGGCCATGGCGTTCCGTCAGCGCGCGAGTGGTGGAAAACCTCGTGGATCGATCGTCCTTCCATCTCGCTCAGTGAGCGGCCCAGCATGCGCGCCGCCGCCGGATTGAGAAACGTTGCGTGGCCATCGAGGCCAACGCGCACGATTCCGTCCGTAGTGCTGTTCAGGATCAGTGCGCTCTCGAGGGCCAGCTCCGCGTTGATCCCGGCGGCTCTTTCGGCGGCGTTCTTGGCGACGCGCAGTTCATCGTTGGCCGTGGTGAGCTCGCCTGTGCGCAACGCCACCGTGTCCTCGAGGTGCGTCTGATGCAGCAGCAACCTGTGATCGCGCTGTTCGATCTCCGCGAGCATGTCGTTGAATCCGGCCATCAGATCGGCAATCTCGTTCCCGTCCTTCAATCCCGCATAACCGGCCCGCACGTTGAATCTCTTGTGAACCGAGACGTCCCTGGCCACACGCGCCAGCTCGACGATCGGTCTGGAGATGCCACCCTGCAGCCACCACGACAGCAGGAACGCGACGAGCAGCGACAGAAGAGCGATCCCCGCGGCGATGATCGCGTACTCCTTCAGCCTTGCATTGCGCTCACGTGCGTCGGTCGCGATGTAAAGCGTACCGATGCGCTCTCCGTCGAGCCGGATCGCGTAGAAGAGATCCAGTCGATCTGCCCGGTCCGTGAAACCATCTGGCAGGATGACTGTTGGGATTGAGATGTACGGGTCCGGCTGGTAGCGCGCAAACACCTCGCGGTCTTGATCGTAGATTGCGGCGGCGACGACCGGCGCCTTCGCCCTGAGCGCACCGAGCACTTCCTGTGCGGCCTTGCGGTCTTCGAACGCCAACGCCGCGGTGCTGTTGGACGCTACCAGTTGAGCAGTCGTCGACAGATCGGCAACCCGCTGGCGATACAGATTCACGAGTCCGGAGGCCATGAATCCAAGACATGTCAGCAGCACGGCGGCCGTGCTGGTGAGCATGATGATTCCGGTCAGTTTTCCCCGGATGGAGTACCCCTTCGCGTTCATCTCTCCGCCCCAGCCGCGTGGACCGCACGGGCCACATTCAGCAACTTGGAACTGATGGTGATGTGAGCGTCCCGGGCAGAAGCTCGATTGATGTCGAAGCGCACCCGGTTGCCGACCATGCGAAGCTCGACCATCCCTCCGCGGAGCGAAAAGCGGTCGATGTCACTGACGGTCAGTACCTGGTGCTTGCCGAGTCGTGTCAGGATCTCGGTTAGATTGCTCTCCTCGGATGCACTGATGAACACGATGTGGCAGTTCGTCAGATCGTCCTGCCACTGCAGTTGCCGCAGGACAATGGGATGGCCGTTCGCGGACCTGCCACGAATGACGTGATCCAAAGCGGTACCGAAGTCGTGCTTGCCAACGATGCCGATCTGCAGAGGCGCGCCGGCGGGCAGGGTCTCGGGGCGCCATTCGACGAATCGGGCGAAGTTCAGCAGGAACGCCGCCTTCACCTCGTACTCGCCGTGGACCGGATGCCCTTCCGCGAACGGAGTCATCAGGGCCAGGACGAGTACGACAATGAGGCATCGCCTCAGAAGCGCCACGTGACCTTCCCGTTCACGGTTCGCTGGATCGGGGTCGCCAGCGCACTTGCGAACTCGGAGTGGCTGCTCTGCAGAAGGTTCTGGCCGTTGATGGCCAGCGTGATCTGTCTCACGGGGCGCCAGGAGATCTGGGCGTCGAGTCTCAGATAGTCCGAAACCGACGTTCCAAAGGCTCCGACGTAGTACGCCGACAGATCCAGTTCGACATGCTTCGGAAGCTCGAGGAAGGAGCGCATCTGTACTTGATGTCGCGGAGCCCCGCTCTCACCGAAATCCAAAGCCGATCCCAGGCCCCCGTCCGCCGTAGCATTCTGTTCAAAGAACGAGTAGCCCAGCGTGATGTTCCAGTCCGGCGTGACCGCATCGGTAACGAGAAACTCCACCCCTTCCGCCCGCCCGTGTGAGGTGTTCGCGAACGTTACCGGAATGATCGTCCTTCCGGATGGATCGGCGAACGGCTGGTCCGCGCGCGTTCCGACCAGATCGCGCATGGTGTTGTGGAAGGCGGTGGCATCGAGAGTGACATCGGGAGTGACCTGCCAGCGGTACCCGATCTCGTAGGACTCGACGCGTTCCGGCTTCAGCCCACGGTCGCCGCTGAGGACGAGAAATGTCGCGGCATTTCCGGCAGAGTCGGGATACGCGCCGACAATCCCCTCGGAGTACAACTCGACCTCGGACATGGTCCGAACGGCGCTGGTGGCCGCCGCCCAGATCGTGTGCCGCGGGTCGGCCCGGAAGAGCAGGCGCAGGGTCGGCTGGAGTTGCAGCTTCGAGACTCTGTCGTATTGAAGCTTCGTCCCGAGGGTCACACGAAGCCGCCGACTCAGTTCGATTTCATCCTGAATGAACGCGCTGACAACGCTCGACACGTCTGAATCACGCACGAGCCGCAGTCCCGGACCGTCGGCCCGGCTGGTGGTGGTCCGGAGTTCTGCGCCCCATACCAGGTCATTTCGTTTACCGGCCTTGAAGCGTTGCTGGAAATCGGCGTCGAACATGTGCCGCTCGCCGACCAGGCTCGGATCCCTTCGCGCCGTATGGTCGTACAACACCTGAAAAGTCGTGTCCGAACGGGGCGATTGCACCGACGTCCAGCGGAACAGAAGATTCTCGCCGCTGACATCAGTCGATTCGACTCGATCGCCAAAGGGGTGAGCGGGATCGACGAGGATGCCCACCGTCTCGGCGTCCCCTCGATAGGCGTCGCCCTGGAAGGTGAAGTTGTCTCCATTTCTCGAGACCCAGTCGGCGCGGAAGCCGGCCCGTCCGACATTCAATGCATCATGCGTCAGAGCTCCGCTTCCGATCGTCGCTGGCCGGTCGAGCCACTTCCCGTAGACCCGGTAGTGACCGTTGTTCCCAATGGAGCCGCCGTACCGTCCTGCTGATGACGATTCTCTCGCCGAGCTTCCAGCCGCGGACAACAGCGATCCCTGCGTGTCGATGGAGTGCTTGGTGATGATGTTGATGATGCCGTTGACTGCGTTCGCTCCCCAGAGCGTCCCGCCCGGGCCGCGGATGACCTCGATGCGCTCGATATCCTCGAGCATCGTGTCCAGAACGTCCCAATGCACACCGGAGAGGAGATGCGTGTAGAGGCTACGGCCATCGATCAGGACCAGTAACTTATTCGCGAACTGGCCGTTGAAACCACGCGCCGAGATCGCCCAGACGTTCCCGTTGATCCGGGCCACTTCGAGGCCCGGCACGATGCGCAGGATCTCCGGAATGGACGTTGACCCGGATCGCCGTATGTCGTCCTGAGTAATGACGAACACGGCCGCGGCAGTGTCAACCAGCTTCTGCGCTTTTCGCGAAACGGAGGTCACCTCCACATTCATCAGCTCGTCGACGCTGAGGGACCCGAGATCGGTACTCTCCTGAGCGGACAGGGAAAGCGCGGACATCAGCAAGACGCAAACGAGCAGTTTTCCGGCGTTGATCACGATCAGTCCTTTTTCGCCCGTCGAACTCGAGGGTCAGTCAGGAGTGAGTCGCGAGGCGCGAAAAAATACAGACGCCAGGGCCCTTCAACATCGTTCTTGTGGGTAACCTCTGTTCCTTCTGTCTTCTCTGTGTCCTCTGTATCGCTCGATCGTTGGTCAATCGGCAAGGGATCCCTCTCCGTCCTCCGCCCCTCACACCCACACACCCGCCCCCGGGGCTCCGGCGGCTCGGGATGACAGGCGGATGACAGGGCTGGATGACAGGCAGATGTCACCCCGAGCGGGCGTGTGGGCGGGCATGCGAGGGGCCTGGCAGGCCGCGGACTCCGTAATGCCGCAGGGCATCGCGAGTGCGGCTACCTCGCTTTCGTACTCTGCAGATCGTTGCGCCACACTGGTGGACGAGGTCCACTACGCCCAGCCCAGCAGCCACCTGATCTGATCTCCGAGCGTGACCGGGTCGAAGGGCTTGGCGATGACTCCCCGAACGCCGAGCTGCGTGAAGCGTTCGCGATCGGCTGCCTGCACCTTGGCGGTCAGGAAGATGACCGGGATCGATTTCGTAACTTCTTGCGACTGCAGGAGGCGGAGCGTGGCGGGGCCGTCCATGTCCGGCATCATCACGTCGAGAAGGATGGCATCAGGCGCACACGTTCCGGCCGCGGCGATTCCGGCCGCGCCACCTTTCGCCGCGGTGATCGTCCAGCCCTGGGTCACGTCGAGACTCAGGCCGGCCATCTCACGGATATCGTCTTCGTCGTCGATCAGGAGCAGATGTCTGGGCTGCACGTAGAGATAGTGATTTCCGGGGGTCGATTTGATACGTCTCTCACCAGTTTCTTCGGTGGACGAGACGAAAGACCGGGCTCGGCCGCGGGCTCGGGCGCGGGTAAAACCAGTCTTTCCAGCGCCCGCCCTCTCCCCGCCTCTCCAGAGCCCGAGCCCGCGCCCGGCCTTTGACTCTCAAAGACCCTCGAGTTTCAGACACGCGGTTAATCCTGTATTTATAACGGCCCCCGAAAGCACTCCTCTGCAAGCGCCGGCAGATCCGGCAGCCGATGAGAGGAGGAACCGCCTGGTGAGAGAAACGAACCTTGAATGCCCGCCGAGAGCGACCTCGAGCCGGTTCCAGGAGCTGACCTGCCCGGACGATCTTGTAGCGGCCGTAGACGTGACCGACCTCGAAGAGGCGCTCCGCATCGTCCGCAACAGCGAACAGCACTTCCGCTCCATCATCGAGAACTCCTCAGACGTCATCGCCATCGTCGACCTGGACGGGTGCATTCAGTACGAGAGCCCTTCCGTAGAACGGGTTCTCGGCTATCCGCCCGAAGTCCTCCTCGGCACACCGTTCCTCGATCTGGTCCACCCTGACGACGCCAGCTCGGCAAAAGACTTCCTGAGCTGCCAGATTGCCTATCCGGCCTCAACGTCGCGCTCAGAATTGCGGGCCCGCCACTATCGAGGCTCATGGCGATCGTTCGAGATCGTAGCCAACACTCTGGTCGAGAAGGGAGAGCCCTCAACCATCGTCGTCAATGCCCGCGACATCACCGAGCGAAAGCTCCTCGAGGCACAGCTCTTACAGGCGAACCGGCTGGCAGGAGTCGGACGTCTGGCGGCCACGGTGGCCCACGAGTTCAACAACGTGCTCATGGGCATGCAGCCGTTTGCCGAGTTGATGCAGCGCCGCGACGCGTCGCCGCTCATCATCACCAAAGGGGCGGGACATATCGCCAACTCGATTCAACGCGGTAAGCGCATCGTGATGGACATCCTGCGCTTCACCCAGCCTCACGTCCCGGCGACGGCCTCCGTCGACCTCGCCGAGTGGTGGGACGCGTTCGGCCCCGAAGCCACGACCGGCCTGGGAAACATGATCTCCGTCGTTTCCATGATTCCCGACGGCCTTTGCGTCACCGCCGATCGCGGACAACTCTGCCAGGTGCTCACCAACCTGGTCGCCAATTCCCACGACGCGATGCCCGCTGGCGGAAGGCTCGTCGTCGAAGCCAACGAGCTGTCTGCCGACGCGACCTTCTCGTTCGGCGTCGTGCCTCATCCCGATCTCTTCGTGCAGATCTCGATCACCGACACGGGGTCCGGAATGAGCGCCGAGGTCATGGAGCGCGCGTTCGAACCGCTCTACACGACCAGAGTGAGTGGAGGGACGGGGCTGGGCCTCGCCGTTGCTCATCAGGTGATCACCCACCACGGAGGTTACATCTTCGTGGAGAGCGAGCCCGGCGCAGGAACGACGTTTCATCTCTTTCTCCCGAAGGCAGCGCAACGGTCGTTCCACGATGCGGGATCGAAGACTCCCGCTCCAGCACCGCTGGCGCGAAAACTGTTGATCATCGAGGACGAACAGTCGATCGTCGACGGCCTTTCGATCCTGCTGGAGGACGACGGAATCGAGGTCGAGGGCATCGGAAGCGGGCTGGAGACAGCGGAAGCCATCGGCCGCTTTCATCCCGATGTCGTCCTGCTCGACTACGGGCTTCCGGGGATGGACGGAAGCGAGGTCTACGCGCTCATCCGCACCCTCGATTCGTCGATCCCGATCATCTTTGCTACCGGCCATGGCGACCGCCGGACTCTGCACGCCAACCTCAACGATCCTCGTACCAGGTTTCTCCAGAAGCCGTTCGAGGTCGACGAACTCCTGGCTCTGATGGTGGAGCTCGATAGCGAAGGCACGCCGTGACTCAGGACCCCATCATGAAACGCGCGCTGGTCATCGACGACGACGCTCACATCCGGGAGCTGCTCCAGGTACTCCTCGAAACGGCAGGGTTCGAGGTGGACACGCTCCAGGACGGGATCGACGCCGTCGAACTGAAGCGCGACTACCAGGTGATCATCCTCGACATGCGCATGCCGATCTTCAACGGAGCCCAGCTGGCCGACTACTGGAAGATGACCACTCCGGAAGTGCTGCGCCGGGTCATTCTCCTGACCGGCTATACACGGCTGTCGGGAAATCAGGATTACGGGACGTTCGCCACGCTCGCCAAGCCGTTCGACTACCGCGAGATGCTCAGAATCGTGGAGGACTGCGTTCAGCAAAACTGACGGGGCATCCGTCCAGTTTCACAACACCTGTCCGCGCAACACCCACATCGGACATGGCGTGCTCATGCGTTAACTAATTATAAGTGCTCGGCTTACGAGCATTCAGTTACCTGGCCTCCGCACTGCTCTGTCAACCCCGCATGAGCCAGCGGGTACTGATTGTCGATGACGAAGAAGCGATTGTGGCCGGACTCCTCTGCCTGCTGGAGACGGAACAGATCGAAGGCGCAGGCGCCTACGACCGTGAATCGGCCGAGACGCTCATGAAGGAGACGTTCTTCCCGGTGATCGTCGCCGACCTCCGCCTTCACACGGAACGCGAGGGGTTGGAACTGCTCGAGAGCATCCGGCGCATCAGCCCGCGCTCGCGCGTCGTCACGCTCACCGGCTTCAGCACCGCCGAGCTCGACGAGGAAGTTCTCCGTCGCGGCGCGGTGATGGTGATTCGCAAGCCAGCCGGCGGCATCGAGATTCTGGAGGCCATCGGAAGGTTGCTTGCGGAAGTCGAACGACTCGCGACGAGCGAGGAGACGCTCGACTTCGAGGCGCTGCACCTCAGCCTGAAAAAACTCCTCCACTCGATTCCTCGCAAACGGTACGGGCTGACCAGCGAAGAAACGGAGGAAATTGTCCAGCAGGCGTGGCTGATCTTCCTCCAGAATCGCGAGGCGATTCGAATGGTCCGGCCGTGGCTCGTGGGAACGGTTGCGAACCTCTGCAAGCAGCGGATCGGCATCATCTCTCGCCGCCGTGAAATGTTCCCCGGAGATCAGGAGCTCGCCGAGATCCCATGCGCTCGCGTGGCGAACGACAGCGAGATCGCGCTGCGCCAGGCGCTGGCGATGCTGGATGAACAATCGCGCGACCTCTGCCAGCTCATCGCCATCGAAGGCTACGCCTACGACGAGGTGAGCAGAAGAATGAACCTTCCGATCGGCTCGATCGGCCCGATGTACATCCGCGCGAAGGCAAAAATGCGCATGCATATGGCCGCGTGAGACATTCCTGCTGAGATCAGTTACCCTTCAGTCATCCTGAAGGAGATTTGTCCATGTCAACTGCGCTCGGTCGGTTGCTGGTTATATTGGTCGTAGTGGCGACGGTGTCGCTGTCCGCTCAGACAATCCAGCACGGAGAGATCGTCCACATCACCAACAGGGACGGACTGCAGGTCTCCGCAGTCCCTCGCGAGACGCTGGGGTTCTCGCCGAACCGATCAGCCTGGGAGCAGTGGCAGTACGTCTCTGGGGGTCACCTCCGCTCCTATCACGGCACCATGCTGGTGAACGATCGGGCCCTGCTCCATGCGCCGTCGAAGATCAGCGACCCAACCCTGGTCCGGCTGGCGGGCGTGCGCTGGTCCGGCTCGCAATACTCCTATAGTGAATTGGTCAACGGCGGCGAATGCCTTCTCGCATGGAACGATGGTTCTCTCCCCTACTGGTGGGTTTCTACCAACTCTGGGATGGTTGGTTACATCCTCCAGATGAATCAGATTCCAAACGGAACTGCCTTCCGATGCCACACGGTCGCATCCCCCCAGATGCCGCGCCAGCCCGAACAGCTGGCGACATCGGACGGCACGAGCGTTCTGAAAAGCTGGCACAACACATACGTTGGCGCCGTGAACCCGAAGAGCGGTGTCATCACGACGGCGGCGCATGGGCCGTCGGGCACCGCCGGACTCAATTGGAATGTGATGGTTGGACGCGACCTCTCCCCGAATACCAACGGGGATCGCTTTCTCAAGGTAGGCGACAGGGTCCGCGCCGTCATCAATCTCGGCGGCGGCCACTATCTGACGATGAAGCCATCCGGAGCGAGAGCAGACACCGGACTCGAACAGGTCAGCTTCGCTCCCGGCAACGATCCCTACTGGACGATCGTTGCGGACGGCTTCGCCAACGGCAACCGGCTTCCGAAGGGAACGAGGATTTACCTTCGCAGCGGAAGCAACACGAATCTCACCTCCGATCCGGCCCGGCCGGCCGTGCAGCTTTCTCCAAATGGCGCAGCGTGGGAGACGTGGGTGCTGGGAACTCCGTAGTGGAGAGGCCACTTCGAGGAACATGCCTCGGGATGCAACCCCTGGCAGTCTCGTCCGTATCTCCGGTTCGTCGACGGCTCGAACAGACACGTCGATGGACGGAGAAAGCGTATGACATCGTTGCGCGTCGGGATACTGGTTCCATTTCTTTATTTCGGCACGCTGATCGTGAGCTCGCTGCTGTACCCGGGGTACAGTCATGTTCGTCAGTATGCGAGTGAGCTCGGAGCGGCGAGTGCGCCGTACCCGATCGTCTTCAACGCCGGGATCGTACTGTTCGGTCTCGCGATTCTGGTGGCACTCGCGGGATTCGGCCGCGCGCTTCGTGCACTCGGAGCAGGGCGCGTCCTGACAACTCTTTTTCTTCTGACCCTCGGCGCGTTCGGCGCAGGAATGGTGATGGGTGCGCTCTTCCCGATGCCGGACCCGCGGCACGGCGCGTTCGGACTCGCCTTCGGAATTCACCTCGCACCCGCTTTCCTGGCCGCGGCACTCTGGCGAAGCGAGGATCATCGCGCGTTGCGCCTGTATCTGCTTGCCACGGTCGTTGCAGGAACCGTGATGCTGGCAGTCATGATGGGAGTCGGCGGCCTCGTGACACGCGCGAATGTCGGGATGTTTCAGCGCCTGCACGCGATCGTGGTCATTCCGTGGATCGGGGTAGCGAGTTATGCCCTGCTCGCACGGCGCAGCGCTCAGGCGGGTGTCAGCCCGCCGAATTCCGTTCGGGCAACCAGTTGAGATCAAATCCTTTGGGATGATTGATCACCGACCTTAACTTTAAGCCCACAAGGCTGTCATCCTGAGCGAAGCGTGAGGATCTGGGTGGGCGGGCGGTGCGATGCTCGTGTTTGGCACCGCCCATCCGCCAGATCCCTCGCTACGCTCGGGATGACATGCAGCATGTCATGCCGAGCCCGGGTACGGCGGAGCGCCGCGATTGAGGGAAAGAAACGCGAGTCGATCGTGCGCGAAGGCGCACAGGGTTTCGTAGCGCAGGCGTCCTCGCCTGCCGTATCGCGGACGTCCTCGTCCGCAGGGGGCGTCCCGCCCCCCGCACCCGCAACTTGCTCGTGTGTGGCCGATGGCGCAGCCCCTCACCCGGCCCTTCGGCTTCGCTCAGGGCCACCCTCTCCCCGCTTAGAATCGCGGGGAGAGGGGCCCGACGTTGTGAGCGACCGCGGAGGAATGCGCGTCACGTCGAACCCGATTTCACTTCTGCTTCACACCCTTTCTGTAAGTGTTCGGTGCGATGCGATACCTGAAGCGTGCTCTCTGGATTGCGGCGGCGTCAATCGCCGTGGTGGCGATGGCGTTTGCCGGCGGCGTTCTCTGGCCGACGGAGCCGCTGGACGCCGTTCGCACGCGCGAACCGCTCGTCATCACGGCCGTCTCGATCGTCGACGTCCGGTCGGGAACTGCGATCCCGGAACGAACAGTCGTGATCGAGGGTGGTCGGATCCTGTCGATCGCTGACGGCGCTGCGCCGATTCCCGCCGGCTCGCGGGTCGTCGACGGTCGGGGGAAGTTCCTCATGCCTGCGCTTTGGGACATGCATACGCACGTCCTCGCCGTCAGTCCTCTGCTCGACCTTCCGCTCTATGTCGCCTTTGGCGTGACGAACGTCCGCGACATGCAGGGCTGCCCGCAGCCGGACGATCCCTTCGTCGCCTGTCCCGAGGACAAGAGACACTGGACAGCGGAAGCGTTGTCCGGCGCTCGTGTCGGTCCGCGGATCGTTGCCTCGACGAGCTGGATGGCCAACGGCCCGGGTATGGTCCGTCGCCTCGGCGACGTGCCGCCGTACTTCGACACCGCCAATCCGGATCAGGCGCGTCAGTTCGTGCGCCACTTCGCTGGGAAGGTAGAGGCGATCAAGGTGTACAACCGCATTCCGCGCGAGGCGTACCTCGCCCTCGCCGACGAAGCGCGGCGAGCGAAAATGGATCTCGTTGGTCACCGCCCTTACGCCGTAAGCGCGACCGAAGCGGCCGCGAATCAGAAGAGCATCGAGCACGCCCGGTTCATCATCCAGGAGTCATTCGCAGGCAGCGCCGCACTTCGTCGTCCTGATTTCCGCGAATCCGACCACGACCGGCGCCGCATGCTGGACGAACACGATCCGCAGATGGCGCAGGCGATCTTCGCTGCGATGAGGGAGAACGGATCGTGGTACGTACCGACCCACCTCACACGCTGGTCGGATGCGTATGCCGACGACCCTGCGGTCCGGCAGGATCCGCTGCTCCGCTACCTTCATCCACTGATGAAGCGCCAGTGGCTGGAAGATCTCGACGAACTGCTCGCGGAAGACCCATCCCCCGCCGCGCGTGAAACGTATCGGCGCTACTACCGGAAGAGTCTGGAGCTCACCGGCGCGGCCCATCGTGCTGGAGTTCCGATCCTGGCGGGAACCGACTATGTCGTCGCCGGTGCTGATCTGCACCGCGAGCTCGAGCAGTTCGTTGCTGCCGGACTCTCGCCAGCCGAAGCGCTGCGGACGGCCACGTTGTCTCCGGCACGATACTTCGCACTCGATGGCCAGTACGGAACCGTGGAGGACGGAAAAGTCGCAGACCTGATTCTCCTTCGCGCGAATCCACTCGTCGACATTCGCAATACGCAGCAGATCGAAGCGGTGATCTTCAATGGCAACCTCTACGATCGCTCCGCACTCGACCGCATCCTGCGACACGTCGAAGGACAGGCCCGGAGCTGGAGTGTCGCCTGCAAGATCGTCTGGCGCTTCCTCAAGAACCCCGGCGCCTACTGAGAGGACTTCACATTCTCTTCACCTTCCTCCTGCGAGAGTGCGTTTCGAACAGGAGGAAACGAATGAAAACACTTTTCAGTCTTGGAATCGTTGCGATGCTCGTGGCTCCGCTGGCCGGCGCCGATCCGCAACGTGTGCTTCTAGTCGTCGCCAACGGTGCTGCTGAGGGCGATCGGAAGAGTGGTTACGACTTCGGCGAGCTGGCTCAAGCGCACGAGATCTTCGAGCAGAACGGCTTCGCGGTCAACGTCGCGACACCCGCGGGCGGAAAGGCTCATACGGAGAAGACGGACGCCGGCAAGCCGTACGTCGCTGCATTGCTCGCGAACCCGCGGATAATGGATCAGCTCGAGCGCTCCCCCGCCGTCGCTGCTATCGATGCATCGAAGTATGCCGCGCTGTTCCTGATCGGCGGCAGTGCGGCAATGTTCGACTTCCCTTTTCATGAACCGCTGCAGCATCAGATCGCGAAGATCTACGAACAGGGAGGGGTGGTCGGCGCGGTCTGTCACGGTCCGGCAGCGCTCGTCGACGTGAAGCTTTCGAACGGCCGTTACCTGGTCGCGGGAAAGAAGATCAGCGCGTTCACCGAGGAGGAGGAGTCGGCATTCGGCTCCGCGGTTGCGGGTCAGTATCCGTTCGTGCTCGAGAGGCGACTGCGCGATCGGAACGTGAACTTTCAGGAGTCGTCGATGATGATGGTTCAGGTCTCGCGTGACGGGCGCCTGGTGACCGGTCAGAATCCAGTCTCGACCCCGCGAGCGGTCGAGGAAGTGATTCGCGCACTTGGAGGAACCCCGAAGCCGAGGCAGCCGGATCGCGACGAGACGACGATTCTTCTGATCGGCGATCTTATTCTCGAACGTTCCGCAGATGCCGCACGCGCCAGATTCGAGCGCACACCCGCGGATTACGATCCACGCCTGATCGCAATCTACGGCTCGTACATGCTCGAAGCGGCAGTGGATGACGCCGGAATCCGTCGTGCTGCCATGCTGATGGACCTGGGCGGACGACACTTTTCGCATCCGAGGGTAGAATCCGCGCGCGCCCGCGCCCACATCCGGCTCGGCGATCGCGACAAGGCGCGAACCACCCTTCTCGCCGCCGCTGAAAAGTTTCCGCAGTCCGGAGCGATCACGAAAATGCTGGAAGAGCTGGACGGAATACCAACACCTTGAAGTCGCCCGCACTGCGCGTTCTGCTGATCGAGGATCAGAGCGATCTCGCGGCGAACGTCATCGACTATTTCGAGAGCCTCGGTCACGCTGTCGATTACGCGTCCGACGGCGCGAGCGGCGTCTCGCTCGCGCTGTCGGGGAGTTTCGATGTCGTGGTCCTCGACCTGACGCTGCCGAAGCTCGACGGGTTGGAGGTCAGCCGACAGATTCGCGAACAGGCCGAGCGACGCGTTCCTGTGCTCATGCTTACCGCCCGCGACGCACTGTCCGACAAGTTGCGCGGCTTTGAATCCGGGGCAGACGACTACCTGACCAAGCCATTCGCACTCGACGAACTGCATGCACGTTGTCAGGCTCTTGCACGGCGCAGAGAGTTGCATCGCAGCTCCGTGATCGTGATCGGCTCTCTCCAGGTCGACGTTCGGAAGCGAGAGGCCGTTCGTGGCGGCGTCGCGCTGCACTTGACCAGAAAAGGCTTCGATATTCTGAGCGCTCTGGCCGCGGTCTATCCTGATGCCATGACCCGCTCGGATCTCGTCGCACGCATCTGGGGAGACGACTGGCCGGACAGCGACGCTCTCCGTTCGCACATTTACGCGCTTCGACAGGAACTCGACAGCCCCTTCCGGCGGCCGATCCTGAAGACGATTCATGGCGTCGGCTTTCAGCTCGAGGCTGATGAATGACTCGCCCGCGCACGTTGCGCCGCCGCGTGGTCGTCGCATTCGTATCGTTCGCAACCGTGGTCTGCCTGGTCTACGGGGCTTTGTCGTTCCTATTCGTCTACGCCGTAGAAGATCAGTTCTTCGGGAGGCTGCTCGAGAACGAGCGCGCCCACATCGAACAGGAGCGCGCAGCTGGACGGGAAGCGCGTCCGCGCCTGCCGTTCGTTCATCTGTATGACCGGTGGGAGAGCGTCCCGCGCGAGGTGCGGGACGCGGCATCGCCTCGCGGGCGTGAGGCGGCTGGTGCCGAGGGACGCCACTACCACATCCGCCGCGTCGGTGAAGGCTCTCATGAGGCGTGGCTTGTCGCCGAGGTGAGCGCACTGCTCGTCGTACGAGGCATGCGCGGCACCCTGCTGGCGATCCTCCTCCCCTCCACTGCGATTGTGCTCCTGGTCGGAGCCCTGGTCGCCGCGCTCGTAGCAAGACGGAGTGTGCGACAGCTCACGGCGCTGGCCGGCGAAGTCGAGCGGAACAGCGTCTCTCCGCCTCGCGAGTTGGGAGCGAACGCGACGGATCACGAGGTGCGCGTGCTTGCGACGGCATTGCGGGCTGCGTTCGAACGCGTTCATTC
>DASVLC010000015.1:0-51407 GCA_036385045.1 Thermoanaerobaculia bacterium | reverse complement strand
CCATGCCGGGTGTCTGTCCGGTGCCGCTACGCGGCACACTTTTTTTCGGGATCCTTCCGGGGGTGCTCCGCTTCCGCTTCGCACCCCCGGCTACCATCCGGCTGCCGCTACGCGGCGCTGAAACCCGCATAGACACCGGGAGTTTCTTAGAAGCCAAGGACGGGGGCGCGCCGCGTCTGAGAGTGAGAAACCCGAGCCCGCGCCCGAGCCCGAGCCCGAGCCCGAGCCCGCGCCCGGCTTCTCGGGTTGCGATTCGGGCTCGGGGCCGGGCTCGGGAAACCCGCATAAACAAGAGGACGCACAACGGTAGTACTCGAATACGCTTGGCCTCCGATCGTACCGACAACCTCGAACCGTTTCCGGTACCATTGCAGACGGTCCATGGCCAGAGAAGACGATCGCGCGCGCGAGGAGTTCACTTCCGAAGCTGAAGAGCTGCTCGACACGCTGTCGCGGGATCTGGTCGAGTTCGAGTCTCAGGGGAAGAACGTCCGACCGGAACTGATCAACAAGATCTTCCGGGAAGTGCACTCGCTCAAAGGGCTGGCGGGCATGCTGGGATTCGGAGACATCTCCGAGCTCTCGCACAGTCTCGAAGACATGCTCGACCGGCTGCGGATGGGGAAGATCGAGATCACGCGCGATCTGATCGATCTGCTCTACGACTCTGTCGACAGTCTGAACCGGCTCGTGATTGCCATCAATGATCGGTCCCTGACCGGACTGGTCGACATGAAGGCTCTGACGTCGCGCATTCATCACATCGTCAATGCGCAGCCGGAGCGTCCTGACGACGACCCTCTCGCCGAGTTGACGCTCGACGAGCAGACGAAGAAATCGCTCACCGAATACGAGGAGCACCGTCTGCTCGAGAACGTCCGATCCGGCAAGCACATCATGTCGGTCGAGGTTACCTTCGACTTCTCCGACTTCGATGAAAAGCTCAGGGCGCTGACGCAGACCCTCAGCGAGACCGGAGAGGTGATTTCCACGCTGCCGGCGATTCCCACCGGGAACGTCGAAGGGATCGCCTTCCGGCTGCTGTATGGATCGACCCTCAACGACGAGGCGCTGCAGGTTCTCGCCCCTGAAGCTGAAGTTATCTCGCTTCGTAAGGCGGCCGCGCCTTCGGTAATTGAAGCGGCTGACTCGGCCATCGCTCCCGAGTTCGCGGTAGACGAGGAGATGTCGCTGCGCTCGCTGTCGCAGACTGTGCGCGTCGACATCTCGCGCCTCGACCACGTGATGAATATTGTCGGAGAGCTGATCATCGAAAAGACGCAGCTCGAGTCATTGACGCGTGCGATGGCGACGCAGCAGGTGCGGATGACGTCGCACGAGCTGGGAAAAATCAGCCGGAATCTCGACCGGAAGCTGAACGAACTGCAGAAGTCGGTCATTGAGATTCGAATGGTGCCGGTCGGCCAGATCTACTCCAAGCTGTCGCGTACCGTCCGAAAGCTCGCCCGTGACTTGAACAAGGAGATCGAGCTGAGCCTGAGAGGCGAGGACACTGAGCTCGACAAGATGATGATCGAGGAGCTCACCGATCCTCTGATGCACGTCATCCGCAATGCGCTCGATCATGGAATCGAAACCGCCGAAGAGCGGCACGCGACGGGGAAGAACCCGGTCGGCCGCATCACGCTGAATGCCTATCAGCAGGGCAACTCGGTCGTACTCGATGTTACCGACGACGGCCGCGGGATCGATCCCGTGAAGATCAGAGAGGTCGCCCTGCAGCGCGGCCTGGTGAGCGAACGAGAGGTCGTCGACCTGCAGCGGGCCTACGAGCTGATGTTCACCGCCGGCTTCTCCACGGCCGCCGAGGTGAGTGAGATTTCCGGACGCGGTGTCGGACTCGATGTCGTGAAGCGGAACATCCAGGAGCTGAAAGGGACGATCGCCGTCACGACGAAGCCTGGCGTCGGGACGACGTTCAGCATCTCGCTGCCGATCACCCTGGCGATCATTCAGGCACTCGTCGTCGATGCGGGCGGAGAGACTTTTGCCATCCCGCTCACGTCGGTCGAGGAGTCACTTCGGATCTACTCGCGTGACATCCGGACCGTGGAGCGGCGGGAGGTATTCACTCTTCGCGACTTCACGCTCCCGCTGCTGAGGCTCACCGATGCATTCTCGATCCGATCCGAGCAAGTGGAGACGCCCGACACGAAGTGGTTCGTCGTCGTGACGCGGGCCGGCGAGAAGAGGGTTGGTATCCTCGTGAACGCACTCGTGCGGCAGCAGGAGGTCGTCATCAAGTCGATCGGGGAGCGGCTCAAGACAATCCCGGGGGTAGCTGGGGCGACCGAAATCGGGGAGAGTGAGATCGTGCTCGTGCTCGACGTCGGATCACTCATCGATCAGTTTGGCGGTGCTGCGCGACAGATACGTGCCCGGACCGCAATGAAGGCATCGTGATGACGGAAACCGCATGATCTTCCGCGGGACCCTCACGCAGCGGATAGTCGGAAAACGGCCCTGATATGTTCGAGGAATTCTTCGGTTTCCGCGCGAAGCCGTTCGGCAAGACGCCGGACCCGTCGTTCCTCTACGAATCGAGACAGCACCGCGAGGCGCTCGCGAGACTCGAGTATGCGGTCGAGGAAAAGGAGCTCGCGCTTCTCGTCGGTGACATCGGCTCCGGGAAGACGACCCTCTCGCGCGCGCTCATCGACCGGCTGGCTGACAGCCGTCCCGTCATTCTCCTGATCAACCCTCGTCTCACGCCGACCCAGCTGCTCCGGGCGATTGCCCAGGGCCTCGGACTCGAGCCTGCCCGTTACCGCAACGAGGTGCTCGACCAGATCCACTCGCGCCTCTTCGAGCTGTATGAGCAGAAAGCGGAGCCTCTGCTCATGATCGACGAGGCTCAGCTCATTCCGACGAAGTCGACCTTCGATGAGATCCGGCTGCTGACCAACTTCCAGCTCGACGACCAGAACCTGCTGAGCGTCGTGCTGATCGGACAGCCTGAGCTGGAACGGCGCATCGAGCGTGAAGCGTACGAGCCGCTGCGTCAGCGGATCGGAATGCGTTACTCTCTCGGACCGCTTTCTCTGGAGGAGACCATCGAGTACCTGGAGCATCGCATTCGCATCGCCGGCGGAGCACGAAATCCTTTCAGCCGCGAGGCGATGGAAGAGATTCACACTCTGGGGCGAGGTGTGCCGCGTCTGATCAACACGCTCGCGACCACGGCGCTGCTCGACGCCTTCGGTGACGACGCCGAAACGGTCGAGAGTGGACGGATCACCTCCGCCGCGAAAGAGCACCGGATGGAGCAGGCGCATGGTTGATCTGGCCAAGATCCGGAAGAAAGCGAAGAAACAAAAGGAAGAGGCCGCTGGCACGGCAACTGGCCCGGCCACGCCCGAGATGGCCCCGGCCGCCGAAACCAAAGGCCACGACTCTGCCGCTGCGCGGACGCCGGATCCCGAGACGGAAGTGGTCTCCCTCGCGGTATCACAGCATCCCGCTACTCCTGCTCCCGGCGCGGCCGCTATCGAATCCGGAGTCAGCAGTTCGAAGCTCGATCGGTTCAAGGCTGAGGCGGGCCGCCGAAGAGAGCAGGAGACCGTCGAGAAAGTCGAAGAAACCGGCGAGCGGGTCGAGCTGCTGACTTTCGTCATCGCGAAAGAACAGTACGCGGTCGACATCGAACGGATCGTCGAGATCGTGACCCCGCGGCCCGTGACCCGGGTGCCGAATGCGGACCCCTCGATCGTCGGCATCATTTCGCTGCGCGGAACGATCGTTACTCTGGTCGACGTACGGCGCAAGCTGGGACACCCTCCGGCGGGAGCACATGATGAGGAGACGAGAATCGTCGTGGTGGATCTGTCCGGCGAGATGATCGGCTTCATCGTCGACAGGGTTCTACGCGTCGTGAAGACCTCGCCGGACGCCATCGAAGCCCACCCGGTAGTGCATGCAGCCGAGCTCGACGAATCGGTCCGCGGGGTCTTCCGCGCGGGCGACGCGTTGACGATCGTGCTCGAATTGGACAAGCTACTCGATCACAGCAATATCGCGAGCGCCACAGCGTGACCGCGAACGGGGAAAAACCTCACGAATGGAACTGACCTGCAGAAAGTGTGGCTCCACCTTTCGAGCCGCGGTGGCGTTGCCGTTGCTCGCCGCCGTGCGTGTCGCCTGTCCTGGCTGCGGAACGCAGATGGTGCTCAAGCCGCGCACGGCCAGCGGCATGCATCCCGTAGCTGAGCCGGAGCCTCCTACTCCGACACCGCTGCCTCGTCGCAGAGTGGCAGTAATTGCGGATGAGCCGCGGCCGTTCCGCCAGTTCCTGGGCGAGCATCTCCGGCGTCTCGGTTTCGACGTCACCTACTTCGAGGCGGGCGAGCCGGCTCTCGACTTCGTCCGCGGTACCAGAGCCGAACTGGCGATCCTCAACGTCTATCTCCGAGGAAAGCTGGGGGTGGAGGTCACGGAAGACATCCGCGCCGATTCGGCGCTCGATCACACTCGCGTGATTCTCATCGGCGCGCTGTTTCGTGCAAACCGTTTTCGCGCGAATCCAACGAATCTCTACGGTGCCGACGAGTACATCGAGGAGCAGATTCCGGAGGTGGAGTTCCGCCAGATCATCCGGAGGCTGTTCCCGGAGATCGGAGCGACGACCGAGGCACCGGTCGAGCCGGTCGAATACGACGAGGCGCGCCGCCTTGCCCGGCTGATACTGTCGGACATCGTCATCTATCACGCCCCGCTGGTGGAGCAGGGAATCCGGGAGAACCGCTTTTTCGAACTGCTCTCGCAGGAGATCAACGAAGGGCAGCAGTACTACGACTCCCGCGTTCCGCTGCGCGTGCGTCGTGAGGCGGACCTGTTCACCGAAACCCTGCAGCTCTTCGTCCGGATGAAACGCGAGGAGCTGGCCAATGAGAAGGAAGTGAACAGAAGGCGGGAGGCAAAGGGGTGAGCCGCGGATACTGGGGAGGCCTTGGCGAAGGGGCCGAGTCCGGGGATGAGTATCGGATCGAAGCCAGAGTTTCAGGCGGGCAACCATGCGGGTGCCCTGATGACTCTTCACGAGGCATGACCCATGACCGCTGATCCACAGATTATCGAACAGGCCCGTTCAGCCGATCCGGACGCGAGACAGAAGGCGGCGATGCTCGTGTCGCAGACATCGGACGATCGGAACCTGCCGCTCATGTTCGAGTTGCTTGGGGATCGAGACTGGCGTGTGCGGAAGACGATTGTGGACGGATTCGTTCGCGACGGGCGGCCGGAAATCGTCGACGGGTTGCTGCACGCGCTGGCCGACTCGGAGAACGCTGGAAAACGAAACTCTGCCACCGAGGCACTGGTGCGGATCGGTGATGGCGCCATCCGGCCGATCGTCTCGAGGCTGCGTGACGAGCAGGACATCGATGTTCGCCTTTCTTTGGTGAATCTGCTCGGCGATCTTCGAAGTCGTGAAGGTTTCGACACGATGATTTCGCTGATCGAGGACGAGTCCGACGTGAACGTGGCGTCGTCGATCGTCTCGTCTCTCGGCAAATATCACGACGCTGCGGCGCTGCCGCATCTGATGCGCGTTCTCAGGATCAGAGACGATCTCTGGCTCAAGTTTCACGTCGTCGAAGCGCTCGGCGAGATCGGCGATCGTGCGGCGCTGCCCGCGATTCTTCCTCTCTACACTGAGAAATCGCTGCGCAAGCCGGTTCTCGAGGCGATCGGCAAGATCGCGGACGTCGGCACCGTCAACTTCCTGCTGCGGATCATCGCCGAAGAGGAGAAGCTCAACCTGACGGCACTGCGCGCACTCGTGCGGATCGCCGAGGCCAGCAAACCGAGGATCGTAGAGCAGGCCGAACGTCACCTCATTCAATCGCGGTTCCGGGAGGCCTTCCCTCGCGAAAAGATCGCGCCACTCGTCGAGCATCTCAGCACCACTTCCAAACGGGAAGTGAAGGCCTTCATTCTGAAGTTCCTCGGATGGTCGGGAGACCGCGGTGCGCTTCCGGTACTGATGGCTCATCTCGATCATCCCGATACGGCCGAGGTAGCAGCACAGGCATTGATCGACTTCGGGCCGGTGGCCACCGAGGCGATCCTCGTGGCGCTGCAGAATGAGGGAGAGGACGACGTTCTCGCTCTTCTGCTCAGGGTCGTCAGCGTCGTAGGTGGGCGCAGCGCCGTACCGAGCATTCTCGGCTTCCTCGACCATGACAATCCGATGATCCGGCGGCTCGCGATCGAGACGCTCGGCGAGATTCCGGATCCCGGCTCGGCAGACTACCTGCTGGCGAAGCTGGACGATCCCGACATCGCCTGCCAGCAGGCGGCTGTGAACTCTGTCTCGGGTCTCGTAGTGGCATTCCCGGAGATCACCGCGGACGTGCTTTCGAAGATCCGGCGCCTTCTCCAGTCGCGGTCGATTCCAATCAAGCTCAATTCGCTCTCGGTCTTCGTCAACATTCAGGGGGAGGGGTATCCGGATGAGCTGCTCCTGGCTTCGAAGGACAGCGACCCTGTAATCCGCCAGAAAGCCGTCTCGCTCATGGCGCGTTTCGGGGAGGAGCGATTCGCCGATCAACTCGTGCTGTCACTGGCTGACGAGTCGATCGCCGTCAGGCTGGCGGCGATCAATGCCATTGCGCGACACCGTCCGGAAACTGCCATCGAGCCTCTCATCAGCTCACTCGACGACAGCGACATCTGGATCCGAACCGCCGCGGCGCAGGCGCTGGGCGAGTATGGTCATCCCGCGTCGGTCGAGCCGCTGATGCGGCATCTGCTGCACGATCCTCCACCCGTCAGGATCGCCGTCATCGAGGCTCTGGGCCGGACGAACGATGTGCGCGTGAAAGAGGTCCTCTTTACCTGTCTCGGCGAGAGTGATCCGGAGATTCAAAGAACTGCGATGTTGTCTCTCGCACGCATCGCCGGAGACGATGTCTTTGAATGTCTCGCGGCGGCCTTGAAGAGCGATGACTGGCGATTGCGGGCGGGTGCTGCTGCCGCACTCGGTACGCGCGGTGACCGTCGCGCTCTCCCCGCGCTCCACCAGGCTCTCGAAGATCCCGACACCTACGTCCAGCAGTCCGCGGTACTCGCCCTCGAGAAGGTGGCGGACCGCTCCTCCTTCCCCTCGTTATTCAAGGCACTCGAGAACCCGGCGATCCTCGATGAGGTTTCCGAAGTGTTCGTGAGGCATCAGGATATTTACCGGGACCAGCTCGAAGAAGCCTGGCGGACTGCCGACAGCCGCAGGGAGGTCGTCATTGCGGCGATCCTGTCGGCGATGAAGAGAAAGGTAGAACCGGAGAGTTGAGCGGCGGAAGCAATCGCAGCTGGTCCGAACGTCATCGACATGTCGAACCTGAATTTTTCGATGAACCACCACATGGAGCTGCCGGATGATGTGTTCCGGCTGCTGAGGGAGCAGATCTATAAACGCTCCGGAATGTGGTTCAGCGAATCGTCGAAGTATCTGCTCCAGAAGCGGCTGTCGCCGCGAGCGCGCGAGCTGAATTTCGATACGTTTCAGAAATACTTCTACTTCCTTCAGTACGATCCTCGCGCCGAAGCGGAGTTCGATCAGATCTTCGACCTGGTCACCACGAACGAAACCTACTTCTTCCGGGAGCCGGCACAGCTGCAGGCATTCATCGAAGAGATCGTTCCCGATCTGCTCTCGAAGAAAGCGCTGCGGAAGATCCGCATCTGGTCGGCCGGTTGCTCGTCAGGTGAAGAGCCCTACTCGATCGCGATGCTGCTGCAGGAGGCCGGCTGGTACGAAAAGGCGGCCTTCGAGATTTTCGCCAGCGACATCAACCAGCAGGTCCTGAGCAAGGCGCGAAAAGGGCTTTATCGCGAGAATGCGTTTCGCGCGACATCCGAGGAGTTGCGACAGAAGTACTTCAACCGTGAGGCCGACGGGTCGTGGCAGATCCGTGACGAGATCCGCAACCGGGTGTCGTTCGGGAGGCTGAATCTCTACGATGAGGCCCGCGTCTCGCTGCTCGGTCACCTCGACGTCGTCTTCTGCCGCAATGTCATCATCTACTTCGATGACGCATCGAAGAAGGTCGTCGTGAAGAACTTCTACAACCGGCTGGTCGATGGCGGCTATCTTCTCCTGGGCCATTCCGAGTCGCTCATTTCCCTGTCGACTCAGTTCCGGCTCCGCCATTTGAAGTACGACATGGTCTACCAGAAATAGGCGTCCGGAGTGTTCCCGATGCTCCCCGTTTCGCGTTCCTGATTCTTCATTCTTCCGCCCGGCCGGGCCTGTAGAATGCCGCCGGTGTCGTCGGCAGAAAATCCAGTCAGAGCCCTCGTCATTGACGATTCTGCATACAACCGTGTCACGTTGACGCGGATGCTCGAGGCGGAGCCGTGGATGACTGTCGTGGCAACGGCCGTAAACGGCGAGGACGGCATCAAGCAGGTGATGAAACACCGGCCTGATGTGATCACGCTCGATCTCGAGATGCCGATCATGGACGGCTTCGCCTTCCTGCGTTGGCTCATGGTGAACCTGCCGACGCCTGTGATCGCCGTTTCGTCCCGTGCCAGCGATCGCAGCGTTTTCAAGGCGCTCGAGCTCGGCGCTCTCGACTTCATTGCCAAGCCGGGCGGCCGCGTCTCCCCGCGACTGGAAGAGATCCAGAGAGACCTCACTGCCAAAATTCTTCAGGTCGCCGAAGTTCGGATCGAGAACCTGCGGAAGCGGATAGGGGAGGACCAGATTGCGCCCGTTCCTCTCCTTCCTCCTGGAGAACGCTGTGCGAAAGGCCTCGAGCTCATTGCGGTGGGATGTTCCACTGGCGGCCCGCCTGCGCTCCAGCATCTGTTCCAGTCACTTCCACTTCTGCCAATTCCGTTCGTCGTCGCCCAGCACATGCCGCCGATATTCACGCGGCTCTTCGCCGAACGAGTGAATAAGCTGAGTGCCTACGACGTGCGGGAGGGAAGGGACGGCGAGATTCTCGTTCCGGGGACGGTTTACATAAGCCCGGGGGGGATGCAGACCGAAGTACGGCGGGTCGACGAGATGTTGCAACTGCGTGTCATGCCTGCCAGCGAGGGGGATCTCTATGCCCCGTCGGTGGACCGGCTGTTCCGGAGCTCGAGTGATGCCTGCCGCGAGAGAGTCGTCGCCGTCATCATGACCGGGATGGGGGATGACGGCGCCGAGGCGATACGCCTCGTGCATGAACGGGGCGGCGGCACCATCGCGGAGTCGGAGGAAAGCGCGATCATCTTCGGCATGCCGGCCGAGGCGATCCGTACCGGCGCGGTGGAAGAGGTGCTGACCCTGGATCAGATCCCGATGGCCATCAGGAAGCGCTGCACCGGGTGACACTCGCGGAGCCGGTACCACCTGCGCGAAGGCTCGCCGGCAGAAGTATCCGGGGGGCGGAACCGGAAACGCGAGGCAGTGGCTGCTCCATTGTGCTAAATTCACGTGACCGTCTGCGGGTCCCAGAACGATGAGCGAAGAACAAAAAGCTGAGAAGTTCCTCGAGCTGTTCAACAAGGGCAAGGAATTCACCGAGGAACTGCTGCGGGAGAACCAGCGTCTCCGCTACCGCCTCGCCTCCCTCGAAACGGAAGGGATGGGGCCGGACGAGGCCAATCGTCTCCGCGAACAGATCACCCAGCTCACGGAAGAGAATCGCCGCATCCAGCAGCGATTCCGTGAGGTCGAGGAAGAGAACAAGGACTTCGCGAATCGATACATCGAGATCGAGGAGCAGAACAACAACCTCGCCAACCTCTACGTAGCCAGCTACCAGCTCCACTCGACGCTCGATTTCCGTGAGGTCATTCAGATCGTCCAGGAAATCATCATCAACCTGGTCGGTGCCGAATCGTTCGCGATCCTCCTTCTCGACGAAAAGACGAACGAGCTGAAGACCATCGCCTACGAAGGCGAGGACGTGATGCCTGGCGTGGATCAGATTTCCACACGCCTCGGCGAAGGTATTCTCGGTACGGTTGCACGGACCGGCGAGAGCTACTACGTCAATCAGGAGCTCGAGGGCGGCGCGATCACGCTCGAGAAGCCACTGGCTGCCGTTCCGCTCAAGATCAAGGAGCACGTCATCGGTCTCGTGGCGATCTACCGACTGCTTCAGCAGAAGGACGCCTTTTCGGCCGTCGACTATGAGCTGTTCTCACTTCTCGCCGCGCATGCCGCGACGGCGATTTTCTCGTCGAAGCTCTACTCGCAGTCCGAACGGAAGCTCAACACGATTCAGAGCTTCCTCGATCTGCTCACTACAAGCGGTTAGCGCAGTCTGAAGAGGTCTGATCCGTGGGGATGGAGAACGCGAATTTTCTAGTCGTCGAAGACTCGCCGACGATGCGGCAGTTGATCTCGTTTTCGCTGAAACGTTTCAAGAACGCACGGATCATCGAAGCCGTCGACGGCGTCGATGCCCTCAAGAAGCTCTCCGGCCCTGACCGGATCGATCTGATCCTTACCGACATCAACATGCCGGTCATGGATGGTCTCAAGCTGGTTTCTCTCGTTCGTCAGAACGCCCAGCTCAAGAACATCCCGATCATCATCATTACGACCGAGGGGGCCGAGGAGGACCGCGAGCGCGGTCTGGCTCTCGGTGCCAACGCTTACATCAGCAAGCCCATCCAGTCATCGCACCTCATAAAGACCATCTCGGAATTACTGTCCGTGTAGAGTTGTCAGCATACCCATGCCCCACTTCATAACTGACAAGTGCATCGGCTGCTCGGTCTGCGAGATCAAGTGTCCGACCAACACGATCTGGGGCGAGAGCAAGGGGCAGTACTACATCCACCCCGAGCGTTGCATCGACTGTTCGGTCTGCGGCATCTACTGCCCGGTCGACGCGATCCAGAATCAGCACGGCGAGCTCATCCCACGAATCAAGCCGAAGGACATCCCGAAGGCCGAGGTCATCAAGGACCTCTGCACCGGCTGCGAGTTCTGCGTCGACATCTGCCCGTTCGAATGCATCAAGATGATCGATGCCGACGACGAGACGCTTGCGAATCACTACAAGATCGCCTTCGTCGAAAAGAACAAATGCGTTGCCTGCCGCCTCTGTGAGAGCGTCTGTGACAAGGACGCGATCGTCGTCCCCGAGGCACCGACCCAACTCAAGACCTACCTGCCTGATTTCGTGGTGAATGGAACTGGGAGATGAGGCGGAATTGAGAATTGAGAATTGGGAATTGAGAATGGGGAGCGATGCTGACGCAAAGCGTCGAATCTCGATGTTCTCGAATCGCGACTCTCAGGATACGGACTCCTCGTCGATAGCCCCCCCTCGCGATCCAGTTCTCAATTCTCAATTCTCAATTCTCAATTCCAGATGACCGACGTCCCCAAAGAGTCCCCTCGCGCGATCCTGTTTCAGTTCGTCGTCTTTCCTCTGGGAATCGTAGCGATTGCGGTCGCTATCTTTTTTCTTTTCGGAAAGCTCGCCTCGGATGAGCAGTCGATTCCCGAGTATCTGAACGAGGTTCAGTCCGGAGGCCGTCGCGAGCGGTGGCAGGCGGCGTATCAGCTGTCACAGCTCATCAACGCCGGTGAAGCGAAGAAGTACCCCAACCTCGTCGACGACATCGGGCGCGTGTTTGCCGATTCGAAAAGCGATGATCCCCGCATTCGGCAGTACCTCGCGATGGTTCTCGGGAAACTGCGGGACCCTCGTGCCACACCGCTGCTGGTAGATGCGCTTTCCGATCAGTCGGTGGAGACTCGCGTCTACGCCGCGCTCGCCCTGGGGCAGGTCAAAGACGCGAGCGCCGTGCCGCCGCTGCTCGAGGTCTTCGCACGCGACGAGAGGGACGTTCGCAAGGCTGCGGCGTGGTCGCTGGGTGAAATCGGCGATGCACGCGCTGCCGAGGCGCTGGCGGCCGCGCTGAACGATCCGACCCCCGACATCCGCTACAACGCGGCGCTCGCGCTCGCGCGACTCGGCGACGGCCGGGCGATCGGCGTCGTTCGCGAAATGCTCGATCGGTCGCGGCTCGATTCGGTGACCGGCATGCGGCCCGATCAGAAAGAGCAGACGATGCTCGCCGCGATCCCGGCGCTGGTGAAACTCGCGCCGGAAGAGGCGCCGGCGATCCTCGGGCCGATCGCGAAAAGCGACGCGTCGCTCGTGGTCCGCTCCGCCGCGCGCGAGGCGCTGGAAAAGCGGCCGTAGGACGGGGGATGCGCGGGGCGAGACGCCCCGCTGCGGACGGGGACGTCCGCGGTACGGCGGACGGGGACGTCCGCGCTACACACGGCCGAGCGGGACTTCCGAATCGAGGTTTTTGGCTCGAATGTACGTCCGGAATCAATGCACGTCCGGGATCGAGCGCACCTCCGAAGCCGAGTGTGTTCCTCTTGTAGCGCAGGCGTCCTCGCCTGCCGTACCGCGGACGTCCTCGTCCGCAGGGGGGCGTCTCGCCCCCCGAGCGCTCCGGCGGGCGCCGGAACGCCCGCCGGTGCATCGCACCATCAGAACGACGTCGTCACCGCAACCCGAAAGGACCGTCCTTCGACCGGGTGGAAGTGGACATCGTCCACTCCTCCGGCCGGTTCGCCCGGCAGGCGAGAGGTGTAGAAGTAGTCGATGTCGCTAACCTTTACGTCGAGCAGGTTGAAGACATCGAGGTCCAGACGCATCCGTGGTGCGATGCGGTAGCCGATCCGGCTGTTCCAGAGACTCGAGGCCTCAGAGCGAATGCTGCCGTCTTCGACGAGCGGTCGCGGACCGAAGTAGCGATAGCGCAGTTCGCCGGAAACTCTCCGGAAGTCGATCAGAGCGAGTCCGGCGGAAGCGACACCTTCAACGGAACCGGGAATCCTCGAGCCGGAGGGATCGAAGTCGCGAAACCGCGCCTTCGAATGGGCGAGTTCGGCGTCGATTGCAACCCATTCATTGAGATTGTAGAAGGCCGTCAGCTCGACTCCGGTGCGCCGGCTTGGCCGGCTCGCCTCGGTGTTGCCGGCGTCGCCAACGAAGAGCAACTCGGACGCGAGATCGAGTCCCCACAGTGCCGCCGTTGCATGAAAACCGCGGATCGGCGTGGTACGCAGACCGACTTCGGCCCCCCGCGCGCGAGCGAGCGGTGTGACGCGGTCGGCAGCCTCGCCGCTTGATGGATCGATCCGGATCGTGGCACCCCGTGCATCGTTGCTGTGAAAGGCGCTTCCGGCATTCGCGTAGAACTCGGTATTGCGCCACGGGCCGAGGATCATCGTCAGCTTCGGACTGAGGAGCGAGGCATCGGCGCGACCGGAGTTGAGTGGCTCGTTCGATGTCACGTCGAACTGGTAATGATCCGCGCGCAGGCCGGCGACTGTCCGGAGCCATGGCTGCCACTGGATCGAGGTCTGACCGTAAATGCCGCCGCTGGTCTGGCCGACCGTATCGGCACGCGTGGTGCCGGTGCGTACCCGGGCGGTTGTTCGATGCAGCGCGACGTCCCGGATGTCGTCGTGGCGCATCTGGAATCCTACGAGATTCTCGACCGCGGCGTCGCCCCAGGTGGCGAGCCATCGGTGGCTGAGTCGCAATCCGGCCGAGAGGCGGTCGTCGACCTGTTCGAACTGGTCTCCCAGGTCGGGATCGTCGAGAAAGTAGGTGAAGTTCGAGAACAGGTTCAGCCGGTAGCGAATCGCGTAGCCGTTCGCCTGCGTGAGAGAGGTCGAGCTGTTGCGCTGCCATTCCGAAGAAAGCGTGTAGCGTGAGGTCTCGCCACCGGCAGTCGGATCGACGAATCCGAAGCGGGCGAGCGTCCCTCCTGACACGGCGCGCGAGGGGATCTGATCGCTCGCGTTCCACGACGCGTCGTAGCCGGTTGCCGTGATGCTGAAGCCGCCGCGCTGGCTGCCGCGTGTGTACCGAAGGATCGTGCTGACCTTCTGCAGTTCGTCAGGGCGGACCCAGGGGCCGTCGTTCCGCGCAGCCTCGATCGCGTACAACAGGAAGCCACCACCGATCTGTGGCGATGCGGCGTAAAGCGCACGCGCGAAGCCGAAGTTGCCTCCCTGAAACAGCGCGACCGGTCTCTCGAGGAGGTTGACGTAGTTTACGTTCACGGCCCCTGCGCTCGCGAAGTCTCCCTCGTCCGCGTAGTAAGGGCCCTTCTTGTACTGCACCGCGCCGATCAGTTCCGGGATGAGAAAGTTCGTATCGGCATATCCGTGCCCGTGACCGTGGGTCGGCAGATTGACCGGGACTCCCGCGACCGTGATCGCGACGTCGGTGCCGTGGTCGAGATTGAAGCCGCGGAGATAGTACTGGTTGGCCTTTCCTTCGCCGCTGTGCTGACTGATGATGATGCCGGGAACGGTTTCGAGAATCTCACCGGCACGGCGGAATGGCCGCCTCTCGATCTGTTTCGAGGTGACGACGCCCTGTGTGGCGGCGTCGGCGATCCCGATCAGATCGTTCACCGGCTCATCGAGATCGGCGAGGTTGCGAAATGTCTGCTTCGCCGTCACGACTACGTCTGCGCTCGCGGCAAGGTAAAGAGTCGCGTTGACCCGCACGCTCGAATCCGCAGCCAGAACGACACCGCGCCGTACGCTCGTCGCGAAGTTGATGAGTTGGAATGCGATGTCGTATGTGCCCGACATCAGCGGGAGGGAGTAGGTACCGTCAGCCCCGGTTACCGTAACTGAGGGGGGCAGACCGGAGGTCGTAACTTCGACGGTAACACCTGGCAGTACTGCACCGGTCGAATCGACGACGCGCCCCGAGACGCCGGACGGTTGCGCCGATGCAGGCAGAGCGATCCAGAGAACGAGCAGAATGCATGCAAGGGTGCTGGTGCGTGCCGGTAACGGACGCACGCTTCCTGTGCGGATCATGTCGAGTCCTTTCACGAAATCCTGGTGGAAGTGTCGCGTCAGGTCGTTGCGGGAGGGCCACGGAGGTGCAACGTCCCGCAGTCGCGGGAGTGGGGCCGCGTCGCATGCGAGGCGGCGAGCCGTCCGGCTTTCTGGAATGCGACCGCGAGGATGGGTTCGAATGAAGCTGGCCCGTCGCTGAGAGCGAGGGCGAAGTGTGCCGCGCTTCCGGTTCCGTGGTCGCTCTCCGGTACCTCCGGGAGCTCAGATGGTTTCGTGTGGGGGTGCTGGTGGTCTGCGCCGGACGGTGGGTGGGAATGCGAATGTGCGGCGTGCCGGTGCGCGCTCGAAGGCTCTCCAGCCGCGTCGTGGTAGTGAATACCGCTGACGGAGTGGCTGTGCGGCCGCGAATGGAAGACGAGATGGAGGGCAGGGATGACGGTCGTCGCGGTGACGAAAGCCCAGACGACGAGCAGCGAGACGGAATCTCTCCTGAACAGGCGCATCCGGATACGACGATCGCAGGTACGACATTTCGTCGCGGTGATGGCCGCGACAGATCGTTTCCGTGGAGCGCACAAAGAGGTGTGTCTTGTGTCACTGTTTCTGTTGACACGGTTTCCGTTTTCACCGATAGTAACCACTCACCCGTACAGCCTCAGAATCTCGAAAATGTCTGAGCAAACCACGCCATATCAGGTGGCCCCGAAGACCCCCCTTGCGGGGAGTGCCGCGTCGGAGATCCGCGAGCAGGGAGAGATCACCAGACGCAGCTTCCCGATCGTCCTGACTACGGCCTGGGTGGCTCTGGCGGCGGCGCTCGGCGGCGTGACCAGCATCTTCGTTCGCTTCCTGTTTCCCAACGTTCTGTTCGAGCCGGTACAGAAGTTCAAGGCCGGTTTCACCGGGGACTACTCGGTCGGAGAGGTCGACGAGCGCTGGAAGGACAAGTACGGGATCTGGATGGTGCGTACCGAGGAGACGATGTACGCACTCATCACGACGTGCACGCACCTCGGATGCACTCCCAACTGGTTGCCATCCCAGAACAAGTTCAAGTGCCCCTGCCACGGCAGCGGTTTCTACAAGACCGGAATCAACTTCGAAGGACCCGCACCGCGTCCGCTGGAGCGGGCGAAGATTTCGATCGATCCCGCGGACGGACAGGTCGTCGTCGACAAGTCCGTGCAGTTCTTTCAGGAGCGGGGTGAATGGACGAATCCCGATTCGTTCATCGCCCTCTGAGACAAGACCAGCAGGGACGCGCTGAGCGCGTCGGAGAATCAGGGGACGCCGGACCAAAAAGCACTCGGGAACGCCAAAGGGAGGCAGGAGCGACCAGCCGCGGAGCTGTGAGCCACAGACCATGACACTCAAGCAGGTTCAGGAAGGCATCGTCAACTCACAGGTCTGGAAGTCGGTCTTCCGCGTCGGCATTCCGAACACGAACCGCAAGCGTGTCCTTGCCGTTCTCGGGTCGCTCATTCTCCATCTCCATCCGGTCAAGGTCCGGCGCTCGGGCGTCCGAATGAGTTACACATGGTGCATGGGAGGGACGTCGTTCTTCCTCTTTCTCGTCGAGACGGTGACCGGACTGCTCCTGATGTTCTATTACCGTCCGACGATCGAGTACGCATTCACCGACGTCATGGACCTGCGCGAGCAGGCGCCGTTCGGAATCATGCGCGAGATGCACCGCTGGGGTGCCCACGCGATGGTCATCGCCGTCTGGCTGCACATGTTCCGCGTCTTCATGACGGGGTCGTACAAGCCGCCGCGCGAGTTCAACTGGAACGTCGGCGTCATCCTGCTCGTCCTCACACTGCTCCTGTCGTTCACCGGATATCTGCTTCCGTGGGACCAGCTCGCGATCTGGGCGATCACGGTCGGATCGAACATGGCCCGGGCGAGTCCGGGCGTAGGGACTGAGGGGCCGATGTCGGCGCTGATGATGCTCGGGGATGTCCCGCTCATTCATGCCGGCGACGACGCACGCTTCGCATTGATAGCCGGGCGGTCCATCGGGGCCGCGACGCTGCTGCGTTTCTACGTCCTGCACTGCGTCGTGATTCCTCTGGCCGCCGGATTCCTCATGGCGATCCACTTCTGGCGCGTCCGCAAGGACGGAGGGATCAGCGGACCGCTATGAACCCACGCAATCCGAGATCGAACGGAATCACGCTCACCGGCACGGCTGTCGCCGCCGGTGAGCGTCCGTCTGCCATCAGCAATGGGGGAGGCGCCGTCCGATGACGTTCCTGAAGAACTTCATCAACGTTCTCTCGGTAGCGTCGATCTCGTTCGTTCTGCTGACCGCGATCTTCGCGTTCATCATCTACTTCAACCTCCTCGACGGGAAAATCCGATCGAAGACCGGAATTGCGTTCGTCGTTTTCGGGGCGATCAGCGCGGTGGCCGGTATTTTCATTCAGCCGCTGCTCTACTTCGCGGTTGCCTATTTCCTCGTCCTCTGGGGGTGCGCTGAACTGGGACCCCGGCTCTGGGAGCCGAAGATCGGACTCTGGATTCTGATCGCCAGCGCACTCGGATTCGGGCTCTCGATGCTCGACCCGAACTTCTACAAGATCGCGGCGAAGCCCGACAACGTCCCGATCGGCGCGATGATCTTCCTGCTCGGGTTCTTCACCTGGGTCGCGCTGAGAAAGGCGTACTACAACGACCGGCAGATCGCCGCCGGCGGGATCCCGTGGGAAAAGACCGAGTCGGACGAGAAACTCTTCACCTGGCCGGATCTCGTCTACACCGAGATGCTCTGCATGATCGGATTGACGGTCGTCATGACCGTCTGGTCGATCGGCCTTCGCGCCCCGCTCGAAGAGGCGGCCAATCCGACGACGTCGCCGAATCCTGCAAAGGCACCCTGGTACTTCCTCGGGCTGCAGGAGATGCTCGTCTACTTCGACCCCTGGCTCGCCGGCGTCGTGCTGCCGACGCTGATCGTCGTCGGACTGATGGCGATTCCCTACATCGACACGAATCCCCGCGGCAACGGTTACTACTCGTTCCGTGAGAGGAAGTGGGAGATCGGCCTCTTCCTCTACGGCTTCCTCGTGCTCTGGTCGTTCCTCATCATCACCGGAACGTTCCTGCGAGGTCCGAACTGGAGCTTCTACGGACCCTACGAATTCTGGGATACGAACAAGCTCGAGCCACTGGTGAACATCAATCTGTCGGAGCTCTTCTGGGTGAAGCTCCTGGCGATGCCTCTGCCGAAGCTCTGGCTGATCCGCGAAGCCCCCGGATTGCTCATTGTCTTTGCGTACCTCGGTCTCGCTCCGCTCCTGGCACGCGGCCCATTCCGCCGCTTCTACCTGAAGATGGGTGCGCCCCGCTATTACGTGGGCGCCTTTCTGTTTCTGTTCATGCTCTCGCTGCCGATCAAGATGATTCTCCGGTGGCTGTTCAATCTCAAGTACCTCGTGCAGATTCAGGAGTTCTTCCTGAACATTTGAAGAGTGTTCAGACCCGAGACCGATGAAACCTCAAGAGCCCATTCCGCACAACTACCCGATGAGGAAGCTGAACCTCATCTTCGCGCTGAGCAGCCTGGCGTTGCTGCTGGCGACCGGAGGGTTGGTCTTCTACGACTACGTGCGTGGATGGAAGTGGTTCCAGCTCGAGTTCAACCGGCTCCAGCAGGAGCGGATCGATCAGGAGCTCGGGGCGAAATACGACGAGGAGACGAAGGCGAGGCTGGCGGAGCTCGAGAAAGAGGATCGTGAGGGGCAACTCGAGGTCGCCCGGAACCGGAACGCGTATGTGACGGCGCAGAAGGATCTGGAACAGTGGGAAGGGCGGCACTATGCGGCGGATCAGGACTACCGGTTCGCCAGGGCGCTGCTCGACGCGAAGAGATATGAAGTGGAGGCGGCCATCGTTCAGCGCCGCGCCGATCGTGACGCGAAGCAGCGCGACTACGACGATCAGATCGAAAAGGTCGAGCGGCTGAACCTGACGCTCCAGCAGGTGACCCGCGACCGTGACGCGGCGCGCGAGCGCGTCGGAGTCTTTCTCGAGCGCATGCGCGCGGTAGAAGCCCGAAGGAAAGAGATCCTCACGAGTATCGAGCTCCTCGAGAAGCAGCGGCGGCAGGTACAACTCGCGTCGACGAACCTGATCCTGAATGCGCCGATGCTCGACTTCATCAACCCGACGCTGAAGATCGAGCAGGTCGTGCTGGAAGATCTGTCGATCGACATGAACTACATGTCGGTGCCGCGCGTCGACCGTTGCATGACCTGCCACCGCGCGATCGACCGTCCGGGATTCGAGTCGAAGGCAGAGGCGGAGCGGCTCCTGAACGCGATCCAGAACGACCTGGCGAGAAACCTCCTTCAGCCATCGAGGCGTGGCGATGCCGAGGCTCGGGTCGCCCAGCTTCAGCGCATCATCGATGCGCCGACTCAGATCCTCAATCCGTTCCGGACGCATCCGAAACTCGATACGTTCGTCGGATCAGCGTCTCCTCATCCACTGCTCGAGTACGGATGCACCGTCTGCCACCGCGGTCAGGATCGCGCGACCGAGTTCGGTCGCGCCGGTCACACACCGGCCAGCCGTCGCATGGAGATTCGCTGGGAGAAAACGAAGCTCCCGATCATCCCCGGGCCGTGGGACTACTCGAACCGCAACTATGGCCGGACGATCAATCCGTTCCTCGACACGCCGATGTATCCGCGCCAGCACTACGAGGCTGGATGCGTGAAGTGCCACGCGGGACAGGTCGACGTCCGGGAAGGCGATCGAATCAGTGAGGCGATGCAGATGGTCGAGCTGTACGGCTGTCCCGCCTGTCACAAGATCGACAACTGGCGTTTCACCGACCTGAAGAAGAACGGCCCCTCACTCGACGGAATCGCCGAGAAGACGACTCCCGAATGGGCCTTCCGCTGGATCGCGAGTCCGCAGAGCTTCCGCTCGACGACTCGCATGCCGGCGTTTTTCTATCAGCGCAACATGGTGGGGCCGACGGTTCCCTCCGCAGAGCGCGCGCAGAACGTCAGGCTCCAGGACGCTGAGATTCACTCGATCGTGACGTTCCTGTTCACGAACTCCAGCCGCAGGCAATGGCAGGGAGGGGGGGCGGGAGATCCGGCGCGAGGTAAAGAGCTCGTCGACACGATCGGCTGCATGGGTTGTCATATCGCTCAGGACATGGTGCCTGGCGAGGATGGTGAGGCCCGCTTTGCCCGCCGCGACGACTTCCCTCTCGAGCGGCACTTCGGCTTCAACCTGACGGGGACCGGAACGAAGACCACGCCCGAATGGCTGTTCAACTGGCTCAAGAATCCGAAAGGGTATGACGCCCACGCTCCGATGCCGAGTCTCCGCCTGTCGGATCGGGAGGCAGCCGACATCACGTCGTACCTGATGACGCTGCGCAAGTCGGCATTCATGAGCGCTCCGGTCCGCGACCCCGATCCGGGTGCGGTGCGCGGCCTGGCCAAAGGCTATCTCATCAACACGATGACCGACACGCAGGCCGAGTCGCGACTCGACGAGATGTCGATGCACGACCAGCTGATGTATCTCGGCGGGCGGACGATCGAGAAGTATGGCTGTTACTCGTGTCACGACATCAAAGGATTCGAGGAGCTGAAGCCGATCGGTACCGAGCTGACGATTCAGGGCTCGAAGAACATCCATCTGTTCGATTTCGGCTTCGCTCACGACCACGAGGCGTGGGACGGGAAGAAGGAGCACATTCTTCATACCGTCCCGTCGTGGATCTACAACAAGGTCCGGAGTCCGCGCGTTTACGACGACAAACGGACGAAGCCCTACAACGACAAGCTGAAGATGCCGAACTTTCAGCTTTCGCCGCGAGAGGCCGAGATGATCACCAGTGTCATCCTCGGTCTGACGAAGGAACGGGTGACGCAGAATCGCCGTGCCGCCGGCGACGCCCGGATGCGCCAGGTCGAAGAAGGGCGAAAGCTGATGGCGCAGAACAACTGCCGTGGCTGCCACGTCGTCGACCAGCGGGGACGCGCGATCGGCGCCCTCATCTCCGATCCGAATTTCCTTCCGCCCGACCTCACCCCGCAGGGTGCGCGGGCCCAGTCCCCCTGGATGTTCGACTTCCTCAAGGACCCGACGGTCATGAAGATCCGACCATGGATGCAGGTCCGGATGCCGACGTTCGAGTTCACCGACGACGAGGCCGCGGTTCTTGTGGCCGGTTTCGCGGCCGAAGGCCACCAGCCGCAGTTCGACACGATGAGGCATCAGATGCCTCCCGCACGCAACGTCGCGATCGGGCGCGAGGTCTACGCGATGCTGCGCTGTCAGCAGTGTCATTCGACTGTCCCGGCCGACCCGGCGAATCCGCCGATCCCCGATATCAGTGATACCCAGTCGCTCGCTCCCAACCTGACCTTCTCGAAGCCGCGGCTCCGGCACGACTGGATCGCCGACTGGCTCCGTCGTCCCGACGAAATGATTCCAGGGACGCGCATGCCGACGAACTTCCCTCGCGATCCGGAGACCGGCGGCTTCCAGTCACCGCTCGCGATGGCAATCGATACGCCGCAATTCGCTGGCTTCAAGGCCGCGCTGCTTCCTCACTTCGAAAACGAGGAGGCTTTGCGGCGGACGATGGCCGATGCCATCGCACTCACCAACTACCTCCGTGACTACGTCTGGAGCGTCGGACTCGACAGGACGCCGGCTCCCGGCACGATGCCGCAGCGAGCGGTGCCTCCGAGTGCGCCGGCTCCAGTGCCGCTGCAGACCAGCATGCCACCACCATCACCAACCAGAACCGCTGCAACTCCGGGTTCCGGGACAGTCCCCGGCGTTCGTTGACGAAGGAGAATCGATGTCACTCAGGAAGTACTTGAATCTCGTGCTCATGCTCATGGTCGCTCTCGCCCTCGCCTGTGGCGGCGGACAGGAAGTGGTCGATGAAGCGGACCTCGGTGAGGACGACCACGCCCTGCAGAAGGCTGCAACCGAAACCGCCGCGGGCGGCGGAGCCGCGGCTGCCGGATCTGCCGCTCCGGTGGTCGCCGATGCAGCGACCCTGAACGGTCTGGTGAAGTTCGAAGGGCCGCCGCCGCGCATGGCTCCGACGCCGATGAGCGCCGATCCTTTCTGCGCCTCGTCGCATTCGACGACTCCGCTTTCCCAGGAAGTGATCGTCGGGGCGGGCGGTGAGATGGCGAACGTGATCGTCTATGTGAAGAACATCACGGGCAACTTTCCTCCGCCAGCGCAGGAAGCGCTCCTCGATCAGATCGGATGCGAGTACGTGCCGCGCGTGAGCGCGGTTCAGGCAGGGCAGACCGTCAACATCAGGAACAGTGATGCCACGCTGCACAACGTGCATGCGATGCCCGCCGTGAACAGGCAGTTCAACGAAGGGCAGCCGGTCAAGGGAATGGTTTCGAGCAAGAAGTTCGACAAGGTCGAGCCGAAGCCGTTCCTCATCAAGTGCGACGTTCACGGCTGGATGCGTTCTTACATGGCAGTGCTGCCACACCCGTACCACAGCGTCTCGAAGACCGATGGCAACTTCTCGATCGGCAATCTCCCTCCCGGCAGCTACACACTCGTCGCCTGGCACGAGCGCTACGGGGAGCAGGAGCAGCAGGTCACCGTCGGCGCAAACGAGCAGAAAGACGTCACGTTCACTTTCAGGGGTTAGCGATCGGTTCCAGCCATCGACTGACAACCTGAGTCAGATCATGCCGGGAGAGCTTGATGCCACCTAAACGACAGATCCGGGTCGGGAAGCAGTGGATGAATTCCCGAGAAGCGCAGCGTGCACTCGAGGAGGCGCTGCGCGTCGCGAAGAGCGAGGATGAGGCGGCAGGCGCACACCGTCAGCCATTCATCACCAAGTACGTCTTTTCGGTCGACCACAAGTGGATCGGAATTCAGTACGGCATAACAGCCCTCCTGTTTCTGCTGATCGGCTTCACGATGATGCTGCTGATGCGCTGGCAGCTTGCCTTCCCGGGGCGTGCGTTTCCGGAGTTCATCGCGAAGTTCCTGGGACAGGCGAATACGCCCGGCGGTGTCATGCTGCCCGAGTTCTACAACCAGCTCGGGGCGATGCACGGGACGGTCATGGTCTTCCTCGCGATCGTGCCTCTCGCGGTCGGAGCCTTCGGGAACTACCTCGTGCCGCTGCAGATCGGCGCGCCCGACATGGCGTTTCCGAAGCTGAACATGATGAGCTACTGGCTCTACCTTCCGGGTGGACTGCTGATGCTCTTCAGCTTCTTCATTCCGGGAGGTGCGCCGAATTCCGGCTGGACGTCGTATCCGCCCTTATCCGTGGTCGCGACCCACGGCCAGACGATCTGGATCGTCGGCATGATCTTCCTGATCACGTCGTCGCTCCTCGGTTCCTGTAACTTCATCGTCACGATCTTCCAGCTCCGAGCGGAAGGGCTGACGTTCATGCGGCTGCCGTTCTTCGTCTGGGCGCAGCTCGTCACCGCATTTCTTCTTCTTCTCGCATTCCCTCCGCTCGAGGCAGCCGCGGTCCTGCAGCTCATGGATCGCGTCGGCGGCACGAGCTTCTTCATGCCGAGCGGACTCGTGATCAGCGGCTCCGCTCTCGATGTCGCCGGCGGCGGCAATCCGCTGTTGTGGCAGCACCTCTTCTGGTTTCTCGCACATCCCGAGGTGTACGTGCTCATTCTTCCGGCGATCGGCATCATTGCGGAAGTGATCGCGAACAACACCCGCAAGCCGCTCTGGGGCTACCGCTCGCTCGTGTTCGCCGGCGTGTTCCTCGGATTCATGTCCTTCGTCGTATGGGCACATCACATGTTCCTGACCGGCATGGGAACGACGATCAGCGCCTTCTTCCAGACGACGACGATGATCATTTCGATTCCGTCGGTCATCATCCTCACGGCTCTGATCATCTCGCTGTGGGGTGGTTCGATCCGCTTCAACGTGCCGATGCTGTTCGCACTGGCGTTCCTTCCGATGTTCGGGATAGGAGGGCTGACCGGGCTCCCTCTCGGTCTCGCGGCAGCGGACATCCACTTACACGACACCTACTACGTGATCGCGCACTTCCACTACGTCGTCGCGCCGGGGACGATCTTCGCGATGTTCGCGGGCATCTACTACTGGTTCCCGAAGGTCACCGGGCGGCAGATGAACGAGTTCTGGGGGAAGGTGCACTTCTGGTCGTCGCTGATCTTCATCAACGGCGTCTTCGCGCCGATGTTCATCCAGGGACTGGCGGGCGTTTCGCGACGCCTCTACGACGGCGGTGCGCAGTACGCACACGCGCAGCCGGTCATTCATACGAATGTCTTCATTTCGATGTCGGCGTTCCTGCTGCTCGCGGCGCAGGTCCCGTTCATCATCAATTTCTTCTGGAGTATCTGGAAAGGGAAGAGAGTCGGGGCGAACGTCTGGAACGCGACGACTCTCGAATGGGCGGCGACGACCTCGCCGCCGCTGGCACACGGCAACTTCGCGACGGTTCCGGTGGTCTACCGCGGACCGTACGAGTACAGCGTGCCGGGATATACGGCGGCCGACTTCCTGCCGCAGCACGTTCCTGACGACGAGCCGGCACCGGAGACGGGTGGTGGCATGCTGACCGCGGGCGCAGTCGCGCAGAAGGAGCTCTGAGATGGACGCCCACGCACACGCGGACGCGCACGAGATCGAAATTCCGTTCACCGTTCATCCTCGGCCGGATACCGGGCTCTATAACGGGAAGCTGGGTATCTGGCTGTTTCTCGCGTCGGAGGTCATGCTGTTCGGCGCGTTGTTCTCCACGCTGGTTCTGCTGCGGACCGGCGCCCAGACCTGGCCCCATGGCTATCAGCTCCTGAACGTCCCGCTGGCCACGCTCAACACGTTCATTCTGATCGGCTCCTCGGTGACCGTCGTTCTTGCCTGGGCGAACCTTCGTCTCGGCGAGTTGAAGAAGGCAAAACTCTTTCTTCTGATCACGCTCCTCTGTGGCTTCGGGTTCATGATCATCAAGGGGATCGAGTACGGTGCGAAGTTCTCGCACGGCCTCGGACCTCATACCAACAACTTCTACGCGACCTACTTCGTTCTGACAGGGCTCCACGGCCTGCACGTCGTCGGCGGAATGGTCGTTTTTGCCTACCTGCTGTTGACCGCCGACAAGTGGTATGCCGCCAAACGGGATCAGTTCACGAACAGAGTCGAAGTGACCGGCCTTTACTGGCATTTCGTCGACCTCGTCTGGATCTTCCTTTTTCCGATTCTCTACCTGCTCTGACAGCGGAGGCACGATGACCGACCATGCCGCACACGATCATGCCGAGCCTCATCACCACGGGCATGACGACAGTCCCGAGGCGATCCGCAAGGAGATTCGCAAGTACCTCTATGTCTTCGGCGCACTTGCCGTTCTGACGGTGATCACTGTCGCGATCGCGCAGTTGCACCTGCCGACGTGGCAGGCGGTCGCGCTCGCTCTCGTCGTCGCCAGTGTGAAGGCCGGGCTGGTCGCCGCTTTCTTCATGCATCTTCTCTCCGAGAAAAGACTCATCTATGCCGTGCTTGTGATAACGGTCTTCTTCTTCGGAGTGCTGATGTGGGGGCCATGGCATCAGAGAGAGAACGCTCACAAGGTCTGGCCCGACTCTGACCTGAGTGCAACCCATCCATCCCCGGCGGAGGCGAAGGCGCCTGCCGCTGAGGGAAGCAGTCACTGACCCAGGAGACCCGATGTCGCTCAGGGCTTTTCATATCGTCTTCATCGTCGTAACGATCGTACTGTCGGTGTTCGTCACTGTCTGGGGAGTGACCGAATTCGTTCAGGAGCGCAATGCGCTCGGCCTCGGGCTCGCGCTGCTCTTCATGGCGACCGCGGCGGTGCTGGTCGTGTACGGGAAGAAGGTATTCGTCAAGCTGAGGGATCTGCAATGAGAGGCCTCAGGCGTGGTCGGGGAGTCGTGGTGGCGGCAGTCATCGTCTGCGCGCTGGTTGCCGTCGATGTGCAGGCCTGCGCTGTCTGCTTCGGATCTCCCGACGACCCGCTGGTGAAGGGTGTGAACAACGGGATCTGGGTTCTGCTCGGACTCGTCGCATTCGTACAGATTGGATTCGTAGCCATGTTCTGGAGTTTCTGGCGTCGCGCACGCGAACTGCGGCGGTTTCGTGAGGGACTCCGAGTCATCGAAGGGGGACCGCATTCATGAGGGACTACCTCGCCCAATACATGCCGCCCAACTACTCGGCCCACGGCGGTGCTCTCGATCAGTTGAACGCGAACGTGCACTGGCTGATGCTGATTCTCTTCGTCGCCTGGGGGTTGTTCTTCACCTTCGTCCTGATGAGATTCCGGGCAAGCCGGAATCCGAAGGCCGATTATCACGGCACGAAGTCGAAGTTTTCGACCTACGCCGAGGGCGGGGTGGCGGTGGTCGAAGTGATCCTGCTGGTGGGGTTCTCGATCCCTCTCTGGTATCGCTGGACGACACCGCCGACGCCGGATCAGAACCCGCTGGAAATTCGGGTCGTGTCTGAGCAGTTTGCCTGGAACATTCACTACCCCGGGAAGGACGGGATATTCGGACGGACCGGAGTCGAGCATCTTTCGCCGTCGAATCCTCTCGGGCTCGATCCGTCGGATCCGCATGGTCAGGACGACATCACGACGATCAATCAGATGCATCTGGAAGTGGACCGGCCGGTCATCATCCGGCTCTCTGCCAAGGATGTGATTCACAGTTTTGCGCTTCCTTACATGCGGGTGAAACAGGACGCCATTCCCGGAATGGAAGTTCCTGTACACTTCAGGCCCGTTAAGACCAGCGGGGATGAGACGTGGGAAATCGCCTGCGCTCAGCTTTGCGGACTCGGCCATTACCGGATGAAGGGGCAGTACCACGTGCAGTCGAAGCAGGACTTCGACGAGTGGATGGCTTCCCAGGTGCCGTTGATGGCCTCGATCTCAGAATAATTACCCATGAAGGAAGTCCCCGAGACTCACGCGATACACGTCCGTCACTACTCCGAACAGACCCCGGTCTGGCTCCGGAGGTTCACGAAGGTCGTGGCCGCCTCGACGCTTTTTCTGATCTTCGCGGGAGCGATGGTTACTTCTACCGACTCCGGTCTGGCCGTTCCCGACTGGCCGCTCTCCTACGGGATGCTGATGCCGCCGATGGTGGGGGGGATCTTCTACGAGCACGGCCACCGGATGGTGGCGACGGCGGTCGGCATCCTGGTGATCATTCAGGCGATCTGGCTCCAGCGGCGCGAGCCGAAACGTTTCGTTCGCAGGCTCGGCTGGATCTCGCTTGCCGCCGTCATCGCGCAGGGGCTCCTGGGCGGACTGACGGTCATCTACCTGCTGCCGCTGGCGATTTCGGTCGCTCACGCGGCGCTCGCCGAGATCTTCTTCTGCATCAATGTGGCGATCGTCTTCTTTACTTCCAACTGGTACAACCGTCTCCAGACGATCGACAAAGGGGATGCCCCGGTCGGTCTAGCGTGGGGGCTGACCGCGCTGGTCTATGCACAGATTCTCGCCGGTGCGCTGATGCGGCACCTCGGCGCCGGTCTCGCTATTCCTGACTTTCCTCTCTCATTCGGCCGCCTGATTCCGGAGTTTGCCGGGATCAACATCATCTCGGCCTACGTGCACCGTGTCGGCGGATTCGTCGTGGCGGCGGCGGTGATTGCAATGGCGATCCGGCTGATGCGCTACGAGAGGGAGCACCCTCTCCGCGGGCTCAGCCACCTGCTGCTGGCGATCGTCGGAGCGCAGGTGCTGCTCGGCGGCTATGTGATCTGGAGCGCGAAGCAGCCGCACATCACGAGCCTGCACGTGATGACGGGGGCGTTCACTCTCGCGCTCTCGCTCTGGCTCACGCTTTCGGCACGGACGCTCCAGTGGCGTCGCGCAACGGTTGAAACCGCGAACGGGCCGCTGCTTGGCAGGGAGGCGGCGGCGTGAGCAGCATCGCACTCGAGACGCAGCGCCCGCGGAGCATCACGCGCGATTACCTCGAGCTCTCGAAGTCGCGGATCGTCCTGATGGTGCTGATCACCACCGCGGCCGGCTATCTCTTCGCGGCGACAGAGGTAGCTCCATTTCTGCTGCTCCATACTCTGATCGGGACGGCGCTCGTAGCCGCCGGAACCAATGCATTGAACCAGTACGTGGAGCGCCACCACGACGCTGAGATGCACAGGACGCGGATGCGACCGCTTCCGGCCGGACGAATCACCGCACGTGCGGCACTGCTGTTTTCATCGCTGATCGCCGTAGCAGGTACCGTGTATCTCGGCCTCCTGGTGAACTGGCTCACCGCGTTCCTCGGCGCGTTCACACTGACGAGCTACATCTTCGTCTACACCCCGCTCAAGCGCGTCTCGACGGTCTGCACCATCATTGGCGCGGTCCCCGGCGCCATCCCTCCGTTGATGGGATGGGCCGCGGCAACGGGCGAGCTCGGACTCGGCGGCTGGATCATTCTCGGCATCCTGTTCTTCTGGCAGCTTCCTCATTTCATGGCGATCAGCTGGATGTACCGCGAGGATTACGCGCGTGGTGGATTCGTCATGCTTTCGACACTCGATCCGGACGGGACCGCCGTTGCCCGCCAGGCGATCTTCTACTCGCTGGCACTGCTCGGTGTCAGCGTGCTGCCGGCCACGTTCGGCCTCGCCGGCTGGACCTATCTCGCGGGAGCCGTGATCGGCGGGACTGCGCTTCTGGTGGCTTCCGTGCGGTTTTTCTTCGATCGCAGCAGGCCGCGAGCGCGCAGCCTCTTCATGCTCTCCAACGTCTATCTGCTCATCGTGATGCTGCTGCTCGTCGTCGATGCTCGCTCGTAGCGTTTCTCTGCTCGCACTGCTTCTGGTCGCATGTCAGCCGGCGCTCGACCTGCCGGAGCTCTTCCCCGTCCCTGACACGACCCTCGTCGACGAAACCGGCAGGACACTGAGCCTCGACTCGATGAAGGGGAGCGTGACGGTCTACGATTTCATCTTCACCAGTTGCACCGGAATCTGCCCGATCATGACCCACAACATGCGGGAAGTGACGGCGAAGATCGACAAGGGCGCTCCCGTGCGATTCGTGTCCATCAGCGTCGATCCGGCGCGAGACACGCCTGAAGTGCTGGCCGAGTATGCGAAGAAGAACCGCAATGACGAGCGCTGGACGTTCCTGACCGGAGAACGCGATGCGATCGTCTCGCTCAGTGTCGACGGTTTCAAGCTGGCGGCCGGCGATCCCGTCCCCGGCGGTGAGCCGCTCCTTCACAGCTCCCGGTTCGCAGTGGCCGACAAGCGGGGGGTGATCCGCGCCTACTACGACGCCACAGACGGCAGGGTGCCGGAAGAGGTTTCAGCCGCGGTCAGGCAGCTGCTGAAAGAGCAGTGAGCCCGTGGTTTGGCGGGCGAGACGCCGGCATTCGCCGCCGAGACGGCCGCGAGTGCGGGCGGACAAAATGTCCGCGCTACGAGAGACAGAGCTTCGCCGGGACGTAACGATTCGTTCTGACAGCTCGCTCGATTGTGAACATTGAACGCGCGTTCAGCAGGTCTTTCGTTGGAAGGACCCCTCACCCGGCCTTCGGCCACCCTCTCCCCCTGCGGCGGGGAGAGGGGCAACAAGGCTGGTTTTGGGCGATGGACAAGGCAGCTTTCTGGGCGATGCTTGTCGATCACCCGGCGCCCTCGCCAAGACATGGGTTTGTCGCCCCGCTCCCCGCGTCTGGCGGGGAGAGGGTGGCCGAAGGCCGGGTGAGCGGTCGCGCCTCGCCAAAGAACGCTCATACCTCGCCTGAATTTTCAATTTTCAATTTTCAATTTTCAATTCCATAATCCCCCCATGACCGCCGTCCAGGTCTTCCCCCCTCTCAACGCATCCCTCAATGCGCTCGCCGGAGTGTTCCTGGTGATCGCCTACGTCTACATCCGGCGCAAGCAGGTGGTGCAGCATCGGCGTTTCATGCTCGCGGCATGTGGAACGTCGGTTCTATTTCTCATCTGCTATGTGACCTACCATACGATCCGTGGCGGGGTTGTGACGCGGTTTCCCGCCGAGGGAATCTGGCGAACGGTCTATCTGACGATCCTCACGTCTCACACGATCCTCGCCATGGTGGTGCTGCCGCTTGCGATCACGAGCGTGATCTACGGACTGCGTAACCGGGTTGCGAAGCACAGGCGGATCGCCCGCTGGACGTTCCCGATCTGGATGTACGTTTCGATCACCGGCGTTCTGGTGTACTTTTTTCTCTACCAGTGGTTTCCGGCTGACAAATGATCCGTAAGATCCAGCGTATCCTGCGCGAGAGGAGTCTGCCTTGACGACTGACACGCCGCTGCTCGAGAACGATCTCGACAAGAGCCCGTTCACGCAGTTCGCTCGCTGGTTCGATGACGCGAAACAGGCGCAACCCGTCCTGCCGGAAGCGGTGACGGTTGCGACGTGCGGCGCGGACGGAATCGTGACTTCCCGCGTCTGTCTTCTGAAAGACTTCGATGAGCGTGGGTTCGTGTTCTACACGAACTACAACAGTCGCAAAGGGACGCAGATCAGCGAGAACCCGCGCGTCTCGCTCTGTTTCTACTGGCCTCTCCTCTACCGTCAGGTTCGCGTGGAGGGTGCCGCGGTGAAGACGACCGAGGACGAGGCGGATGCCTACTTTGCTTCTCGTCCGCGGGGGAGTCAGCTCGGAGCGTGGGCGTCGTGTCAGAGCAAGGTGATTCCGGGCAGGGGAGATCTCGATCAGCGTTTTCGCGAATTGGAGGCGAACTACAGAGACCGTCCCGTTCCCCGTCCCCCGCACTGGGGCGGCTACCGGGTGATCCCTCTCGAGATCGAGTTCTGGCAGGGACGTTCCGACCGTCTTCACGATCGCTTCGTCTATCGCCTTCGGGAACCGAAAGACTGGATCATCGAGCGACTCTCTCCGTAACCGTTAAATCTCGCCGCAATCGTCCGGTACGAGCAGACGCAGTGACATCGGGTTCACGCGTACATGCAGCTCGGCAGGGAGCATGACCGGCTCTCCGTCCAGGTGTGCAGGCCCTTCGGCTCCGCGCCGGATCGTCAACTCCCGCGCCTGAATCGTCGTCACGCCTGCCGACCTGTGGAAGCTTCCGGAGAAGAGGCGAGCCAGCAGGAGCGGTGCGTCGAGCAGCGAGGCGTGGTGAACGATCACGACGTCGAGCAGACCGTCACGCAGTGAGGCGAGCGGCGCAACTCTCGCGTTGTTACCGTACTGACCGGAGTTCGCGACTGCCACGACCGTCGCCTGGCGGCGGATCGACTGGTCGCCGATCGTCACTTCGTACTCCTCCGCGGTGAAGGTGCTGAAGACCTGGAGCCCTTCGCGGACGTAGGTTTCGAGTCCGCGGACGCTGCTCGTCGCGAACCGATGGGCAACGACCGCATCGAAGCCGATGCCCATCACGCCGATGAACGGCTCTCCGTTGACGGTGGCGGTGTCGATGGTGACGATCCGGCCGGCGCGGCAGGAGTTGAGCGCCCCGGCAGGATCGATCGGCAGCCCGATGTGACGCGCGAAGCCATTACCCGAACCGATCGGGAGAATGCCGAGCGCTGGAGAACGTCCGATCAGCCGCTTCGCGATCTCGTGGACCGTTCCATCGCCGCCCGCGGCAATAACGACGTCAATCCCCTCGGCCTCGGCGCGGTCGACGATCGCATCGACGTCTTCTTTTCGCTCGGAGGTGACGATCTCGATCTGCCACTCACCGGCGGAGCGCCGGATCGATTGCTCGAGATCGAGTTTGCGCCGGGTACCAGCCCGCGCATTGAGGAGAACGAGGGCCTTCATGCAGAGTTACGGCGTCCAGCCGCGTAGCGGCTTCGGATGGTAGCCAGGGGTGAGGTTTGTCGCCCCTCTCCCCGCGATCCTAGCGGGGAGAGTGAAGGTACCGGGGACATCGAGGACACAAACCGGAGACATCGAGGACGGTTTTTAAACTCTATAACTCTTTCCTTTACGTCGCTAGCAGGGGCTGTGGGAGGTGTGGAAAACGCCGGCTTCATCGGCGTTTTCCAAGAGCTGTGGGAAGGCGCGCGGTTCTCAGCGCGGCTTTCCATGGCTCGTCACCTTCCATAGCCCGGTTTCGATTCATTCGGTCTGGTCGACTGGTTTTGAGTTGAGGGCCTTCAGGTTCTCGGCATCGAGATATCCAATGCGGACACAACCGAAATGGATCGACCAGATCCTTTCCGCGACCTGCAGCAGGCCGACATGCGTTCCGATGAGAACTTCGCTCAGGAAGATCTCGGTTCCCTGCCACTTGATCTGCCCGTTCGAGCGGACGCTTCTGACATCCATGTTCGTGTCGTATTCAATGACGGGGCGTGTCGGGTAAGGGCGGTACGGTCTGAACGCTGTGGCTGGAGGCTTCTGCCCGAGGCTCTGGTGCGGCCGGACGTGGTTGAAGTCCTGGCGGAAGTCATCGAAGGACCGTTGATGTCTTACCAGATTCGCCTGTGGGTGGCGGCGAATCCACTGCTTGAACGTTCGATGCATGCGCTCGTGAATGCCATTCTGATCTGGTCGGCCTGGCTTGATTCGTATCGGCGTGATCCCCAACTCGATCCACCAGCGCGACAACTGGGTTAGTCCACCGAGCGATCGAGTGCTGCAGAACGGGCTTCCGTTGTCAGAAACCATCTGGCGAGGAACGCCATACTCGCGAAATGCTCGTTCGAAAGCCGCTTTCGCGGGGTCAGTTTGTGTCGACCCGAGCGCCTTGGTGAGCATCACGTAGCGACTGAACGGGTCGCCCATCGTGAGTGGATAGCAAAGCGCACCGTTGCCCATTCGAAACTGTCCCTTGTAGTCGGTCGTGGCCGTGTCGCCTGCTCCCGAGATCTCGAAAGGCGGGTGCTCGATCCGACCTGCAGACGGGCGTCTCGGGCTACGCTTCTTAACCTCTCCGTGTCGATCCAAGATCTGACCGGCCGTACTGGCCGCCATCATGCGTTCACCGTGCAATATCTCGAGCCTGTCAACAAGTTTCGCCGGGCCTTCGTCGGGATGCTGCCGCTTCAGATTGAGCAGCGCGTCTACCTTTTCCTGCGGCGTTCGAAACGGACTTCGCTCGGGCCGTCGCGACCTCTCTTCGAGCCCTGCCAGGCCCTCCTCTTGGTATCGAGCCACCCACTTGTACGCGCATGAGCGCCCGATCCTATGCGCCTCGGCCGCTTCGCTCACGCCGACACCGTCATTCACATCGAAAATCAACGCTTCCTTCGCACTCATCGGCTTCCTCCACGGCATCCCAATACCTCCGACCTTCAGGGTGCCTCAGATGTCCTCGATGTCCCCGGTCAGTACCGAGGGTGGCCGAAGGCCGGGTGAGGGGCCGCGCAATCGGACACACACGAGCAAGCTGCAAGTGCAGGGCGGTTGTTCGACCCCCCTCATCCGCCTTCGGCACCTTCTCCCCCCGCAAAAAGCGCGGGGGGAGAAGGGCAACGGTGGCATGGGCAGGGAAGGACCGACAAAAGAGGGCCAGATTGTGCTGCGCGCCTTCGCGCACGACGGACTCGCGGTTCTTTCCGATGAACACGAGCAGATTGTAACGGTCAGCCGGCTGCGCGCATGATCTCGGTCAAGACAGGCTTGAGACCGTTGATGATGAACTGGACGCCGATCGCACCGAGGAGCAGCGACATGATCTTCGTGAAAACGGCGCGGCCGCGGTCTCCGAACATGCGTGAGAGCGGGACAGCCGCGAGCAGCATGAGATAGGTAGCGATGCCGACCCCGACGATCGCGGTCGCCACGGCGATCTTCTGTTCGATGCCTCGGTAGGAGTTGACGAGCACCATCGTCGCCGTGATCGCTCCCGGACCGGCCAGCAGAGGGATTCCGAGCGGGACGACCGCGATTGACGTCGGATCGATCTCCGCCTTCTCGACGTCGTGATCCTCCATCCTCTTCTCACCGCCGATGTTGTATGCACGACGCTCGTCCTGCTCGAGCAGAGTCCGCAGAGCATTCGTGAAAAAGATGATTCCGCCCATGATCTGAAAGGCGGGGACCGTGATGCCGAAGAATTTGAAGACCCAGTTGCCGGCGGCGAGAAAGAGGGTCAGCACCACGATGCAGGCGAGAGATGAGATCAGCGCTACACGAGCCCGCCCCTTGCGCGAGATCCCGTCCGTCAGTGCGATGAATGAAGGGACGACCGCCAGCGGGTTCACCATCGTCATCAGGGTGATGAACGACAGCAGGATGACTTTCTCAATCGGCATCGGGCTGGCGGATTGTAAACGGGCGGGGGTCGAGTTTGGACATTCTGCGGTGGGGGGGGCGCAGCCCCGCAACTGAGAGGGAGAAACTGAGTCCGTTGGCCTCGAAGGCGCGCCGGTACACTCTGGTTCTCTTGTTCGCAGCGCCATAGACGTCGCGCGAAGCGCTTTGGAGTGCGGCGGCCTCAGACGCCGCTTTCCAATCCCACACACACATCCCGAAACGATCTCGAGTGCCCAGGTATGGCGTAAGGTGGACTTTCGGGCGGCTGCTCGCGGTGACGAGTTGAAGTTGTCTCAACGTCGACGCCATTGGGACTGCGTCCTGGGCTAAGTTCAATCGCGCCTGTGGCGCCAGTCGTCTGGTCAGATTCAGTGCTTTCCGTCCTCTGCCGGGCGGCGCACTCTGCCCGGCAGTACCAGCGCAACCAGCGCCGAAAGAGACAGCACGACTGGAAAGACGATCAGGCGCGCGTCGGAGGCGAGGCCGCCGGCGACGAGCAGACCGACCAGACCGCTGCCGACCACTCCTCCGGCATAACGCATCGTCGAGAGAGCTCCGGAGGCGACGCCCGCCTGCGATCCCGGAATCGCGCTGAGTGCGGCCGCCTGTGAGGGACTCGTGCTGATGCCGATTCCGACACCCATCACGATGAGTGCGCCGATGAGGTGACCGCCGGCGACGAAGAGTGCTGCTCCCGACGCGGCGATGAGACCTCCTGAAGTCGCGACGGCGCGCGAGCCGATGGCGTCCGACAGCCGTCCTCCGACAGGCGAGGCCAGCACCATCGCAAGAGTGAAGTAGAGAAGCATTTTGCCTGTGGCTATGGCGGAGGTGCCGCTCAGGGAGAGCACGAACGGCAGAAGAAAGATCATCGAGTACATCGCCAGGTTCTGCAGCGCGACGATCGCGCTGCCGGCAGCAAACGCGGTGTGCTTGAAGAGCCTGACATCGAGCACGGGATCGGCAGCGCGAAGTTCGCGCCAGACGAACGTGGCGATGGCAGCGATTGATGCGACGAGCAGGAGCGCGTCGGTCCGCTCGACCGCGGCGACGAGCAGCAGGACCGCAACTGCGAGGATTCCACTGCCGAGGAAATCGAAGCGCGCCACGCTGATGCCGCGCGCCGGGCTTTCACGCGGGAGACGCCGCGGCGGCTCGAGCGCCAGTGACGCGAGGACGACCGGAATGGACGCGAGAAAGATCGAGTGCCAGCCGAACCGTGCAGTCAGAAAGCCGCCGATCAGTGGCCCGACTGCCGCCGCGCCTCCCATGATGGCGCCGAAAATACCGAAGACCTGTCCCCGGCGATGCGCCGGCACGCTGTTGCGGAGCTGGGCGAATACCGTCGGAATCGATAGGGCCCCGCCGAGAGCCATCATGATTCGGCCGGCGCCGAGCATTGCGAGATTCGGAGCGAAAGCGGCGAGTAGCGCACCGGCGCCGAAGGCCAGACGGCCGAGTGTCAGCACGCGGGAGGTTCCCCAGAGATCCGCGAGACGTCCGGCTGGGCTCTGCGCGATGATGCTGACGACGAGATAGGCCGTCACCATCCAGCGCGTCACCAGAGCGCCGCTCGCATTCAATGCCTCCGAGATGCCAGGCAGGGCGACCGCGATGATCGTCGAATTGAGCGGCGCGAGCAACGCCGCGAGCGCGAGACCGGTGAAAGTCCTCCAGCCTAACGGCGTCGTGTCGGTGTCGGAGACGGGGGCGTCCGAAGGTTGGAGGGGAGCGGCGGGTGTCGCTGACGCCGGTGCAACCGGAGCAACTGTGATCGGGCGCGATTGCAGGAGATAGAGCGATCCTCCTTCGAACGCCCACTCGAGATCCTGCGCATGACCGAAGAACCTCTCACAACGCGAGGCCAGGTCATGCAGCTCGAGAAGCTGCCCATCGCTCAGACAGAGCCGCGTCATGTCGTCGCCGGCAACCGGCTGCTCGATCACTCCTCCGCCGGCCGCGAAGCCGATCCTGAAGTCTTTGCGCCCCTGCCGCCTTTCGAGAATCTGACCGGAGACGCTGATTCGAAAGGAGTCGGGTGTGACGAGGCCGGAGACGACCGCCTCGCCGAGGCCCCAGGAGGCCTCGATCAGCCGTTCCTCGGCGCCGGTGACCGGGTTGCGCGTAAACAGCACTCCCGCGGTCTCCGCGTCGATCATCCGGATGACTACGACAGCGATGCGAGGCTGGCCGTCGATGCCCATCTTCTTCCGGTAGGCGAGAGCTCCCTCCGACCGTGCCGAGGCGTGAATCTCTCGGATCGCGGCGAGCAGCATCTCGTTCGAGACGACGTTCAGCAGCGTGAGGTGCTGGCCGGCGAAGCTTGCTCCGGCAGAGTCTTCCCCGATGGCGGAGGATCGAACCGCGACGCGCCCGTCGTTGCTGTTCGACAGGATCGCTTCGATCGCATCCGGATCGCCGGCAGCAGCGCGATCGACGCAGCTCCAGGAAATGGCAAAGCCATCCGGCACCGGCAGGCCGGCGCGAAGCGCCCTCGCGAGGGCGCTCGCCTTGCCTCCGAATGTCTCCTCGTCGTCGGCCTCGCAGAGCGGGACGACTTTCACGCCAGGATCTCGACCGCTCCGGTGGTGCCGTTCACCCTGACGCGCATCCCGTCCTTGATCAACTCCGTCGCGTTGCCGCAGCCGACGACGGCCGGGATGCCGTACTCGCGTGCCACGACGGCGGCGTGGGACAGCGTTCCGCCGCGATCGGTGACGATTCCGCTGAGAAGCGGGAGCAGCGCGTTGTAGGAAGGAGCAGTGGCGCGAGTGATCAGTACGTCACCTTTCTGAATACGCCCCATGTCGTGCGGATCGAGAACGAGCCGCGCGGTGCCGACGATCTCGCCCGGACTGGCGGCGAAGCCGCTGACAGAGAAGTCTCCCTTCCGTGTCGCGCGGGTTACGAACATCTCGCCCAGGACGATGCCGATCGCCCGCTCGGCACGGGCGGCGGCTGGCGGGAGCCACTCTGGGGGAGGCGGACCGGCTGGAGTGCCCCCGAGATGCTCGGGAGCGTCGTGAATCGTGTGAGTCGCGCGGAAGAGAGCATCGGCCGCGGCCTGATCTGCTGTCCGGTCGTTTCCGCCGCGAAGCATCGAGACGATCTCGGCCGGAGTCAATTCGACGGCGTGGTCCGCCTGATGGAGCTTGCCGGCTGCCACGAGCCGACGGCCCGCCTCGAGGATCGCTTTACGCGCGATGCCGCACGCCCATGCGTCGTTCAAATAGGCACGCTCATCACGGATCCGGTAGGTGTAGCGCGCCTCGGCGAGCAACTCGTCGAATTGCTGACGATGCTCGGACGGCACCTGTTCACGCAGGGCAGCCTCGCGGCGTGCAACATCGTTCTCCGTGGTTCCCGACCCGCCCGTCAATGCAGAACGAATGTTCTCGACCAGCAGCTCCGGCATCTCGGCGAGCGAGACGTCGGCGAAATCGTAGCCGGTGGCGATGCGGATCCCGGCGGCGTCGACGTAGCCGCGGGCTGTCTTGCCAACCTCGTCGGCTCGCGCGGTGAGCGCCTCGAGCACGGCAGCAGCGTCACTCCCCGCGAGCAGCAGCATCGCATCAGGATTGCTCTGCATCGCCGCGACTAGAGCATCGAGTTCCAGCACCGCCCCCTGCGAGACCCTGCTCGATCCGCGGAAGAGGGGGAGCACCTCGGAAGGAGGGAGGCCCGTCCACGCCTTCACGTGCACCAGGAAATCTCCTAGAGGCAGGAGTGCCGTTCCGTTGAGGCTGTGATGGCGGTAGACCGCGCGCGCTGCCGTGTCGTAGCAGCGTTCGAGATGGGTGATGAACGCATCGAGGTCCAGCGCCGCGACGTCGACGCGCTGGAGCTCCGTATTCTCGCGCAGGATCTGCGGCTTCCATTCGTTGTCCCAGATGGCTACGTCTTCACGCCACGCCTTCGTAGCCCAGACCTCGCGGATCCGTCGCAGGCGTCGTCTCATCTCCGGATGGAGCAGGAGCATCAGCTTGAGAATCAGTTTTGGCGGAGGGCCTTTGGCTCCTTTGGGAGCCCCAACCGGACGGATGCAGGTGTAGATGTAGCGGTTGACGACCTGGAACTCCATCCCCTCGAGAAGGAAGCCGTACCGTTTCATGCTCCAGCGGAACCCTGCATTGACCGCGTCTGGAAAGACAGCGGCGTGAGCTCGGGAGATGGGACGCATCGTGTGAACCGACTCGCGTTCCCACACGCCCGGGCCAGGCGGGGTGAAACGATTCATGTCGTGCATGAAACAAATGATAACGCGATGCGAGCGTCGCCGCGCGGCGGTGCGGATGGCTCTCTCGTCGCGAAACACCCCGACAACGATGGCTATCGAGAGGGTGCATCCTGCCCCGCGAGCTGCACCGCCCGTGAAGGCCAGGCCCTTCGTTTCGATTTATACTCGCCGGACAGCGGTCAGCGAAGTCGGTGCCGGGGACGCCAGTCCACCCCATGACATTCAAATGCATACGGTGCAGGTCGGAGATCGATCCGAACTTTAAAGCGTGTCCTTACTGTGGTGAGGCCGTGACGGAGTTTCTCCGGATGCATCACGACAAGCTGGTCGACGGCAAATACCAGATTCTGTCGTGTCTGGGAGCGGGGGGAATGGGGGAGGTCTACAAAGTCCTCCACGTCCATCTGAATTCGGAGCGTGTCATCAAGCTGATGCGCTCGAAGATCGCCGACGATCCAGACGCACACGAGCGATTCATCCGTGAGGCGCGACTGGCGACGAGGATCAGCCATCCGAGTGTCGCCACGCTCTTCGATTTCTCCACGCTTCCCGATGGTTCCCGCTACATGGTCTGGGAGTACATCGAGGGGAAGAACCTGCACGAGCTGACGCGCGCGAACGGTCCACTGTCACCGCGTCATGCAGCGACGATCGCGTACGAGGCGCTGCTCGGGCTCGATGCGATCCACAAGGCAGGGATCATTCACCGCGACATCAGCCCCGAGAACATCATGGTCAGCGTCGATGCCGATGGTGAAGAGCACGTGAAGATCATCGACCTCGGGATAGCAAAGCAATGGGGAGACGAAACCCAGCAGACAATGACCGGCGTCTTCGTCGGCAAGTGGAAGTACTGCTCGCCCGAGCATCTGGGGATTCTCGAGAAGGAGGGGCGCATCGATGCGCGCGCCGATCTCTACTCGTTCGGGATCGTGTTGTACGAGATGCTGACCGGGGTCGCTCCTTTTCAGGCGACGACCCCTCACGGTTTCCTGATCATGCACGCCTCCCAGCAGCCTCCGGCTCTGCGCGAGGTGAATCCGAGCGTCACCGCATCGGCGGAGCTCGAGGCGATCATCTTCCGCGCGCTGGAAAAGGACCGCACGCAGCGCTTTTCCTCGGCGCGGGAGTTTGCCCGCGCTCTCAAACCGCTCATACCGGAGCTCGACGACACTCCCGGCCTCGCTCCGATCGCACGTCCCGTCGAGGACCCCGACCCTTCTGCGGCCACCGAGCAGGATGAGGGAGGCGACGAGCTCCATCGCGCAACAGTCGAAATGGAGCGTCCTCCGGAAGTCGATGCGATTCTTCAATGGGAGACGCTGCAGGATCCTGATCCGGCGCCCGTTCCGGCGGAGCCGCGGCTGGCGCTGAAGACTCTGGAGTCGGTCGCGTCGAATGACCCTTACTCAATGCGCCACGAGGAAGCCTCCGCGACGGCGGTACGGCCGAAGAGACTTGGGATCGCCGCGCTCGCCGCGGCTGTTCTGATCGCACTCGTCCTCGTGTTTTTCAATCCGTGGACGAAGGAGAAGGAAGAGGACGCAGCCGGAACGACCGGTGTCGTCGAAACCAGCACCAGCACTCCGGTTGCTGCACGGCCCGCCGTGCTGGCGCTGAACGCGTATCCGTGGGCCGAAGTGACGAGGATCATGAACACGGAGACGGGACAGGCTGTCGCGATGGAAGCACCGCTGATCACCCCCGCAGCAACCGAGCTCGAGGCAGGCAGCTGGGAGATTCATTTCGAGAATCCAGAATCGAAGCAGCCGATCATCCGGCGCGTCAAGGTCGCCTCCGGCGAGGAGCAGGTGGTCTGGGTTCAGTTCGGCGATCCCGCACTGGCCGCGATGCCAGGCTTTCTGGGAGAGTCGAAGTGAGGCGAGGCGCAAGTCTTCTTCTTCTCCTTCTTCTGGCGGCGAGCTCCGGCGCGCAGAAGACGGAAAAGTGGTCGGAGGCTTACGACCGCGGGGTGAACGCCGTGAACAGCGGCAATTTCACGGCGGCAGCGCAGGCGCTACAGAAGGCAATCAATGAGATGCCGAACGAGAACGCGACGGCACGGGGATCCGGAGGGATCTTCGTTTACGTCCCGCATTTCTGGCTGGGAATTGCAAAGTTCAATCTCCGCGACGTAGATGGCGCGCTGCGCGAGTTCCGCATTTCCGAAGAGCAGGGAGTGGTGCAGAACACGCGCTATTACGGTGACCTGAGAGAGTGGCTGTCGCGCGTACTCGTTGAAAAGAAGAAGCAGTCCGAAGCGATTGCTGCCGAAGGAAAGCGTGAGGTCGGAGCAGCCACGAAGACCGCTGTTTCTGCACAGATGGAGGCAATGCAGGCAGGTGGTGACCGTACGGACGCCTACAGGGCCGGCCAGAAGAAGCTACTGGAGTCTCGCGAAGTGACGGCGAAGGCCCGGACCGATCTCGGTGAGTATCGCCGGGCGGCCGAGATTGCCGAGCAGGCGCGCGTGCTCTTCGCCTCTGCGCTGAACGAGGCAAAGAAACAGAAGGCCGCCCGTGCAGCTGCCAGCCCGCCGCAGCCGGTCGTGCAGCGGCCCGTCGTAGCGGCAACAGCAACTCCGGAAACGGTCCCGGTTGCGACGGCAACCGTGGTTCCCGCGAGCGCGGCAGCCGTCCCGGCGACAGTACCCCCGAAAGCTGCGCAGCCGGAGGCGAATGCCACGCCGCCGCCGGCACCACTCAGCGCAATCGTCGCCGACGCTCGTGTCGCGGTGCAGCAGTATCGCCGTCAATTGAGCACCGCCGTATCGGAACGGCGAGACGACGCTCGATTCCAGCAATGGGCGCGCGAGTCCGCCAGAGATGCCGACGCCTGGCAGAAGACCGTCAGTGCATCCCCGTCGGATGATGTCGCGAGGAAGATCGCGGGACAGGTTTCGAGAGCCGAGCGTGACCTCACAGCGAGGCTGGCTGTTCGCGAACGTCCCGCGGAAGTGACCGTTACCGCAGCCGAGAGCCAGCCGAGCGTCGAACAGGCCTGGCGGGCATACGCCGCCGGGGACCTTCGTACTGCCGACGAGTTGCTCTCCCGAATCATCTCCTCGAAGCCGTCTGCCGAGGCGTATCTGCTGCGCGGATGCAGCCGTTATGCGCAGGCGATGTTATCGAAGACTCCCGAGCTCACCGCAGCCACTTCCGATCTCCGCAAAGCGTTGTCGCTGAATCGCACACTGCGCCTCGACCCGAAGAGTTTCTCTCCGAAACTCGTGGCGTTTTTCGAGGGGCTGAAGAAGCCTTAGGGCGGGACGGAGTTCCTCGGTTCCTCGGAGTTCCTCGGGGTTTCTCGGTTACTCGGTTGCCTGTCATCCCGAGCGGGAGGCGGGCGGGTGGCGAGGGATCCCTGAGTCGACGACCCTTGAAGTTCGAACGGCGGGCGTCCTTTGCCGTGGTGGTCGATGCGCATTCGTGGGTCGTAGGCAAGGGATCCCTCTCCGTCCTCCGCCCCTCACACCCGCTCGCCCACCCACGGGGCTCCGGCGGCTCGGGATGACAGACGCGGTGGCCCCGAGGCCCCGAGGAACCCCGAGGAACCCCGAGGAACTCCGAGGAACTCCGAGGAACTCCGAGGAACTCCGAGGAACCGTCTCCCTCCCCGCCGAGCGCATCTATAATCACCACACCGATGCGTCGTCCTCTCCTGTTCCTCCTGGTGTTCGGAGCGATTTCCATCTCCGGCCAGACGCTCGTCTGTCCTGCCGATCCCTCCTCTGCCGGGAAGCCGTGTGATGCCTTCCACTACCACATGCAGTTGTACAGTCCGGAGACGAAGGCGTTCACGACACTCAGCGGCATCAATCAGTTTGCCTCCATCGCCGCGTGCGAGAAAGCGCGAGAGGCTCACACGCAGCAGAACGCCGATGTGGTCGACTATGTGAAGCGTGTGAAGGCGCAGGCGTACGAGCCGGATCGAATCGGTCCGTGCCATTGCGACGTTACACGGCACGCTTCGAGTCCGGCGCATCTTTCAGACGCGCAGAGAGACACCCAGATGCGGAGCGCTGAGCTCGTGCGGCGCCGCGTCAGGGAACGGCTGCTCGAGCTTGGCGTTCCTGCGGACTCTCCGCTTCTGCAGTCCGCTTTCCGCCGACTGCCTGTGAATCGAATGCTGGCGGGATCGCGTCTGACGCCGCTGCCGACACCCGTTGTCGCTGCAAGCGAGTACAGGACTGCAGACCTGCGGATGCCGAGAACAAGCATGAGCGGCGCCCCTGCCACGGCGGTGATCGACCTTCCGCTCGTTGATATTCAGGTTGGTGAAGTCTCGATGCCAGGGACGGCAGCGGCGACCGCGCCTGAACCGGCTCTCGTTGCGCCGGGGCCTCCGACCGCTCCTGCGATCGAGGAAACGGTCGAGCCGGAAGCGGCGGTCGAGTTCCCGGAGGAAGCCTCGCCTGGTTCCGATCCGGCGGAAGCGATGGCCGACATCCGCCCGGAGTCGGGATTACTCAGTGATCCTGAAAGTCGCTCGGCAGAAGATGCTGCCGACCGCTTCATCCGGCATGAGACGCAGCGAATTCAGAACGTCGTGGATGCGGTCCCCGACGCCTCCGACGCCCTCGGAGAGCAGGTGATGGAAGCCTGCATGCAGCGACTGCAGGCGCTGACGAATCTGCGTTATCTCATTCTCGGTGCGGGTGCGCGCAGCAGTGTCGCGCAGATTGCCTATCGATCGCGATCCGACGTTGCGCGCCTCGCCTTCGTGACGCGCCTTTTCGGCGAGGAAGTGGCGAGCCACTGGATGCCGGCGATCACGACCGACGTGATCATTCCGTCCGACCCGCGGATCGACGAGCAACCGGAGGCAGTGCTGCGCGACAGCAGCGGCGCCTACTCGGTATTGCAACGAAGACGGGCGCTTTACAGCATTCTCTCCCGCGCTCCGATCACTGAGGAGCAGCAGTTGTGGCTCATTCCGGCGATCGAGGAGTTTCTCAAGTGACGAGGCTCATGGTGAGTGTGCGTGCAGTGGCAATCGCCGCGATTCTGGCTGCCGGCAGCTCCGGCATAGCGCAGGAGAACGTCTCCGCGGATTTCGAGAAGGCGGTGTACTTCGGCAAGCAGTTCTTCACGATGAGCAATCATGCGAGTGCGTACGAGCAGTTCGTCAGGGCAGACACTCTCGTGCCGGGGCATCCGGCTGTGATCTACAACATGGCTCTGCTGCTCGCAAAAAATGGTCGCTTCTCCGAATCGCAGGTGCAGGTCGATCGCTACCTGCAGCTTCATCCTGGAGGAGTCGAGCGCCAGCTGGTCAATCAGCTTCAACTACAGCTCGAGTTTCAGCGTGAGCTCGAGAAGTCGAGACGCATCGAGCAGGAGTACACGGACATCTTCAATCGAGGGCGCTTCCTTTATGGGCGCGGCGAGCTCGAGGCAGCGCTCAAACTTTTCGTAGATGCCGAGGAGCGGCGACCGAGCGAGCCGGCGGCGGTGCTCAATCAGGCGGTGGTTCACGAAAGGCTCGGCGACTTCGCAAAGGCCGCGGAGCGATACCGCCGCTACCTCGGTCTGGAGTCGGACCCGCAGCAAAAGGGAGCGATCGATCAGCACGTCGTTGCTCTCGAGGGTGAGATCGAAGACATGCGGACGAAGATCGTCTGCTCGTACTGCGGGCACGGGCTGCAGTCAGGCGCGACGTGGTGTCATCGCTGCTGGCACGGGCCGTATCAAACGGCGTCTCCTGTCTTCAACTCTCGCGTCTGTCTCGAGGGGGCATCCGTGACGCGTGCGACCTTTTTCGGCGGGGACCGCTTCAACAGAAATGAGACTCTGAGCTGCATGTTCGACGGACCGCGCGCGGAGGCACTTCGTTATTCGCCATCCCGTCAAAGCTCGATCCAGGACGTGCGGCGAGCGGAGGGCTGGACCTACTCCGGTGAAGTCCTTCAGTCGTGGAGCGACAGAGAAGGAAACGAAATCCGGTATCTCCAGGGCCCCGACTTTCTCGAGCGGATCGAGTCGACGAGTGGCGGCGAGATCCTGACCTACGCAGCTCATCAGGGACCCAGTGGCTGGCTGCTCGATTCCGAGGCGTGGTTCATTGATGGGCAGCAGTACGATTCGAGTTTCACATTCGATTCCGAGGGTCGCATCGCACAGCAGACAGTTCGCTATCAGAACGCCACTGCCTGCAATCACCTCATCAGGATGAAGGCGGATTATCGGTGGGAGGAGGATCGTCTCGCCGGCGCCACGCTTAGCGGTGAGTACGAAGGATTCGTGTCGGAAGGCTCCCCGAAGACAGAGTGGCAGGCAAGCCTCACGAACAGCTATGACGAGCTCGGACGCGTGGTGAACGAAGATCTTCTGGTCACCTCATTCACGAAGACGTATGCGGCGAGACCGGCGAAGGGAGAGCGCGAAGTCGTCTCTCAGCTCTATCCGGCGATGCGAGTGAAGCGCCCGCTGGATGTGTCGCGGAGTGGTGACCTCTGCGGGATCGCGGCGGGTCGACAACTTTCGAATGCGATCGATCTCCGCCCCTTCTATCCGCTCTCTCCGAACTTCGCGCTTGCCCTGCCTAACGGTGTCGTCAGGGCCACGGTCACCCACACCTATCCGCCGGGTTACAAGCCTTAAGACGGCTCGGCCGTCGTGGGAGTTCCTCGGGAGTTCCTCGGTTCCTCGATCCCCGGAGTCCTTGGTTGTTCGTGCCACGACGCCTGTCATCCCGAGCCGCCGGAGCCCCGGGGGCGGCGGGCGGGTGTGAGGGGCGTAGGACGGAGAGGGATCCCGTGCCGACGACCCACCGATGCGCATCGCCGGTGATCCAGCCGTGCCCCCCGCCCGCCTCCCGCTTCCAAATGACACAGTGCGTGCACTTGTGGGTCGTCGGCACGGGATCCCTCTCCGTCCTCCGCCCCTCCGCGCTCACACCCGCCGCCGGGGCTCCGGCGGCTCGGGATGACAGGCAAGCGAAGAACCGAGGAACTCCGGGGAACCCCGAGCGCAGTCGGCATTCATCATGCGATGCCTCCGGTCAGGAGATCACTGATGCGGATTTGCAAACCCTTTCGCGCCGAGCTCCTCGGCGCCATGCTTCTGCTTGCTGCGTGTGCCTCGGCACCCGCCACCGACATGAACACACCCGGGACGACTCCGACGACTGCCGGAACTGCCGAGGCCGACGCGCGTCTCGATCTGCCATACCTGGCCCACGAACGCGTCGATTACTGGGTAGAACGTTTCAGCCGCGGTGACAAGAGGGAGGAGTTCGCTTCGTATTTCGTGCGGAAGCCGGAGTACGAGTCGATGATCCGCGAGAAGCTGCAGCGGCGCGGAATGCCGCAGGATCTGATCTACCTGGCCATGGTCGAGTCGGGCTTTAACCCCCAGGCACGATCGCTCGCAGAAGCGGTCGGAATCTGGCAGATGGTTCCTGACACCGCGCGCCGGTACGGCTTGCGAGTGGACGAGACGATTGACGAGCGCAGAGATCCCGAGAAATCGACCGACGCGGCGCTCTCGTACCTTTCGTACCTGTTCAACCGTTTTGGCTCCTGGTACCTGGCAGCCGCTGCCTACAACAGTGGAGAAAACCGCGTCGCGCGAATCATGACCGAAGCCACCGGGTCGGAGCGGGGGAGCGACGCTCATTACTATCAGATCTGGGATCAGCTTCCTGGCGAGACTCGGGACTACGTGCCCGCAATGATCGCTGCAGCGCGGATCGGGAACGAGCGTGCGAGGTACGGGTTCTGAGCGACGGGGGCATTCGTAGCGCAGGCGTCCTCGCCTGCCGTACCGCGGACGTCCTCGTCCGCAGGGGGCGTCTCGCCCCCCGCACCCGCAACTTGCTTGTGCCTGGCCGGTGGCGCAGCCCCTCACCCGGCCCTTCGGCTTCGCTCAGAGCCACCCTCTCCCCGCTAGAATCGCGAGGACGTCGGGGAAAGGGTCCACTCGGGCGCCGTTGAGCCTCTTACCCGTGGCGGCCGCGCGACCCCCCGCCCCCCAAACCCACGCCGCTCACCCGAGCTATCATCCGGAGTGAATGAACTCCATCGTTTCCCGCCTCTCGGAGCTCTGTCGCGAGCAGCGCCTGCGGGAGAAGATCGTCGTCGTTCCGTCGCTCGCGGTCGGGCACCAGATCGGTGACGCGATCGCTCGAAGCGGCACACCGTGGGTCAATCTGCGATTCGAGACGACGCGCACGATCGCCGACGCGGTAGCGGGTCTCGAACTGGCAGGCGAGGGGAAGTCGGTGCTGTCGCGCGCGCAGGCGCTGGCGCTCGTCGAACGGGCGTGCGATCGGGTGATCGACGACGCGTCGTACTTCGCCGAGCTGCGGTCGCGGCCGGGGCTGCACCGCGCGATTCAGCGTTCGCTCGATGACCTGCGACTCGCTGGGATCAGATCACTCGAGAGCTCCGCTTTCGAAGACGCGGGTAAGGGATCCGATCTCGGCCGAATCCTCGCCGCCTACGAAAGGGAGTTGAGCGAACGCCAGCTTGTCGATCGATCCGCAGTCATCAGTCGCGCCATCCAGAAGCTCGAGGCTGGTGCGCCCGCACCGTGGAGTGGTGATGCGATCTGGATCTCGATCGACGAGCTCGAGTTGCCGCACGAAGAATCGCGTCTCGTATCCCTGGCATCGCGTGGGGCGGTGAAGGTGCGAATCGCGGGAGCTGCTGACACCGGAGCCGCGATGCCACCCCTCTCGAACGTTCGCTTCGTTCGCGCTCAGGGAGAGGAGAACGAGATTCGCGCAGTCTTCCGATCAATCCTCGGCGGAGGGAACCGGCTGGACGATGCGGAGCTCGTCTACACCTCGGCTGAGCCCTATCTCGCACTCGCATACGAGCTCTGCGCCGAGCATTCGATCGCCGCGACGTTCGCCGAGGGAATCGCTACCTCGTTCACCCGCCCCGGCCAGGCGTGTCTGGCGTTTCTCCGATGGTGCGGATCGGGTTGGGCTGTTTCGGATCTGATCGGCGCCGCCCAGGCAGGAGTCATTCGAACCAGGACCGATTCGGAGGACGGTACTGAACTGGCACCCGCAACGCTCGCGCGCGTACTGAGAGGGGCGGCGATCGGCTGGGGCCGCGATCGCTACGAACCGCAACTCCAGGCGATGATCGCGACAGCCGCGGCCAAAGCGGAGGACGAAGAGCGTTCGGAAGCGCAGCGGCGGGGAAGAGAGCGCGACGCGGCGAACGGACGCGCCACGCTGAATCTGATCCGGCAACTGCTGGAGATCACGCACGAACTGACCTCGGATCGGACGAACAGCAGTGTCCTCGCTCGTGCCGCGGGAGAGTTCGTTCGAGAGCTGGCCTACGCGCGGAACGAACTGGATCGGATGGCGCTGGCGGCGCTCACGCGGATGTTCGATGAGCTGTCGGAGATTCCCGACGCGGAGGTCGACCTTGCCGAAGGATGTGCGCGCCTGCGTGACGCGGTGCTCGCCCTTCACACCGGGGCGAGCAATCCTCGACCGGGACACCTGCACGTAACCCCGGTGCGATCGGGAGCCTGGAGCGGACGCCGCCACCTCTTTCTCGTGGGACTCGATCAGGCGAAGTTTCCCGGTGCCGGCCTGCAGGATCCGATCATGCTGGATGCCGAGCGTGACGCGTTGAACGGCGCTGTGTCCGGAACGCTACTTGCCCGTCGGAGCGAGGCGCCGCTGCGAGCGTCCGAGCGGCTGCGACGCTTTCTGGCCCGCGGTGGTCACGGCGAGTTGACGATCGGCTTCTCATCGCGTTATCTCGGGGAGCAACGCGAGTCGTTCGCCGCAAATGACCTGCTCGATGTCTTCCGAGCCGCGACCGGAAATCCCTCGGCGAAGTTCAAAGACCTGCTCACGGCCACGACGAGCGAAGGCTTCATAGCTGACGCTACGCCCCTCGGCCCTCGTGAGTGGTGGCTGGCGCAGCGGTTCGTTGTGGGGCGTGCAGACTACGAGCCGGTTCTGTTCAGTGAATACCCCTGGTTGCGTCGGGGAGATGAGGCGGAGAGAGCGCGCGAGAGCACGCAATTGACGAGGTGGGACGGCGTGGTTGCTCTCGAGCCCCAGGCCATCGATCCGCGCCTTAGCGGTCGCATCCTCTCTGCGTCGCAGATCGAGAAGATGGCGAGTTGTCCTTACGGCTGGTTCCTCCGATACGTGCTGAAGATCGAGCCGATCGAGGAACTCATTCGCGATCCCGATCGATGGCTCGACCCGCGGCATCGCGGCAGTCTGCTCCACGAGGTGTTCGAGCGCACGATGAAGGTGTTGTGCGAATCGGGGCAGCGTCCCGCGCTCGAGCGTCATCTCGAGCTGATGGCGACGATCGCAGACGAAGAGCTCGAGCAATGGCGCGGCATCATTCCTCCGCCGAATGAACCTGCATTCGAGCGCCAGCGCCTCGACGTTCTCGCGACGTGCGAAGCCTTTCTGCGCCTCGAAGAGAAGGCGTGTAGTGACGCGCAACCGATGTTCTTCGAACTTCCCTTCGGTTTCACCGAGGCGGAAGAGCATCCGGCCGGGATGATCGAGCCGTTGACCATCGATCTCGGCGGGGGACGGTCGGTGAAGCTGCGGGGACGCATCGACCGTGTCGACCGGCTCGACAGCGGCGGCTGGACGGTATGGGACTACAAGACCGGAAGTACGTTCGGATTCGGTGGTGCGTGGACGTTTGCCGGAGGGCGAAAGGTGCAACACGCGATCTATGCGCGGGCCACCGAAGCGATTCTCCGTGAGCGCGGCATTGACCCGGCGCCTGTGATCGTGAGCAGTGGCTACTCGTTCCCGACGGTCAAAGGTCTGGGAGAGCGTCATGCGAAGAAGGTTGACGGCGGTTCGCTCGTCACGGTTCTGAATCAGATCTTCGACGTCATCGGTTCAGGGTTCTTTCCACATCCGGAGGACGACTCGGAGTGCACGTACTGCGAGTACGCGGCCGTCTGCGGCGGAGCGAAAGAGGCAGCGAGCAGATCGAAAGCGAAGCTCGAAGCGAACGAGGCGAACGAAGCCGTCGTGAAGTGGAGGTCGCTGCGTGCAACCAGCTGAGCGGAAGGTCGATGAGAGCTCCCGCGAAGCCATTCGCGAGGATCTCGATACGACGATGCTGGTCGAAGCCGCGGCCGGCACCGGAAAGACCACGAGCCTCGTCACACGCGTGATCGGGCTGCTGCGGAGCGGACGCTGTGATATCGCGCATCTTGCCGCTGTCACGTTCACACTGAAGGCGGCCGCGCAGTTACGGGCGAAACTGCAGGAAGAGCTCGAGGCCGTCCTGCAGGTCGCAACTGGAGAGGAAGCGGAACGCCTCGAGAAGGCAACCCGCGACCTCGACCGCGCCTTCGTCGGAACGACGCATGCTTTCTGCGCGCGTCTGCTGCGCGAGCGGCCGATCGAGGCTGGGCTCGATCCCGAGTTCGAGGAGCTGGACGCCGTGGAGGCAGTCCTTTCGGCCGTCGACTTTTTCCAGCGGTGGCTGCAGGGCCGCTCTGCTCTCAGCGATCCTGCGATCGCGGCCGCGAAAGATGCCGGGCTCACTCACGATCTGCTTCGTAATGCGTTCGTCTCTCTTGTTCAACACCATGGAGACGTCACCATCGTTTCGGAAACGTGTGACCCGCCTGACCTCAAGGCGGCAGCGGGGGAGGTGCTGGACTTCTTGCGGAGCATCGAGCACGACCTGCCCGACGATTCCACGAGAACGAATCAGGATTCGTTCGAGAAGATGATCCGGAAGATGTTCGGGATCACCGCAACGCACGATCTTACGACATTCCGCGCGCAACTCGAGTTACTCGAAGAGGGAGCATCCCCAAAGAAGCCGGTCCAGAAAAACTGGCCGGACAAGAAGCGCGCAAAGGACTACGGCGAAACCTATGCGGCGATCGCGGCAGGAACCGTCAGGCCGGCGATTCGTGCATGGAGGGAGTATGTCCACTGCATCGCGATGGACGTGTTGCGGCCTGCGCTGGAGGACTACGAGCACGACCGGCGCAGGAGCGGACGTCTGACGTTCAACGACCTGCTGCTCGGTGCACGCAACCTGTTGCGCGACCATCCGCAGGTGCGGCGCTACTTCCAGCGACGCTTCACCCACGTGCTGGTCGACGAGTTTCAGGACACGGATCCGCTGCAGGCCGAGGTGCTGTTCTACCTCACGGGTGAAGAGGTTGAAGAGAGGAACTGGAAGGCGCTGACGCCGCGGCCCGGCTCTCTGTTCATCGTCGGCGATCCGAAACAGTCGATCTATCGTTTCCGCAGAGCCGACATCACGACCTACATGACGGTTCGTCGCCGGATTGAGGAGACAGGAGGCCGTATCGTTCCTCTCTCGACCAACTTCAGGTCGTCGACGACGATCTGCACGCACGTGAACTCGCTCTTCACGCGCCTCCTCGATGAAGCAAGCGTAACGGAGAACATTCAGGCGCCGCACGTCGATCTCGATCCCCATCATGAAGGGGGAGTGATCGACGGCGTGTTTCTGCTCGAGTCGGCCGGCGCGTCGAAAGCGGAGATCGCCCGGGCCGAGGCAGAACGCATTGCCACATGGATTCGACGGGCCGTCGACTCCGGATGGACGATTCAGCATGAGGGGAGGGAGCGGGAAGCGAGGTGGGGCGACTTCATGCTCATCAGTCGCTTCACCACCCGTCTGGAACACTACGCTGCTGCGCTCGAGCAGGAGGGGGTGCCCTTCGAAGTGACCGGCGCCCATCGGTTCCGCGACAGCAGATGGCTACATGCGGCGCTTCCCCTGCTGCGGGCAGTGGCCGATCCCGATGATGCGGTGTCGCTCGTGTCGTTTCTGCGTGGGCCTTATTGTGGGGCGGCAGACGACGAGTTTGCAGCATTCGTCGCGCTTGGCGGGAGGTGGTCGCCATTCCGCGAGCTGCCCGAGGGGACGCCTGCGTCGGTCGCGCAGGGATTCACTCTGATTCGCGAGAGTATCGAAGATGCCCGCAACCTGCCGGCGGGCGCCGCAATCGCAAAGATCTTCGAGAGGGTGGGAGTCGCTGCACGCGCCGCCGCGGCGGAGCAGCCGCGAACGGCCGCCGGCAACACGCTTCTGGCGCTGACGCTTGCGCGTGCGGAATCGAATCGCGGCGAGCCGTTCGCCGCGGTCGTCGATCGCCTC
>DASVLC010000014.1:0-10213 GCA_036385045.1 Thermoanaerobaculia bacterium | reverse complement strand
CGGCGCTGGCCGCGATGGTCGCCGTACTCTCGCACACGAAAAAGGGCTTTGAAGACTCGCATCAGGAGCTCGACCGGATTGCCGTTCGCGCTCAGGAGCTCAAAGATCTGCAACTTGCCGCAGTCGACGCCGATACCGCTGCCTTTGACGCGCTGCTCGACGCCATGCGCATGCCGAAGGTGACAGCGGAAGAAAAGTCCGCCCGTTCGAAGGCGATGGCCGACGCAACGGTGGGCGCCGCGGAGATCCCTCTCAGAGTGCTCGAGGCGTGCCCGGAGATCATCGACCTCTGCCGCGACGTGGCCCGCATCGGCATGCAGGCGTCGCTCTCCGACGCAGGAGTCGGAGCGCAGGTCGCGCGTGCCGCCGCGGCGGGTGCCTACCAGAACGCCTGCATCAACCTCGCGGGGCTCAAAGGTGATGATCCGCGAAAGGCATCGCTTCTCCAGCGCGCCGACGCCGCATGGGACCGCTCGCGAGAGCTTCACGCAAAGGCCGAGGAAGAGATTCTGGTGAGGCTGCGGCAGGAGGCTTGAGGGGGTGACTCAAAGTCAGCGTCGCCCGTTCCTGCCGGGTCGTCGACTCAGGGATCCCTCGCCACCCGCCCACCACCCGCTCGGGATGACAGGCCAGTTGTTGGCGGCATAACCCGCGCTGTCCTATCCGCCGCCCTGCATGCGCTGTCATCCCGAGCCGCCGTAGCCCCGGGGCGGGCGGCCGGGTGTGAGGGGCGAAGGACGGAGAGGGATCCCTTGCCGACGACCCACAGGCGAACGTCACCCCTTCTCAAAGTCAGCGCCGCCCGTCCCGCCCTAACTCCCGAACTCCCACGCCACTTTCTTCAGCGAACGTTCCGCGCGCTCGATCATCTGTTGGACGTCTTTCTTTGCGTGTGCCGCCGAGAAGAATGCGGCTTCCAACTGGGACGGCGGGAGATAGACTCCCTCGCCGAGCATCAGGTGGAAGAAGCGTCCGAATTTCTCGCGGTTCGATCGGTTGGCGCTGTCGAAGTCGGTGACCGGCCCCTCGTTGAAGAAGAGAGTCCACATCGACCCGACGCGATTCAGCGTCACTGGAACCGCATGCCTCTCCGCGGCCGCCAGCACGCCCTTCTCGAACTCGCCGCTCCTCTCCTCGAGGTCATCGTAGATGCCGGAGTTGCGCAGCACGCTCAAGGTTGCACGTCCTGCCGCGACGGCGACAGGATTGCCTGAGAGCGTTCCTGCCTGATACATCGGTCCCAGTGGCGAGACGAGCTCCATCAATTTGCGTGAGCCGCCGTAGGCACCGATCGGCATTCCTCCGCCGATGATCTTGCCGAGCGTGGTGATGTCCGGCCTGACGCCGAAGCGCTCCTGCGCGCCGCCGTAGGCGACACGAAATCCGGTCATCACCTCGTCGAGAATCAACAACGCGCCATATTCGTCGCAGAGAGAACGCAGACCCTCGAGGAATCCGTCAGCGGGAGGAATGCAACCCATGTTGCCTGCGACCGGCTCGACGATGATGGCCGCCATCTCCTTCCCGTGCTCTTCCATGCGCGCCCGTACGTCGTCGAGGTCGTTGTAGCGGGCGATGAGCGTCAGGTCGGTCAGTTCGGTCGGTACTCCGGCCGAGTCGGGAACGTTGAACGTCGCACCGCCCGATCCCGCCTTCACCAGCAGTGAATCGACGTGCCCGTGATATCCCCCCTCGAACTTGAGGATCTTCGAACGCCCGGTGGCCGCACGCGCCAGACGCAGAGCGCTCATCGTCGCTTCCGTTCCGGAGTTGACGAGGCGCACCATCTCCATCGACGGCACCGCCTGCACGATCATTTCGGCGAGATCGATTTCCCCCGCCGTCGGTGCTCCGAAGGAGAAGCCACGCGTCGCGGCCTTTTTGACCGCTTCGACGACATACCGGTGGCAATGCCCGAGAATCATCGGCCCCCACGAGCCGATACAGTCGATGTACTGGAGATTGTCCGCATCGAAGATGCGAGCACCCTGCCCCATCTCGATGAATGGCGGGGTTCCGCCCACTCCGCGAAACGCACGCACAGGCGAGTTCACCCCGCCGGGGATTACTTCCTGAGCACGAAGAAAGAGAGCATCTGATTGCTTACCCATGGAGGGCGGATTATATGGGTGAGCGAACCATGGGTCGTGATGTCCGTCACCCGCCAGCCCGGTTCGCCGTCATTCACCCGCCACACGAACTCGACCGCGCGAGATCAATAGGCGTTTTCGTGCCGCAGGCCGTGCAGAACGGTCAGGAAAAGGATCTTTACGTCCAGCAGGAGCGACCAGTTCTCGATGTAGTAGAGGTCATGCTCGATGCGCATCCGGATCGAGGTGTTGCCGCGCCAGCCGTGGACCTGGGCCCAGCCGGTCATGCCGGCACGCACCTTGTGGCGCAGCATGTAGTGCGGGAACTCCCCGCGGAACTGTTCGACGAACTCCGGTCGCTCGGGGCGCGGCCCGATGACACTCATCTCGCCGACGAGCACGTTCCACAGCTGGGGCAGCTCGTCGATCGACCAGGCTCGGATCAGACGGCCGACACGCGTTCGGCGAGGATCGTCTTTTTCCGCCCAGACCGCTCCGGACACCGTCTCCGCGTCGATCTTCATCGAACGGAACTTGAGAATCCTGAACGGCTTCCCGTCGAGTCCCATGCGCACCTGCCGGTAGAACACCGGCCCGCGGTCTTCGAGACGGATCGCGAGTGCCGTCAGCAACATGATCGGGGAAAGAGCGACCAGGGAAACGGCTGCCACCGCCAGATCGAACGCACGCTTCACGAACCGGCTCCATCCCTCGAGCGGCGTGTCGGAAAGATTGATCGTCGGCAGTCCGTCGAGGTCCTCGACACGTGCGCGCAGCACCATGAACTGGAGCAGGTCCGGAACCACGTGAATCGAGACGCAGTTCCTCACGAGACGGTCGAGCAGCAGCATCATCGCCTCGGACGAGGCATGCGGCATGGCGACGAACACATGCTCGATCTGATGCTCTCTCACGACCGTTTCCGCCTCGGCCACCGAGCCGAGACACGGCACCCCTGCGATCTCCTCGTCACTCCCATTCCGCAGATAACCGACGATACGGAAGCCGAGCTGATCGCGGTGGAGGTTCATCCGCTCGTAGACAGCACGTGCCAGCTCACCGTTCCCTGCGATGAGGACGCGGTCGAGGTCTTTTCCTGCCCGGTGGCGCCGCTCCACGATCGCCCTGACGACCGTTCGTCCGGCGATGGTGAGAATGATCGCGCAGACGACGAAAATCGCGAGCGCAGCGCGGGAGTAGGGAACGATGTGGCTCTGCGCAGGCCGCACCCACAGCAGCACGCCCGACAGGATGATCGTCGCCACGACCGAGCCGATCGCAACCGCAGCCGCCTCTTCGGCGCGCCCTCGCGTCGGACGGATTCGATAGAGGCCCTGCACCGCGAACGCCAGCGGAAACACGATCGTCACGATCGGCAGCAGGTGGAGATAGCTCCAGAGGTCCTGTTGCCCTTTCGTGACCGGGATGACCTCCATGTCGAATCGGAGCAGCCAGGCGCAGATCATCGCGAGATTCGACGCCACCACATCATTGATGAGGTAGACCGTGGCGAGGGTTCTGTGTCTGGTTTCGATCACGTCGGATTCTTCGTCATTGCCGTCTCGAGCTCTGCACGGAGTTCGCGACCGAACCGCTCCCGGGAGAAGCCGGCCGCATGCTGCCGGATCCTCTGCCGGTCCCAACTGCGCGACTCGACATCATGCAACGCCTGACGCAGCGACTCTACCTCCGGCCTGTGAAAGAAAATTCCGGTCACTCCTTCGATCACCGAATCCCGAACGCCTCCCTCACCGAGCGCGACTACGGGAGTTCCGACCGCCATCGCCTCGAGCGGAGTGATCCCGAAATCTTCGACACCGGGCAGGACGAGGCTTCGCGCCCGAGCCAGAGTCTCGATGATTCTCTCTCTCGATACGGAGCCGAGGATCTCTACGTTGGGAGAATTCTGCGAACGAAGGGTTTCGAGCAGCGGTCCGCCTCCGATGACCAGCAGCCGCCGGCCCGCGGCAACCGCCGCTGCAACCGCGAGATCGACCCGCTTGTAGGGAACCAGCGCCGAAACCACGACGTGATAGTCCCCACGTTCCTCGGACACGGGGGCATCGAGGAAGGCGCGGTCGACGAACGGATGAACGACCGCCGCATCGCGTCCGTAGTACCGTTCGATCCGCTCTCTGACGAAGGTGGAGTTGGCGACAAAACGGGAGACACCGCTGGCGGTCCGCACATCCCACCGCCGCAGCCACGGAGCGACCGACATCGCGGCTGCACGGCGCAGCGGTCGCGAACGGGGGAAGTAGTCGTCGAATCTGTCCCAGATGTACCGCATCGGCGTGTGGCAATAGCAGAGATGCGGTTTCCCCGCGGCGTTCACTCCCTTTGCCACGCAGTGGCTCGAGGAGACGATCAAGTCATAGCGGCTCAGATCCCACTGCCGGGCCGCATGCGGAAAGAGAGGAAGGAGCGTGCGGTAATCTCTCGCCCGCGCCGCAGCCTTCTGAATTCCGGAAGTGTGAATCGTCCGGGATTCGATCGCGGCGGAGACGGACCCGGGGAAATGGAAGAGCGTGAAGATCTCCGCCCCGGGCAACACTTCGAGGATCCCTTCCAGGACCGCCTCCCCCCCACGCATCCCGGTCAGCCAGTCGTGAATGACCGCCACGCGCCCGAACCCGAGGGCTGGTTCACCGGTCATCGCCACTTCGTGAGCGTGGGTTGCGCGGCTCGGGAGTCGATGCCAGCGGGTACTCATCGCTCTCCGTGCATGCCTCGCAGATGTGATCGTTCTTCAAGTAGATTTCGGACGGAACCTCCGCGAGGCACCTCACGCAGAAGTGCCTGCCTGTGCGCTCCGAAAGCTCCCGAGGTGTGCCGTCGTCCCACATGTCTAGCGTGCTCATACCGTCCTGCCGGAGCCCGGCGGAGTGAGCAGCCACTCACGCCGGGAGAGGGCATCAGATCGTGATGAGCGTGCGGGCGCCATGATACGAGAGATCTTTGCCGGTATCGCAATGCAACTCATGCGAGATCGAACAGCAGGATCTCGGCGCCATCGCCCGAAAGCGTGATGTGACGTTCGTTCTCGATCGACACCCCATCACCCTGCCGAAGCTGCTCGCCGTTCAACTCGGCCGAGCCACGCGCAACCTGAATCCAGCCCGCCCGTCCCGCCCCGAAGGTGTGGGTTGCCGACGAGCCTTTGTCGAGCAGCGCCGCGTAGAGATCGACATCCTGATGCAGCGTCACCGAGCCCTCTCTCGCATCACGCGAGGCGACGAGCCGGAGTACGCCGCGACGGTCATCGTCCGCGAACGTCCGCTGTTCGTAACCGGGGGTGATGCCGGGGCGCTCGGGAATGATCCAGATCTGAAGAAAGTGAACATCCTCGTCAGGCGATGCGTTCATTTCACTGTGAAGCACGCCGGTGCCGGCACTCATACGCTGCACATCACCGGGTCGGATCACCGAACCGGTACCGAGCGAATCACGGTGTGCGAGACCGCCTTCCAGCACGTACGAGATGATCTCCATGTCGCGATGCCCGTGCGTCCCGAACCCCATTCCTCCCTTGACGCGATCCTCATTGATCACGCGAAGAGAACGGAAGCCCATGAACCGCGGATCATGGTAATCGGCAAATGAAAAGGTGTGTCTCGTATCCAGCCAGCCATGGTCAAAACGGCCCCTCTCATCCGAACGTCGAATCGTGATCATCGTGCGTCCCTCCCGCTATCGGTAACAGGATCGTATTCCTGAGGTGGCCCGGGGTCATCTATTTCGGAGGTGGCCCCGAGTTCGCCGGAGGTGGCCGTTTCAGTATTGCGGAGGTGGCCGGGCTTCAGGGTTCAGCGCCGTAGGCGCGTCGTAGCTGTAGCCCAGGGCGCAAGCCCTGGGAACGAATCGTCGTGTCACGTGAGCCCCGGTAGGGGCGATGGACCTCCGGCATGAGAGTGCAATGGCGTTCTCCAGCGCAACCGGACCGGTGGCGTGAGCGAAACAGCGGCCGACTCAACCCGCACAGTCCGGCGCAATTCCGTCGCCCCCTACGGGGCTCAACCATCTCGTCAATCGCCTCCCAGGGCTTGCGCCCTGAGCTACAGCTACGACGCGCCTACGGCGCTCGAGGCTTACGTCTATCGGCTGGCCGCGCTTCGCATGATGCGATGCGTTCCTCTCAGTCACAGCGCATAGCCCAGAACAACCTATAGCCGCGGAGAGCCGACAAATCCACACCGCCGACCACCAGACAACCGCTGCTATCCTCACAACGAATGCTTCTTCTCTTCCGCTTTCTGTTCGTCGTGTTCGGGGGCGCCCTTCGCTCACGAATCGGACCGCTGGACGAGTCGCGTGTCCGGTTCACCGTGTTGCCTAATGACTGCGACCTGAACATCCACCTGAACGCCGGTCGCTTCGTCAGCTTCATGGATATCGCGCGGATGGATCTGCTGGTGCGGATGCGGGTGTTCTTCCCGCTGATCCGCCGCGGGTGGCGGCCGATCATGGGAGGCTGCGTCGTCCGCTACAGGCACTCCATCGGTCCCTTCGAGCGCTTCGAGGTCCGTTCCCGTGTTCTCGGATGGGACGCGAAATGGTTTTATATCGAGCATCTCGTCGAGCGCGAGAATCGCATCTGCGCGACCGGGATCATGCGTGTCCTGATCCGCCACGCAAAAGGAAATGTCGGCCCCGAGGAAGTCATCGCGCTGACTGGAAAAACCCTCTCCTCGCCGCCCCTCTCCCCGTTCGTAGAACGCTGGCGCGACGCGGAGGACGCCCGTTGAAACGTGCCGAGCGCGCAGCACGAATCGGAGAAATCCTCGACGGCCTCTATCCGACGCCTCCCATTCCGTTGACGCATCGCGATCCCTTTACCCTCCTCATCGCCGTACTGCTTTCGGCTCAGACGACGGACGCACAGGTTAATAAGGTCACCCCCGCGCTGTTCGCTCGCGCGTCGACGCCGGAGGAGATGGCCGAGCTGACCTCAGACGAAATCCTCGCCCGCATCCGGAGTTGCGGCCTCGCACCGTCGAAGGCGAAGAACATCGCGAAGCTTGCCCGAATCGTCGTCGAGGAGCATCGGGGCGTCGTACCGCGCGACCTCGACGCGCTCGAGCGCCTTCCTGGCGTCGGGCACAAGACAGCGAGCGTCGTCATGTCGCAGGCGTTCGGCGAGCCTGCGTTTCCGGTCGACACGCACATCCACCGTCTGGCGACTCGCTGGAGACTCTCGGACGGCAGCAATGTCGCGAAAACTGAGCGCGATCTGAAGAAGATCTACCCGCGTGAAGAGTGGGGTCGAAGGCACCTGCAGATCATCTACTTCGGTCGAGAGTACTGTCCTGCCCGCGGCCACGAAAGGTCTCACTGTCCGATCTGCTCGTGGGCCTCGCGGCGTCCCCGCTCCTGAAATTATCACGTGGAACGCCATGTTGCGCCGGACGCCTCGCTTTCGTGCAAGTTTGGAACATAGGCCAACCGGAGGCAGCAGGCGATTTTTCAGCAAGGAGATACACCCAGGCATGCGCAGCACAGGAAGAGTGAAGTGGTTCAACGACGCTAAAGGTTTTGGTTTCATCACGATTGAGGGGGGAGAGGATGTCTTCGTCCACTTCTCGGCCATCCAGTCTCAGGGATTTCGCTCCCTGCCCGAAGGGGCCGAGGTCGAGTTCGACCTGGTTCAAGGTCCGAAGGGACTCCAGGCGGCGAACGTAGTCACCATCTGACCGGTTCATTCGTCGAAGTTGGGAGGACGGCGTAGGCCGTCCTTTTTTGTGTCGTCCGCTACCATGTCCGGAATCGTGTCCCTCCGCCTCGCCGCCCTGCTTGCGGTCGTCTTCGCAGCGTCGCTCTCTGCCGCCCCGCAGCTGGAGAGAGAGAGCAGCCCTGCGCTGCCGCTGGCAGTGGTGATGTCGGCCAGCAGCGCTCAGGCAGACCTGGACGTTCTGCGAAAACAGTTCATCGACTACTACACGGCGGCGGGCGCCAGCCGTGAATCGCACCGGATGAAGGAGTCGCTCGAAGGACTCGAGTGGCATGCGAAGTCGCTCAGCGCCCCCGGCTACCTGCTGAGCGACGGGAGCTGGTCCGACATCAATTACACCGAGACGCCGTCCGGCTCCTGGGGGCCGTGGGACCATTCGCGACGTCTGATCGTGCTCGCTCGCGCCTATCAGACGCCCGGCCAGTCGCTCTACCGCAATGCGACACTCCGCGCCCAGATCGACGCCGCTCTTGCATACACGAAGCACTTTTACGGCGCGACTGTCTATCCGGCCGGCAACTGGTGGTTCTGGACCATCGGCATCCCGATCGATCTCGGGCCGACTCTCATTCTGATGAGGGGCGAGGTCAACCAGCAGATCTATGACGATCTCGTCTTTGCGATCCACTTCCGCATCGGCAGTTCGACCACCTCGAAAGGGCTCGTCGGCCCCGTGCCGACCGGCCAGAATCTCGTCTGGTCAGCCTTCACGCATCTCTGCCTCGCTCTGCTCAAGGACGATCAGTCGATGCTGACGTCGGTTCGCGGAGCAATGGCGAGTGTCACACTTCCGACTGCAGGCGAGGGAATCAAGGCAGACCGCTCGTTCCACCAGCACGGCGCGCAGCTCTACACCGGCGGCTACGGCGGGTCGTTCGCAAACGAGGTGGGAAGGTACAGTCTGATCACTCGGGGAACGCCCTGGCAGCTCCCGCCCGACTCGCTCGACTCATTCATTGGCTATGTTGCCGACGGCGTCAGCTGGTCACTATTCGGCAACTACTTCGACGTCGCGGTCGTGAGCCGCGAGATTGTCCGTCCCACGACGACCGGCTACAACGGACTCGCTGCCTTGCTTCAGCTCTCGGAGGCGGACTCCCCGCGAGCCGCAGAAATCCGCGCGGCCGCCAGAAAGATGCTGCAGACCTGGTACGGCCTGCCAACGGAGATCGCCGCGCTGGCGGCAAAACTCGAAAGCTCTCCGCATCAGGCAGCCTGGCCCTCAGGCCACCGCCACTTCTTCGCATCCGACTACACCGTGCACCGCCGGCCGAACTGGTTCGCCTCGGTCAAGATGTTCTCCAGCCGGATTCGCTCCGGTGAGCGAACCAACGGCGAGAACACCCGCGGCTCCCGGCTGTCCGACGGCCGCTTCTATCTCGTCCTTTCAGGTAACGAGTACATGGGTCGCGACATCTGGCCAGCGCTTGACTGGACCCGCCTTCCCGGGATCACCGTCGAGCAGAAAGCTGATACGGCCAACGACACGTACGGCTACGGTACGCGATCGTTTGCCGGAGGTACCGGCAACGGCCGTGGTGGCGTTTCGGCGATGGAGCTCGCACCGCTCAACTCGGCGCTGACCGCACGCAAGTCGTGGTTCTTTTTCGATGACGCAATCGTCTTCCTGACAAACTCGATCAAGGCTCTCAGCACGAACAGAGTCGAGACCGTCGTAAACCAGTGGCCACTGGTGAACCCCTCCTCGCAGCTCGTCCGGCAGCAGGACTGGGCCGTCCTGGAAAGCGTCGGCTACTGGTTTCCTTCACCTGTGGACCTCCAGGTCTCGACGGAAGCACGAACCGGCAGCTGGGCCGAGCTCGGTGCCTCGTCCGACGGAACCGCCCATACGAAAACGTTCGTGACGATGTGGCTCGATCACGGGACCTCCCCCACAAACGCGTCCGCCGAGTACGTCATCGTGCCGGGCGTCTCGCCAGCTCAGATGTCGGCCTGGTCGGCCTCCCGACCGCTTTCGATCCTCGCCAACAATGATGCCGTCTCCGCTGTTCGCGATCTTCGCAACGACGACCTCGGGATCACCTTCTGGCGCGCCGGCAGTTTCCAGGGATTCGAGTCGAACAGCCCCGCCGTCGTTTTCGTTGCGACATCGCGCGATGCGATGGAGGTTCACGCCGCCGATCCGAACTCCGGCATCTTCGGTTCGTTCCAGCTGACACTGCCCGGAGACTGGCTCACGAAGGACGTCCCGTCGGTTCGCCACGGACGATCGACGACGCTCACCATCCCGCGCGCATCCGGCAGGACCACGAGCGTCAGCCTCAAGGCGCCACCGTCGAAACGAAGATCGGTCGGTTAAGGGCTGGGCCTGCGCTACTCCATGGTCGCTCGAGCTTCTCCTCGGACGAATCGCGCATGCTGGAAAGCGGCGGCG
>DASVLC010000013.1:0-5278 GCA_036385045.1 Thermoanaerobaculia bacterium | reverse complement strand
CACACGCCCTTCGACGAACCGCCTTCCCTCGTGTGAAAGCGACTGTGAAGTGACGATGCTGAGCTCGCCCAGACGCTGAGGCGCGCACGGTTGCGTGACCCAGTGGTCGGTGGGGAGATCCTCGACATACTCGCGATAGCGGCAGTGTGTTCCGGTCAGCGACTCGCGCACGAGCTCGAGGCGCAGGTCACTCTGCGCCGCAAGCTGCGGCGTCAGTGAGAAGAGGAGAATGCCGAGGAAAAGCCGCATCGATCTGAGAAGGGAACGCGGAGGGAGAACCGGTAGCTTCCCCTCTGCGGATAAGCGGTGATCAGGCCTCCCGCAGCTCGACCGGTGACCCGGCCGGAAGCGCGGCTTCAGACGCCTGCTCGTCCACAGGGAGGCTGAAGTAGAACGCCGTCCCCTGGCCCTCACGACTCTCGACCCAGATCGTTCCGCCATGACGGTCGACGATCTGCCGCGTGATGTAGAGACCGAGGCCGAGGCCGCCGTAGTTGGTCGAAGAGACCTGACGGCCGCGGTGAAATCTCTCGAACACCTGACCCAGCTCGTCGGCAGGAATGCCGATGCCGCGGTCGCATACAGCGGTCACGTAGGAGTCGCCCTTGTCCTCGACATTGATGGAGACGTCGCTGCCGTCGGGCGAGTACTTGACGGCGTTCTCGAGCAGATTTCCGAGGACCTGTTCGAGCCGGTCGCGATCGCCGGTCACTCGCTTCAAGTCGTCCGGCAGGGTGATATGGAAACGACGATCACTGACGGCCGTATGGTGACGCTGCACGACATCGCGAACGAACTGCGGCCAGACAATCGGCTCGCGGCGGATCTCCAGTCTGCCAGTCTCGATGCGGGAGACGTCGAGCAATTCGAGGATCAGCCTCGACATGCGATCGATCTGGTCGAGTGCGATGTCGAGGTACTCCTCGGATGTCCCCAGGTCGTCCTCTTTGATCAGCATCTTCGCAAGCTGGGTGTACCCCTTGATCGAGGTTACCGGGGTCCGCAGCTCATGCGAGGCAATCGAGAGAAACTCGTCTTTCAGTCGCGAGAGATCCTCGACCTTTCGCCGCGCTTCGACCTGTTCGGTGTAGAGCTTCGAGTTTTCGATCGCGAGGGCGGCACGCTCGGCCAGCACCTCCGCCAGCGGCAGCTTGTCGTCGGTCATCGCGCGATCGGGGTCGTTTGCTGCGATGAGAAGCGCACCGATCATCTCGCGGCGGGTGCGAAGCGGAAGAATCAGCAGCGAAGCGAGTTTTGTTGAAGATGCGTGATAGGTACCGGAGCTCTGCGCGAGTGAAGGGCGGATGTCGGTCGTGAGCGACGGATAGCCCGTGCCTACCACCTGTCCGATGATCCCCTCACCTACGATCAGCGGTTGCCGGTAGATGTAGGACCAGGCCAGACCGAGTGACGACATGTCACGGTGATAGATCGCGGCGACAGTAAGTTCCGAGCTGTTGGGCGTCTTGAGGATGACCGCCGACCAGTCGCCGAGCACTTCGGCCACGCGTTCCGCGATCGCCTGCGTGACCCAGGTGGGATCGATATTGCTCGAGAAGAAGGCGCCGGCATCGGCGAGGATCTGCGCCCTCTCCGCCTGAACCTGCATCTGTTCCTCGAGTGCTCTGCGTTCCGTGATGTCACGGAAGGTCACGACGACGCCGCTCGTCGCACCGTCTTCATGCAGGGGCGTAGCGCTCATCGACACTGCAGCGCGGTCGCCACCGTCGCGGGCAATGATTACCGTCACGTCCTGGACGGCGCGTCCCGTCGAGAGCGCCTGTGCGGCCGGCAGTTCCTGAGGATTGAGGGGACGGCCGTGTGCATCGCGAAGCCGATAGATCTCCGCCTGCCGCGTGATCGAAACGTCGACGTCGCCGCGACCGAGAAGCCGCTGGCCCGCGGGGTTGATGAAAACCGACTTTCCCTCGCCGTCGACGAGCAGGATTCCATCCGCCATCCCCGCGATCATCGCCTCTGTGCGCCGGACCTGGCGGGTGATCGAATCGCGAAGCAACTGCTCCACACGCCAGACCGCGACCGCACCGATCACGATGATGGCCAGGCCGAGAAAGACCATCGCCATCATGACCCACTGGCGCATCGACGCGATGCGCTCCACGGCGGCTCGCTGATCGTTTCTGATCCGCTCGGAGATCAGCCCCTCGTAGTCGGGAGTGTTGCGGCGAAGCTGGGCCGTCTCGAGCACCGTATCCCTCGCGGCCGCTGCGCGGCCTTGGGCGAGCTGCTCGAGCTGCCTGTCGGTCAGCTCCTTCATCGCGCGGAAGTGCGCCCGAAACTCTCGCACGATCTGCAGGTCCCGCGGGTCGGTTGCAAGCTCCTGCGCCAGCAGCTCCGCCCTCCGGAAGTCGCGGATCGCGTCATCGTATTGCTGCGTGAACGCCGTCTGCCCCGTCAGCTGGAAGCCACGGACCGCCGAGATCATCCGCAGCAGTCCGTCCTCCATGGTTCGCACCGAGTCGAGCAGCGGACGCGTCTCCTGCATCAGCGTGTACTCATGTCGCTGCTCGAGACGGAGAATCGAAATGGTGAGGCCTACACCGCCGGCAGTCAGGACAACGAGCCCTGCAAACGTGCCCCAAAGCATGCGGCGGATGACTGGAGACATACCGAGTCCAGCGAACCCATGCAAGATGGGCGCCGTGCACCTCCTGTTCTAGTGACCGGGCAAGGCCTGCCGGAGCCGGCGTCTGGAGCGAATCTGGCACCCTTCATTCATCGCAGAGAAGGTGCTGTTTACGCTGAGAACCTTACGAGTCCGCATGCCCAACCCGCTCCAAACCTATCAGAAGATGCGCGACTTCGGCGATACGCCAGAGCCCCAGGGCTCGAAAAAGCGTTCTCCGAAGCAACCTATCTTTGTCGTTCAGAAACACCACGCATCCCATCTGCACTACGACTTCCGTCTCGAGATGGAGGGAGTACTGAAATCGTGGGCCGTACCGAAGGGGCCGTCCTACGACCCGGCCGTGCGGAGACTCGCGATGATGACCGAGGACCATCCATACGACTATGCCTCGTTCGAGGGGGTGATCCCGGAGGGAAACTACGGCGCCGGCAACGTCATCATCTGGGATCAGGGAACATGGGAGTTCATCGAGCCGGGCGACGATCCGGTGAAGGCACTCGAGAGCGGGAAGCTGACGTTTCGGCTCCAAGGGAAAAAGATGTTCGGCGAATGGGCTCTGGTGCGAATCAAGGGACGAGGCAGGTCGAGCCGCGGAAATGAATGGCTGCTGCTCAAGCACCGCGACCAGTTCGCGAACGACGAGGTCGATGTCACGACCGTTGCGCCTCGTTCGGTCGTCTCCGACCGTACTGTCGACGAGCTGGGTGATGACGTCGTATGGGAGAGCAACCGTTCGGCGCGGCCGAAAAAGGGAACGACCGTCGCGTCTCGACTCCGCAGCGCGGCAAAAGAGAAAGAGAAGAAAACCACCGGCGTGAAGAAGCGGACTTCGGTGAAGACCTCGTCCCGAGATGCGCCGTCTGCACGCGCTACGAAGCCGGCGAAACGGGCGGCACCAGCAACGCGTCGTTCTGCTCCAGCTCCTGCAGCGCCATCTCGATCAGCTTCCTCTCGGAAGCGAAGCTCGCGCGCCGGACCGCCGACTTCAGCTCGGTCCACTCGACGTCGTCCACCTCGCTGAGCTGTGGCTGCAACTCCCCTCCCACATAGGCCATCAGGTAGTAGTCGACGCTCTTGTAGATCAGGGTGTCACTCGCGCGGAAGCAGTAGGAAATCGTTTCGAGAGTGCGCAGAATCCGAGCTTCGATTCCCGTCTCCTCCAGTACTTCCCGCAGCGCCGCCGCCTGGGAGGTCTCGCCGTGAGTGACTGCCCCTTTCGGCAGCCCCCATCGGGTCTTGCCGCGGGTGGCGATCAGCGCCACGTGTGGCACTCCGTCGCGTTCCGAAATCACCACGCCGCCGGCTGAATGTTCGTTACGGGTCTTCCGGGTCGGTGCGGGCATTGTGGAAACCTCATTCTATGCCGAATGCCGTCCGAGCCGGCGTGATACGCGCCGACCTCGACCGTTTGCCTCTTCGTTCGAAAACGTCCGCAGGAAATCCGATTTCAGTGGTCGAAACGTCGGGACGGCCTTACATTCATATCAAAGACTAACTCGTCGGCAGGAGGAGGAGCGTATGCCTGGACTCGCTACCATGACTCTCGTTGGAATCGCCGTTCTGGTGGTGCTGACGGTTGTCTTTCTTAAAGTCAGACAGAAAGATCTCGTCGGCGCTCTGATCGAGAAACGACGTGGCAGCGCGACCATCATCAGCCGGGCGGACTACGTGGAGGGGATGGAGAAGATCCCCGTCGCGCTGGCTCTGGTCGGGAACACGATCTATTACGAGAATCCCGATCTCGAAGCCTCATTCGATCTCGATCGTGTCGATGAGATCGAGTACGACGGATCCCTCGTTACGAGTGCAAACGTCCCCGACGGCTGTGGTGTACTCCGTCTGAGGTCGCATGGAGCCGCTTTCGAGTTCCTGCTCGAGACGGGCGATTGCGCGAAGTGGGCCGCGGCGCTCCCGCCACGCACTTACGGCGATACGGCCCAGGCCGTCTGACGTATTTCGGGAGATCCCACTGCCCGGTATGCCCGGTCTGTCTTCACAGTCCGGGCATACGCTTGTCTGGCGGTCGGAATGGCGCGCCCGGTCTCCCGGGTTAGAATCGCCTGCCTCCCTGGGATTCGCAGCCCGGGGGCAGTGGTCATTCGAGTCGGGGTGTGGCGCAGCCTGGTAGCGCACCTGCTTTGGGAGCAGGGGGTCGGAGGTTCGAATCCTCTCGCCCCGACCAATTACGCCGCCTGGGGCGGCGAACTGAGAATGGTGAATTGAGAATGGAGAATGCGGCCGCGTTCTCGAATCCCCTTCCTTTCGTCCCCGTAGCTCAGTTGGATAGAGCAACAGCCTTCTAAGCTGTGGGTCGCAGGTTCGAGCCCTGCCGGGGACGCCAATCCGAGCGCTCTACGCGGAGCCCGACCTTCCGATCGACTTCGTCACGAACGCGATGAACGGAACGGTGCTGGACTTTTACGAGATCCCTGCCGCCGCCAAAGTAGCGGCAGACGGCAGACTTCGCCGAGCGTGACCCGCACCGTCTACTGTCGGTCCTTCCTCGCCCACGCCACCGTTGCCCTTCTCCCCTCGCGCTTTTTGCGGGGGGAGAAGGTGCCGAAGGCGGATGAGGGTGGTCGAACAACCGTCCTGCACTTGCAACTTGCCCATGTGCGGCCGATTGCG
>DASVLC010000012.1:0-21619 GCA_036385045.1 Thermoanaerobaculia bacterium | reverse complement strand
GGTACGTAGAGGGCCGCGGCTGCGAGCGCGATCACGAGCAGCCCTGAGTAGACGTTGAACAGGAATGGAGATCCCATTCCTGGATAGAGCCCCCCTCCCCAGTACCACATCACGCGGTCGATGGAGATGTGCCCCAGAACGTTGGGAAAGATGAACTCAGCGAGTTTCGCCCACGGCATGCTCCAGGCGCTGACGAGGGAGAACTCGAACACGCGCGAACGCGCCGATTCGGTGACGTGGTCGATGGCCGGAATCATCTGCGCTGCGCCGACGGCCATTGCTGCCATCGAGATCAGTCCAATGAAGGCGACGCGCGAAAACATCTCCGGGATCGCGTCGCGCCAGCCGAGCCCCGCGGAGCGAGACGTACGCCATCCGCGATACATCGCATACATGCCGATCAGGAAGCCCGTCTGCATCACGGTCGTCGGCTCTCCGACGAGAAACTGCATGCCGAGGAAAAGGGCCGCCAGAGCGAAGTAGCGCAAGCGAGGAGCGAACATGAACTTCCGCACGTAGAGACAGGTCAGCGGAAGCCAGGCGGCACAAAAGAGGATCGGCAGCAGGTTGATGTAGGAGAGGTAGACCCCACCGAGTCCGAACGAGAGCGCACCAAAGAAAGCTGAAGAGGCGCGAAGCCGCATCGAGCGGAGAAAGGCGTACATCCCGAGAAGACCGATGTAGATGTGGATCAGGATGTGGAGCCGGTAGCCGAGGTCGTAGTCGGGGAGCAGGATCAGCCAGGTGAGCGGGTAGAAGACCTCGTGCTCGGGATTCGCGGCGATCGGCTGGCCCGCGGAGAACTGCCGGTTCCACCACGGAAACTCGCCGTCGAGGACGATCTCTCGCTGGATCTGCTTGGTGGGGTAGTAATAGCGCGTCAGGTCGCGCATGTAGAAGTTGTACGTCCCGATGAGTACGTCGGCGAAGAGAAGCGTCGCCAGAAGCGTCAGGATCGTCAGTGCTGTGGCGTCGTGGCGGCGTGCTTCAGTCACAGGCGGCGCATTGTACACACCCGCGGTCGGTGTCGAGAGGGGTCGAGACTGCGGCGGATCTGCTCCGGCATGACGCCTCGCTACCGGGCGCCCGACTCGCGTCGATCAACCTGGGGTAACCGATTCTGCAGGAGGGATTGCTCTGGCCGGCGGATCGCGAAAGATCGGATGCGACCAGATGCGCTTCTTGTGCAGCTTGTAGAAGACCATCGTCTTGAGGATGGCCAGGCCGTAACGCGAGCCCCGCCAGAACCCCACCTGGGACGCCTCGTCGAAATAGCGCGTCCGGATCGGAACCTCACGGATCCGCATTCCCTTTGCGACCCCCTGGGCGATGATCTCGGTGTCGAAGACGAAGTCGTCGGAGTTCGCCTCGAAGTTGACGGCATCGAGATAGCGCTTCGAGTACGCGCGGAAGCCGGAGTGGTACTCGGAGAGGAAGACGTAGAAGGTTGCGTTCTCGACCATCGTCAGAAAGAGATTCGCGAAGTACTTCCACTTCGGCATCCCCCCTTCGATCGGCCGGCCGCCGAGCATTCTGGAGCCGAACACCGCCTCGCACTCCTCCCTCAGAAGGGGCTGCACGAGTTGAGGAATGATCGTCGGGTCGTACTGATGGTCAGGGTGGACCATCACCATGATCTCCCCACCCATCTCGTCCATCGCCGTCCGGTAGCAGGTCTTCTGGTTCCCGCCATAACCGCGGTTCTGCGCATGCACGACGGTCCGCAAGCCGAGCTTTCGGGATAGCTCCACGGTGCCGTCGCGCGAACAGTCATCGACCAGGAGAATCTCGTCGACCCAGGCTTTCGGGATGTCGTCGAGGGTCGCCTCCAGGGTCCGGTCCGCATTGTAGGCAGGGAGAACGGCGATGACTTTCTTCTCGTGAAGAGGCATGGCGGGAGGGCGGAGAATAGCACAGCAGTTTCGTGCCGCATTTTGCTGTGCGGAGGCAGCGCCGCGGACGTCCTCGTCGCCTGTATCAGGTAGTTACTGTTTTCTGAACGACAAAGTCTTCGGAGTCAAAAGCCGGGCTCGGGCGCGGGCTCGGGCGCGGGCCCGGATGCACACTCTTCCGGGTCGAGGCATGAGGCTCACTCATCCTTGACGCTGGCATTAACTCGATGACCTGGGCGCGGAGGACGGAGATATTCAATAAGCGCGATGTCTTTCCCGGGCCCGCGCCCGCGCCCGAGCCCGGTTTCTGACCCTCAGATTTCTCCAGGCTCAGTCGAATCTCGCGCGCAGGCTCGCCGGTAGCGGGACTCCGGATTCGGCGCAGGTTCTTTCGACTTCGTCCCATGCGTCCTGGCGGCGTCCGTCGCGAAGCAGTTCCAGGACACCGGTCTGCAGGAGTCTGTCGAAGAAACGCTTCCGGTCGTCGTCGGCAGTCAGAGATTCCTTCGCGGCGCCGCGAAGCTCTCCGAACAGGTCGTTCACCTCGCCGTACTCCGGTCCCACAATCCGCTCGAGGTCGTGCCGCAGCCTTCGTGCGAGCGCGGGCGACTGACCACCGGTCGAGATGGCGATTTGGATCGAGCCGCTCTCGACGACCGCCGGGACGATGAAATCACAGGCCGGGGTATCGTCAATGACATTGACGAGAATGCCTCGCGCATTGCAGTCGCTGGCGACCTGCTGGTTCACTTCCGGGTTGCTCGTGGCAGCGATCGCGATTGCTGCCCCTTCGAGGTCTTCCGGGTCGTAGCGTTTTCTCAGCAGCCGGACCGAACCCTCCGCGGCAAGCGTATCGATCGCCTCGTGTACATCGGGGCCGATGATCGTGACTCGCGCTCCGCATCGAAGCAGGCTGCCTGCCTTGCGGACGCTCACCTCTCCGGCACCGACGATGACCGCGAGGCGACCGTCGAGGTCGAGATAAATCGGATAGTAGGGGTGCCGTCTGCTCACAGGTTCCGCCGCTCATGTCTTCCGGCGTATCAGTAAATCGGGAAGCGTCCGCAGAGCTCCGTCACCTCATGCTTGACCTGACCGATGACGCTCTCGTCTCCCTTCGAATCGAGTACGCGGGCCATGAGCTCCGCGACGGTCTTCATCTCCGGCTCCCGCAGGCCGCGGGTCGTGACGGCGGGAGTCCCGATGCGCAGTCCCGAGGCGACCATCGGCTTCTGCGTGTCGAATGGAATCGTATTCTTGTTGACGGTGATGTTGGCCGCCTCGAGCATGTTCTGGCCGTCTTTGCCGGTGATTCCCTTCGAGAAGACGTCGGTCATGAAGAGATGGTTGTCGGTTCCGCCGGAAACGATCCGGAAGCCGGCCTCCCGCACACCGTCGCAGAGCGCTTTCGCGTTCCTGACGATCTGTCCCTGGTAAGCCTTGAACTCGGGTGAAAGCGCTTCTCGGAATGCGACTGCTTTCGCGGCGACGATATGGACGAGAGGTCCGCCCTGAATTCCGGGAAAGAGTGCGCGGTCGAGATCTTTCGCATGCTCGGCACGGCAAAGCACCAGCCCCGCGCGCGGTCCACGCAAAGTCTTGTGCGTGGTCGTGGTGACGAAGTCCGCGTAGGGGACGGGCGAAGGGTGATGCCCTGTCACGACCAGCCCGGCGATGTGCGCGATGTCGGCCATCATCAGAGCATCGACTTTGTCGCAGATCTCCCGGATTCTCTTGAAGTCGATCACTCGCGAGTAGGCCGATGCGCCGCAGATGATCATGCGTGGTTTCGCCTCCGTGGCGATCCGCTCCATCTCGTCGTAGTCGATCTGCTCGTCGTCTTTCCGGACTCCGTACGCGACGACCTTGAAATCGCGTCCGCTGTAGGAGAGCGGGTGGCCGTGTGTCAGGTGACCGCCATGAGAAAGATCCATCCCCATGATCGTGTCGCCGGGCTTGAGCATGGCGAAGTAGACGGCCATGTTCGCCTGCGAGCCTGAATGCGGCTGGACGTTCGCGTGCTCGGCACCGAAGAGCTGTTTTGCCCTTTCAATTGCGATGTTCTCGACGATGTCCGTCGGGCCGCAACCTCCGTAGTAGCGTTTGCCGGGATACCCTTCCGCGTACTTGTTCGTGAATACCGAACCCATTGCGGTCAACACCGCTGCAGAGACGTGATTCTCGGATGCGATGAGCTCCAGCGTGTCGTTCTGACGGCGGGTCTCCAGTTCGATGGCATCGGCAATCTCGGGATCCGTGTCGCCGATCGAACGCCCGAGGAATGCATGGCCCATCGCGGCATCGAGATGTTCATTCACGGTAGTCATTCGAAGGTCTCCCTGAACTGCATTCTATCGCTCGGAAGTTTGGAGGGGGAGGCTCTCGAAAAAGGCGAGCGCCTCTCCTGCAAGGTAGAGTGAGCCGCCAATGAAGATCGTTGCGATCCCTGAGTCCAGCGCGCGTTGGAATGCTCCACCCGGAGACGGATCGGCCTCGACACGGATCCCGAGATCGAGAGCCCTTTGCGCAAGGGAGTCAGCATCGGCCGACCTCGGCGGATACGGCTCGGTGGTGATGATCCGGTCGAAGAGCGGAAAGAGTGCGCCGGTCATCTGATCGACCGGCTTGTCCGACATCACGCCGAAGACGAGGAGACGGGGGCGCCGGAGTGTCTCTACGAAGGGCAGAACCGCGGCGATCGCGTGCGGGTTGTGACAGCCGTCGATCCAGATCTGACGGCTGCCGAGTCGGAGCCGCTCGAGCCTTCCGCGCCAGCGCGTTGAGGCTACACCCTGACGGATCGCTTCATCGTCTATGCGCGAAAAGTGCCGGCGCAACTCTTTGGCGGCACGAACGGCAAGGGCTACGTTGTCTCGCTGAAACGCGCCTGCGAGTGGAATCTCCAGCGACTTCGGCAAATCGTCGCCGCTGGCGACCGTCACATCAATTCCGAACTTCTTCGCTCGGCTTCGAATGACTTCCGTTACGACCGGATCGCGACTCGACGTCAGAACGATTGCTCCGCGATGAATGACCCCCGCCTTTTCGGCCGCAATCTGCCGGAGAGTATTGCCGAGGTACTCCATGTGGTCGAAGGCGACGGGTGTGATCAATGCGGCAATCGGCCGGACCACGTTCGTCGCATCGAGCCGGCCTCCCATCCCGACCTCGAGGATGGAGACATCGCACCGCGCTTGCGCGAAGACGACGAACGCGATCAGCGTGAGCGCCTCGAAGTACGTCGGAATGATTCCGGCGCGGTCACCCGCGGCATGGATCGCTTCGATGGCCCCATCGAGCGTCGCGGGATCGATCATTTCGCCGCCGATGGTCCAGCGCTCCCTCAGATCGATGAGGTGTGGAGAAGTGTAGTGCGCGACGCGATATCCCGCCGTTGTCAGAATCGAAGTGAGCGTCGCTGAAGTCGAGCCCTTTCCATTGGTTCCGGCGACGATGACGGCGGGAACTTTCCTGTGAGGATTTCCCAGTTCGTGCAGAATCGCCCGCATCCGCCGCAAGCCTGGGCGGATGCCGCTTCCCTGAAGCGCGTCGAGCCACTCGAGAGGCGTCATGCTCATGGACGGATGGCGCACTCCAGAACGAGGGCGCAGGTGATCAGCGGCCGGTGAATACGCGCAGGAAGCGGGCGATCGCCGGTTTCATCTCGGCGCGTGGCGTAATGAGATCGACCATTCCATGCTCGACGAGAAACTCCGATCGCTGAAACCCTTCCGGCAGCGTCTGACGGATCGTCTGCTCGATGACTCGCGGACCTGCGAAACCGATCAGAGCTTTCGGCTCAGCGATGTTGAGATCGCCGAGCATCGCGTACGAGGCTGTGACTCCACCGGTCGTCGGGTCTGTCAGGACGGAGATGTAGGCGAGACCGGCGGCCGAAAGGCGTGACAGCGCGGCCGAGATCTTGGCCATCTGCATCAGAGAGAGGATTCCCTCCTGCATCCGGGCGCCACCCGAGCAGGAGACGATGAGGAGCGCCGCCTTCTTGTCGATGCAGCGTTCGATGGCGATTGTGATCTTCTCACCGACCACCGATCCCATCGACCCCCCCATGAAGTTGTACTCCATGGCGCAGATCACGACCGGGATGCCCTCGAGTTTGCCCTCAGCGCAGAGCACCGCGTCATCCGGGCCGACCCGCTGCTGATAGACCTTCAGGCGGTCAATGTAGCGCTTGGTATCGCGGAAGCCGAGGGGATCACCCGAGCGGATGTCTGAAGCGAACTCCTTGTACTTGTTGTCGTCGAACAGGATTTCGAAGCGCTCACGGGCGGTGAGGCGGAAGTGGTGCTGGCATTTCGGACAGGTGTTGAGATTGGCCTCGACTTCCTTCCGATAGACGATCTCTTTGCACTCGTCGCACTTGACCCACAACCCCTCGGGGATGGCGACCTGCTTCTCGACCGCCTCCTTAGGCTTCTTCTCTTTCCTGAACCACGCCATAGAGGGGCGACTCTAGCAGATCAGGGGCGGGGAGGGCAGAGGCAGAGAGGCAGGGCCGATGGATGAGGGGTGAGGGCCGAGGGATGAGGGCCGAGGGGGGGAGAGGGAGGGCCGAGGGGGGCCGAGGGCCGAAGGCTTTCACTACTGTCATCCCGAGCCGCCGGCGCCCCGGGGGTGGGTGGGCGAGTGTGAGGGGCGTAGGACGGAGAGGGATCCCTTGCCGACGACCCACCAAGGAGCGACTGCCGATGATCACGGGCCGAGGGTCACTGCCTTGGCGTTACGGAGTACGCAGCTGGCCAGGCCCCTCGCATGCCCGCCCACCCACCCGCTCGGGGTGACGCGAGACGGGCACACTGAGGTCGCCAACACCGACGAACTCCGGAGGAACACCGAGGAACTCCGAGGAACTGTTTCCCTCGGCCCTTTCCCCTCGGCCCTGCCTCTCTCACATCTCCCTGAAGATGTACGGCCGCAACACCGCCAGTCTCTCCTCGAGCTTGCTCGCATCGAGATAACGGAGAGTGGCCGCGATCGATGAGAGCAGGGAGTTGCCGTCCTGGGGTGTGTAGCAGAAGCCTACGATCTTGTGTGGATTCGGCACCGAGAGGGTCGCGGTAGGTATCACCGTCTGCGAGAGGATGCGTCCGAAGTAACCGTGGTCGCGTCCGAAGGAGAAGATCTGGTTCACCGCCAGCTTGTTCGTATTCGCGATGTGCGGGTTGTTGCGAAGAGCGGCCCTGACTTCCTCGAGCGTCGTCTCATGCCGGATGTCGAGATCGAACCAGAGGGTATGCATGTACTGCGTGTTCAGTTTGATCGCGGAGGAAAAGAGGTCGAGCTTCTCGCCCACCGTCTGGAACAGGTGGTAGGCGTCGCGGGCGTGATGCGTTCCGAACTCCGGGTCGTCGTGTTTGCCCGCTTCCGGGGCGGCGACGAAGGACTTGGTGTCCGAGACGTCGTTTGCCCGGCGCATGCAGACGAAGCGGCCAGCGTTCAGACTCATCTTGCCGCCCTGTGAGCCGAGCGTCTTCAGCAGGACCGAAATGTTGTGAGTGTTGCAGGAGACCACCTGCACATACCGCTCGTCAGGGCTCTGCACCTCATCGTTGATTCCGTAGGCGTAAGGTTTCCCGAAGCCGAACTCAGATCCCTGGGCTAGAAAGCCCTTCGGCCCTTTGATCCGCTCGTAGTACTGCTGCTTGTTGTCGTTGCCGGCCGGAGTGCAGTCGACGACCACGGTGGCCCGCTCGATCGCCTCTTCGGTCGTGAACGTCACGCGATGACCCAGACGGGCGAAATCTTCGCGCGCTCCCTCGTCGGTCGCCAGGCTCGCACCGCGGCTGATCAGGTGATTGACCGTCGCCCGGTCGTTCACCGCCGGCGTCCGCTTGTGAAACGTCACCTCGTCGATGCCCCACTTGTCTTTGAAGTCGGTGAAGAGGCCGATCAGCGGCTCGCCGATAGTCCCGGTGCCGATGACGTGGACGATGTTTTTCTTCGTCATGAAGGTGGAGTCTCCCTCGCGTGGAATGGGCGCGGATTCTAGCAGAGGCGGCAGTGCTGCAACGCCACCCCGCCTGTCGTGGAGCTACTTGGCCTGCTTGATTGCGGCCGCCGTTTCGCGATCGGCCTCTCGCTTCCGCTCCGTCTCGCGCTTGTCGTATTGCTTCTTGCCGCGAACGACGGCGATTTCAGCCTTCACCCGGCTTCCCTTGAAGTAGAGACGGAGGGGCACGACTGACAGACCCTTCTCGACAGTTGCCGAGCGGAACTTCTCGAGCTCCCTGCGGTGAAGCAGCAGCTTCCGAGTCCGTTCCGGATCGTGATTCTGAATGTTGCCATGGGTGTAGGGAGAGATGTGGGTGCCGAACAGGAACGCCTCGTCGTCCTTGAAGAGGATGTAGCTGTCCTTCAGGTTCACTTTGCCGTCGCGGAGCGACTTCACCTCGGTTCCGGTCAGAGCGAGTCCCACCTCGATCTTCTGCAGGATGAAGTAGTCGTGAAACGCCTTTTTGTTCGAGGCGATCAACTTCTCTCCTGTGGGCGCTTTCGTGGTCATGGGGGAGCGGATTGTAACCTTCGGACCTTCTCCGGGGCATTTGTTGTGGTCAAGGTACGCGGACGGCCCGGCCGGGGAAGCGGCAGAACAGCACCACTGTGGCTGTAGCGCCACACATGTGACCTGTTCGGGCGACAGCGATGCGAGCGCGGAGGAATGGAGCGTTTCGCCTAATACACTGAGTACATTGAGTTTACTGTCGTATGACGCGCAGCCAGCCGAGTGGCACCTCGCTCGCTCTTAGGGAACGTCAACATGTTCGTCCAGCGGAAGACCATCAACACTCCAGTCAGCATTACCGGAATCGGCCTCCACTCCGGCGTTTACACCACCGTCGAGATGCGACCCGTCCCGGCAGGCTGCGGGATCACGTTCGTCCGGACCGATTTGAACGACCTCCGGATTCCGGCGGTTCAGTCGTCGACCACGGCACTGGATCACGCGACGACCGTCGGCCGTGATGACGTCCAGGTCGGAACGATCGAGCATCTTCTCGCCGCCGTCATGGCGTGCGGGATCACCGACGTCGACATGTACATCGACGGCCCCGAGGTCCCGATCATCGACGGCAGCTCGCTGCCCTTCATGCACCTCATCGACGCCGCCGGCGTTCGGTCACTCAGCGCAGAAATCCCGGTGCTTCGACTTCGCCAGCCGGTGGAGCTCGTCGAAGGCGACAAGAGCATCAGGATGACTCCTTCGAACCGGCTGACGATCCGCTACCGCATCGATTTCGACCATCCTGCCATTGGGCGGGAGGCGTTCCAGTTCGATTTCAGTCATGACAGTTTCATGAGGAAGATCGCTCCCGCGCGGACGTTCGGGTTCATGCGCGACGTCGAGAAGCTGCGCTCCATCGGGCTCGCTCGCGGTGGCTCGGTCGAGAATGCTCTCGTGCTCGATGATCGTGGAGTCGTCAACGGCCCGCTTCGTTTCCGCGACGAGTTCGTTCGTCACAAGATCCTCGATCTCATCGGCGACCTTGCTCTGATCGGGCGACCGGTCGTTGGCGAGATCACCGCCAATCGCGCCGGTCACGCGCTTCACTCCCGTTTCGTGGCGAAAGTGCTCGAGGCGGCAGCGCAGCAGGAAGAGCAGTCGGACGCGATCGTCGTCGGGCATCCGGTCGGCTCCTTCGCCTGAGACACCAGGGCCTGAGGCACTGATCCTCCCGGCCGGTTACGCTCCGGTTCAGGAAACGCCCTCTGTCGAGGAATGTGGTAAAAAAGCCACACGTGCGCTCAGTCCTGACGGCTTTCTTACTTTCGCTGCTGATTTCAGCTTGTCCGCTGGCAGCCCAGGCACCTCCAAGACCGACGATTGAGGGCCTCTCAGCGGTTGCGTCCGGTGGGAAGGTATCAGTCCGCTTCCGCCTGGATGGGGCATTCCGCATCCCGGAGATGACCGAGGCGCTGAACAGCGGGCTGCCGACGAGCTTCACTTACTCGATCGAGATCTACAGAGACCGGCCGAACTGGTTCAACTCAGGAGTTGCGAAGACGAGTGTGGAGGTGATCTGTACCTTCAACTCGCTCACTCGAGAGTATCTGTTGAATTACCGGCGCGATCGCCGGCTGGTTCGATCCGAAACGTTCACCGAGCTGGCGGCGCTCGAGCGGCGAATGACGGTGATCGAAGAGATCGCTCTGTTCGACATCGGGCCGCGACGCCCGTACAAGCTGAAGGTCGCGGTGAAAGCCGACCTGATGCGTGGCTGGCTCATGTATGTGATTCCGTGGGAAGTCTCCACCCGCTGGCATGATACGCGGGTGAGAACGGCCGAGCCCTGAGATGGCGAAGTTCCGCGATCTGCTGCTTCGTTACCGCAAGGATCCGCGGTTCATCGTCTCGGTGCCGCTGACGATCCTTGCGGTCACGAGTCTCGTCTTCTACGTGAGGCAGCAGGCCGACGAGCTGACTCCGGAGGCGCTGAGCAACAGGATCCTGCTGTTCGTCCTCTGGAACATCAACCTGCTCCTGATCATCGGGATCCTTTTCGTACTGCTTCGCGGAGTCGTGAAGCTCGTTCTCGAGCGGCAGCGCGGAATCCTCGGCTCCCGCTTCCGGACGAAACTCGTCGTGACCTACGTCGCGACCTCGCTCGTGCCGGTCATCCTCCTGTTCCTCGTTGCCACCGATCTGCTTCGCCTCTCGATCGACCGCTGGTTCGCCACGCCGGTCGACACGATCCTGCGAAACAGCGAAAGGATCGCGCAGATGGTGCAGGACCAGGCGGCCGACGCGGCAGGCGGCGCCGCTCTCGAGATCGCATCGGATCCGGCGGCGGGCGATGTCGCCTCGATCGACGATGTGCTGGCTCACGTTCGCAGGTTTCATCAGGTCGATCTCGCTGCGGTTTATCGCGAAGGCATTCTGCTGAAGGCTCAGGCCGACCCGCGTTCCCCGATCCATCAGATGGCCGATCCGACGCTTCGCTTTTTCGAAGACGCCGGCCGGACCGGTCGCGCGGTAAAGATCGACGTGGTCGCGAGCGGCAAGTGGATCCGAACGGCGGTTCCGATGCCGGACGGCGGATTCGCGCTGGCAGGAGTCTTCATCCCGGCTGCCATGAGTCGGATGATCGACGAGTCGATCATTGCGCACCGCGATTTCCGGCAACTGAGGACGCAGCGCCAGACGTTGAAGGCATCGCAGACGATGCTTTTTCTCGCGGTCACGCTGGCGATTCTGTTCGGCACACTCTGGATTTCGATCTACGCATCACGCCGTATCACGATACCGATCACGGCGCTTGCGGAGGCGACTGCCCGAATCGCGGAGGGAGGCGTTGGCCACCGCGTGGAGGTCGCTGCGACCGATGAAGTCGGGAGACTCATCGAGTCGTTCAACGACATGTCGACGCAACTTGCGCAGCAGCGTCAGCAGCTCACCGAAACCAACCGTCGCCTCGACGACGAGCGCGCCTTCATGGTCACCGTGCTCGAGAGCGTTGCGACCGGGATCATCGCCTTCGGTGACGATCTCGAGCTGTTGTCGATCAACCGGGCCGCGCTTCAGATGTTGCGACTGGAGACGCCACCACCGGGTGCACGGCTCGGCGAGCTCCTTCGTGCCGAGCTCGAGCCACTGGCCGTCGCGCTCCAGGAACTGACGAGCGGCCGCTCCCGCACACGCGAGGTCGCGCTCATTCTGGGCGGCGAGCTTCGCTATCTCGAGCTCTCGGCCGCACGGTTGTCAGGCGGCGGCGACTCGGGCTGGGTTCTCGCCATCGAAGACTCGACCCAACTCGTCCAGGCGCAGAAGCTGGCAGCGTGGAACGAAGCCGCACGTCGCATCGCACACGAGATCAAGAATCCCCTGACACCGATCCAGCTGTCAGCAGAACGAATCGCAAAGAAGTTCCGCAGCAACGATTCCGACACTGGCGCGGCGATCGAGCAGGGGACACAGACGATCGTCGACGAAGTAGGTCACCTCAAGCGAATGGTCGATGAGTTTGCCCGCTTCGCGCGCATGCCGGCGATTCATCTTCGCCACGCGCAGCTCGCAGTCATCCTCGACCAGGCCGTTGCGCTCTATCGCGACGTGAAGCCGGGAGTCTCCATTGCGATCGACGTCGATCCGGAGATCGAGCTGCTGATGGACCGTGAGCAGATCCGCCGCGCGATCGGAAACCTGCTCAAGAACGCGGTCGAGGCAACCGAGGAAGGGGAGATTCGCGTGGCGGCACGACGCGCCCCCCACCGCGTCATCATCGAAGTCTCGGATCCCGGGCGCGGGGTACCCGACGAAGACAAAGACAAACTGTTCCTTCCCTACTTTTCAACGAAGGGGCGCGGAACCGGACTCGGACTCGCAATCGTGCATCGGATCGTTCGCGACCATGACGGACAGATTCACGTCCACGACAACCAGCCGCAGGGCACCCGCTTCGAAATCGAGCTGCCGGCATGAGGAACGTTGAGAAACATCGACACGAAGCAACCGAAGCGAAACGAGAGCGCAGCGACTCGTTTTCAATTTTCAATTTTCAATTTTCAATTTCCCACCAATGTCTCGAATCCTGATCATTGACGACGAGCCGGGGATCCGGACGACGCTCTCGAGCATCCTCGAGGACGAGGGTCACAAGACCGCCCTCGCCGAGTCGGGCGAGGAGGGGCTCGCTCTCTATGCCCGCGACGAGTTCGATCTCGTCATCTGCGATCTCTGGCTGCCCGGCATCGACGGCCTCGGAGTGCTCGAACGCCTCCGCACCGCCGGTGCGCCCCCGATCATCGTCGTCTCCGGTCACGGCAGCATCGAAAGCGCCGTCAAGGCCACGCGCCTCGGCGCTTACGATTTTCTCGAGAAGCCGCTGTCACTCGAGCGGGTACTCCTGACCGTCAATCACGCGATCAATGACAGGCGACTCCGCGAACAGGTGCGCGATCTCCGCAGGCATCTGACTCTCGAGGAACTGCTGATCGGCGAGAGCGAGCCGATGATGAAGCTCGAACAGCAAATCCGGAGCGCTGCTCCCTCTTCGTCCCGTGTGCTCATCACCGGCGAGAACGGCAGCGGCAAGGAGATCGTTGCCCGCTCGCTGCACCGGCATTCGCTTCGTGCCGACCAGCCATTCATCGACGTCAACTGCGCGGCGATCCCCGAGGAGCTCATCGAGTCGGAGCTGTTCGGTCATCGCAAAGGAGCGTTCACGGGCGCGATCGACGACCGGAAGGGAAAGTTCGAGCTCGCCGATGGAGGGACGCTGTTCCTCGATGAAGTCGGCGACATGAGCCTCAAGACGCAGGCGAAGGTGCTGCGCGTGCTTCAGGAGCAGACGTTCCAGCGGGTCGGAGGCCAGCAGACGATCAAGGTCGACGTCCGCGTGATTGCAGCTACGAACAAGGATCTCGAGGCGGAGATCGGCGCCGCCAACTTCCGGAGCGATCTTTACTACCGGCTGAATGTGATCCCGATCGTCGTCCCCCCTTTGCGTGACCGCGGCAACGACATCGTGCTGCTCGCAGACTATTTCCTGCGCCGCTTCGCAGCGGAGAGCGGCCAGCAACGGAAGCCGCTTTCCGCGGGCGCGGCCGCAAAGCTCAAGGCCTATCACTGGCCCGGCAACGTGCGGGAACTGCGCAACGTCGTCGAGCGGCTGGCAATCCTGCTGCCGGGCGACACCATCGAGCCGGAAGACATCCAGCTAGGTACCCGTGCCGCCCGATCGACTGCACAGGAGATTCCCTCGAACCTGACGCTCCGCGAGGCGCGCGACGAGTTCGAAAAGCAGTACATCCTCTCCCGCCTCCGCGATCACGCCGGCAACGTCTCCCGCACCGCCGACACCCTCGGCGTCGAACGGAGCAACCTGTACCGGAAGCTGCATGCCTACGGAATCCGGGTCGAGAGACCGTGAGGAATAGCCCTCCGAAGGGATTCGTTAAGTGGCGATGCGGCGGCTTGACAGGGCCGGAGACGGCCGCTAAAGTTCACCGTCCGTAAGCGGGAATAACTCAGTTGGTAGAGTGCAACCTTGCCAAGGTTGATGTCGCCGGTTCGAGTCCGGTTTCCCGCTCCAACTCGTCACCAAACGCCATGAGGGCCGCGCAAGCGGCCCTCATGCTTTTTGTCGTCTAACGCCGGTTCGCTCCCGGCGGGTTGGACCAGTCGGTGACTCGAAGATTGCTGATGACGTTGTTGACGCCGCGAACGCCTGAGGCCGCGGCAATCGCGAGCGGTTCCTGGCTCATCGCCGCAATCTCCCCTTCGAGAATCGCCGTGCCGTTCGAGAAGAGCACCATGATCCGCTGCTGACGCAGCTCGATGTTGTTGATCATGTTCCGTGTAATCTGCGTCACGATCGCCTCTTCGTCGGCCGAGAGACGTCCGGTCCCGAGAGTCGCCACGCGCGGTCCTGTCGTATCGAGGAACCCAACGGTTCCCGTCTCGTAGGTCCAGGCGGTGGCAGCGGGCTCGGCTACACGGAGATTCGTCACGATGTTCGTCACGCCGGGGATACCTCCAGCCGCGGCGATCGCGTCGCCACGCTGCCGCTGGTTCCGGACTTCGCCGTCGAGGAAGACGGTATTGCCGCTGACCCGGACGCTTACCGCCGCATCGTGAAGGTTGTAGTGATCACGCATCGACCGGGTGATCTGCTCCGCGGTGGAGCGGTCGGTCGCCGTCATCGTCGACCCAGCAGTCGAACCCGTCGCATGGACTGTCGGGCCCAGGTGGGTACTCCCGTGAACCATCGTTCCGGACGCGGGCATCGAATGGACGGTGCCGTGAGTCGCTGTCCCGAGCCCGCTGCTCATCATTCCGCCAACCATGAGGTTGTTGATCATCACGCGGCCGACGCCGGAGACTCCGGCTGCTGCTGCGATTGCAGCTGTTCTCTGAGACTCCGAACCGACGGAGCCCTCGAGGTGGACGGTGTCACCTTGAACGTAGACCGAGATCGGCTGGTTACGCGTCGCGCGGCCGTCGCGCAGTGCACGCACGACTTCATTGGTCCGGGTGCGCTCGCCTCTGCTCATCGCGTGTCCCGTCGCCGTACTGCTGTAGGCCGTCGGCTGCGAAATGCCTGTTCCGCCCGGGCCAGCGGCGGTTGTTCTGGCCGGCTGCGAGCCGCAGGCCGCCAGTAATAGTGTCGATCCCGCCAGCGCGAGAAACGTTGAACTCCCTGTGAGTATCTTCATCTGCAAACTTCCTCCTGAGTTGAATTGATTGCGTGATGCGGCCCGCTTCTGCGACGCCTCTGTTTCGCGTACGGCCTTGGCGGAAGAACGTCCGCCTCTCTGCAGGACGAACGGACCGCGGGTGTGCGAGACCATTCAATAGCAACCCACATTCCGAGATCCGCTGTCGCGATCGGCAGAGCGCGAATCTTTTTTGTTTATCTTGCCGCTCGGCGGACGCCGCAGTGCTCCCGCCACCTGCTTGCACATGGCTTCGCCATGCACTCGCGATTGCTGCTGACGTGGGCCTCCATCCGCGAGGTCACTGGACGACGGAAACCGAAGGGCTGCCGATCGAGCCGTACGATCAGCGGACGTGCCTTCTGATTGCGACCCGTGAGAATGAATATGGCAATCAGGATCCCGAGAGAGTCGACGTCGTTAGGCTCTATTTCCAGCGCAGCGCTGAGGAGCCTCGAGGCGGCGGCCGGATCGCCCCGCGAGAGCGCAACCAGTCCGCGAAGCGCGGTCACCCGCGACGAGCCGGGCTCGAGCCGATCGATTCTATCGGCCAGCTCGGACGCGCCATCGAGCTGCGCCGGATCCGGCCTCACACCGGCGTTGAAGTATTGCCAGTGAATGATTCCTTTTGTCGCGAACAGCAAGGCGTTGTCGCCTGCCAGCTCCAGCGCGCGTCGATCTCCGACATGGCCGCGTCCAGCGTCTCCCCGCTGAAGTTGTACATGTTCTTTCGCGCGCGGCTCAGAAGCGGATCGGAGGGCAGAGTACGAGTGCCAGACGGCTATCGAGGATCCGGAATCTCGACCATGATTCCCCGGAGTCGCTCGGCGACGCCGCGTCTGCTCTTGATGACCTTGACGATGTCGTGAAGCAGGACGATGCCTCCGTCCGGCCGTCGCGCACGATACTGAAAATCGTGATCCGCACCCCTGCCCGTGGCCAGGGCGCAGAACGCGATCGCATCGTTGCGATCCTCCGGATGTACGACCACGTCGGCCCAGAACGTCGGCTCTTCCGTCCACCGCGACGCCGGATAGCCTAGAACTTCCTCGGCGGCCCCGCCGACGAAACTGAAGTGGAACGTCTGCGCGTCGCCCTCCCAGACGATCGGCCGCTGTCCGGCAAGGAGCCGGAGCGCACGGTTCTCGACGAGGACCATGGGGTCGTCGTCCGCGCCGAAGATTCGCGCAACTCTCTCCGCGAAGACGTCGGTGAGCTGTTCAGTCTGGATCATCGGTTCGAGGACCCGAAGCAAGAAGTATGCGCGATTCGGGGTTCAGTCGCCCTGACTCTCCGATCTCAGGCCGCGCCGGGCTGGGCGCACTCTCTGGCGATGAGGATCAACTCGTCGATATCGAAGGGCTTCGCGAGCAGACGGCAGATGCGTTGGAGGAATTCGCACGACATCTGCCCGGGCGAGGCAGTGGTCACGATGACCCTTCTCAGATACTTCGGCTGTGTTTGCTCCAGGTATCCGAGGAGTTGTTCGCCGCTGATCTCCGGCAGCATCAGATCGACGATCAGAAGATCGTAGGCGACCGCTTCGAGCAGAGCGATGGCCGCGGCAGCGTGCTTCACACCTTCCACGGTGAAGTTCTCCCGCTCGAGCACGATCTTCACGAGGTTCAGAATGGCGCCGTCGTCTTCTACGATGAGGGCGCGATAGGAGGATCGGCGTTCCATTCGCCTGACCCGAGCAAGACCGCTGCCGCAGGGCCCCGGCAAAGCGGGAGTTCCGAATGATTGAACGAACCTCAACCGAGTGCGATCGCCGGCGACCGAAGGTTACGAAGTGATTGATGGCGAACGGCTTGCGTAACGGGGAACGGGAGCGAAAGACGATACCGCGGCATTTTGGCAAGACGCGGTTGTTGCAACGGACCGATGACACGCCGACTCGAGTTTTCCCTGCTGGAAGCCGCGCCCGGCGCATACGTGGTGCTCGATCCGGACTTTGTGATCGTTGCCGTCACTGATGCCTACTTGCGCGCGACGCTGACGGTGCGGGAGGAGATCATTGGCCGTGTGATGTTCGAGGTCTTCCCGGACAATCCGGACGACCCTGAAGCCACCGGTACCCGGAACCTGCGTGCGTCGCTGACGACGGTCCTGGAGACGGGCGCGCCGCACGCCATGCCGCTGCAGAAGTACGACATCCGCCGCCCCGACTCGGGGGAGTTCGAGGAGCGCTACTGGAAGCCTCTCAACACTCCGGTACTGATCGACGGCCGCGTTGAGTACATCATCCATTCGGCTGAGGATGTGACGAACCTCGTCCGAATCGAGCATCTGCAGGGCGTGAACGAGCAGAACGCCGGCGAACTGCGGTCGATGCGCGCGGCCGACCGCGCGAAGGATGAATTCATCGCCATCATCTCGCACGAATTGCGTACGCCGATGACCTCCATCCTCGGCTGGACGCGCATGCTTGCCCTCGGCGCTCTCGATGAGCAGACCCACCGGGAGGCACTCGACGCGCTGGAGCGCAGCACTCTCGCGCAGGCGAAACTGATCGAGGATCTGCTCGACGAGTCGCGAATCGCTTCAGGCAAACTCCGCCTCGAGCTGCGTGCGCTCGACTTGCGAACCGTGGTCGCGAATGCGGTTTCGCATGCACGTCCTGGGGCCGAGGCCAGACAGATCGCGCTCACGGTCGACGTCGGTGACGACCGGTGCGATGTGTTTGCAGACCCGGCACGCCTGCAGCAGGCCATCGGAAACCTTCTAGGCAACGCGATCAAATTCACGGGCGAGGGAGGCACCGTCAACGTACGCCTGCGAGGCGAAGGGGGCTCCGCCAGGATCGAGGTGATTGACTCGGGTCGGGGCATTCAACCGGATCTGCTGCCTCATATTTTCGAGCGTTTCCGGCAGGGTGATGGGGGAGAGCGAAAGAGCGGCCTTGGCCTCGGCTTGTCCATCACCCGTCACATCGTCGAGATGCATAGCGGCTCAGTCACCGCTTCGAGCGCCGGCGAGGGAGAGGGCGCCACCTTCGCGGTTCTCCTTCCGCTTCACGTCGCAAGTCAGCTCGATGAGACGAGGCTGCGCGATGCCGCGTCGCGCTCGGCCGCGATGCCGCAACTCGATGGTGTGAGCGTTCTGATCGTGGAAGACGAAGTCGACAATCGCAAGGTCCTGTCCGCGGCCTTGCGGCATTGCGGCGCGGAGGTGGAGTGCGCCGGCTCTGCCGCCGAAGCGTTCGACCTGCTCCGCAAGTGGGTTCCCGACGTGCTGATCTGCGACATCGCGCTGCCGGATCTCGACGGCTGCACCTTCCTCGAACGACTGCGCTCGCGCGACACACAAATGCAATCCCTCCCAGCGCTTGCGCTTACGGTTCTCGGACGTCCCGGCGAGCAGGCGCGCATCACGGCCGCTGGATTCGATCTGTTCCGCCAGAAGCCGATCGATCCCGTCGACCTGGCGCACGAGGTGAACCGACTCGCGCGCGCCGAGGGATTGACCACCGGCTGACTGTTCGGTAAACGATTCTTATCCCTGCGAAGCGGATGGGTCTCTCGCTGCGCGCCGGCACTCGCCGCCCGGGAGGACGGGCTGGCGTGCTCCGCCTCATCTTGCAACATCGGTCGCCACCCTCGCCGGATCGTCCGACGCCAGCGCCACCGCGAGCACGATGTTTCGCCGGATGCCGGTGAGGAGCGGCTCGATCTCGCAGCTTTCGTCGAGAGCGTGTGCGTTGCGGCACGGACCCGATCCGCTGCTGATCGCAGGAATGCCGGCGCGGAGGACAACTGCGGCATGGTTCGATGCTGTGTTGGAGATCGACGGGTTGAATCCGAACGCTCGCCACACTCCCTCGGCCGTGACGATCATCGGAGAGGTGCGGTGTCCGTCAAGGACGGCCGGCGTCCTCTTCGCGATGCTCTCTCTTCGCATCCGCATGCCGAGTCTCGACGCTTCGCCGGCGACGATCGCTTCGACTTCCCGGTCGAGCCGCAGCAACTCGTCGCCGTCAACGGACCGGAGATCGACGCTCATCCAGGCATCGCGGGCCTTCGCGTTGAAGACATTGGCGGCACCGAGCATGCCGACGTTCAGCCGCGCGCTGTCGCCGAGGGGGAGCTCGTAGATGCGGGTGATGGCGCGGGCGAGGGGGAGGGTTGCGGACCACGGGGGCGAGCCGGAGAGCGTGTGACCGCCGCGGCCTTCGATGTGATAGCGATCCCAGTGGATGCCGATCCCGCCGTAGGTGAAGCCACCGAAGCCGCCGTCGAGTGCGACGAAGCGGTCGATCGAATCGCCCCGCTCAGCCAGGAAGTGATCGATGCCGCGGAACGTCGTCTCTTCTTCGACGCTGAAGAGGAAGACGATGTCGCCGGCGGTTTCGACGGCTGCCGCATTCATCGCGCGGATCATCGCCAGCAGAGCGACGACGTTGCGGGTGTTGTCGCCGACCCCCGGGCCGTGAATGCGGTTGCCTTCGATTCGCGTCGTGACATCGGTGTCGAGTGCGAACACGGTGTCGAGATGTGCATCGAAGACGACCGTCGAACCGCCGCCGGCTCCTTTCCGCGTGGCAATGAGATTGCCTGCGCCGTCACGTTCGACGAGCAGTCCCGAGCCGCGCAGCAGCGCCTCGATGTGCAGTGCTCGTGCGGCCTCGTGGCCTGAGGGCGCGGGGATTTCGTTGATCGTCGTCCAGTCGGCAACGATTGTCTCGCGATCACTCTCGACGAATTGAAACGCGCGCTCGATGTCGGGCCTCTCGCTCAGCGCACGCGCCGCATCGATCGCCGGTTGGACGTCATAGAGCAGTGCTGGTTCAGAAGTCGTGCTCTGCGTCGCGGTCCGGCAGGAGACAAAGAGAAGGAGGGCCAGCGCGGTAGTTGCGAACTTCCGGGTCACCCGTGGATCGTATTCCATCCTCACATCACCACGCCCGCCGAAGATTCTCAATTCTCAATTCTCCATTCTCAATTCATAATCCCACCGCTCTGACCGCACTCGATCTGATCATCATCTTTGGCTATCTCGCCGGCATCCTCATCGCTGGAGGGCTGTTCGGCCGAAGGCAGGACTCGACGAGCCGCTACTTCTTCGGTGGCCGCGAGATGTCGTGGCCGGCGATCAGCGCGTCGATCGTCGCGACGGAGACGTCGACGATTACGTTCATCTCCGTGCCGGGGATCGCCTACGCCCGAGGCGGAAACTTCACGTTTCTGCAGCTCGTCTTCGGCTATCTCCTCGGGCGCGTCGTGATCTCCGCCCTCTTCATTCCGCGTTACTTCGAAGGAAAGCTCTCTACCGTCTATCAGCTACTGCAGGAGCGCTTCGGTGGGAGAGTTCGCGGACTCGCCGCGTCGCTCTTCATCACGGCGCGAACGGTAGGCGATGGCGTCCGGCTGCTGCTGACCGCGTTCGTTCTCGCAGCGGTGTACCGCGCGTTCCAGGCATCGGCGGATGCAGAGGCGGTCATCTTCTGGTCGATCGTGCTCGTCGGCGTGGTGATGATCGTCTTTACCTTCATGGGCGGAATCGAGGCGGTCGTCTGGATCGAAGTCGTGCAGCTCGGTATCTACGTCGCCGGTGCGCTCGCAGCAGCGGTGGTGCTCGTGTTTGCGATCCCTGGAGGAGCAGGTGAGGCGATCGCGCTGGGTCGGGCGTTCGAAAAGTTCCGGCTCTTCGACTTCGCGTTCGACATTCATCGCTCCTATTCATTCTGGGCGGGGTTGATCGGCGGCTGTTTCCTGACGATGTCGACGCACGGCACCGATCAGTTCATGGTGCAGCGTTACCTCTGCACGAGCAGCCCGCGCAAGGCGACCCTGGCGCTCTTCTCCTCCGGTGTGATCGTGCTCGTACAGTTCATCGGATTCCTCTTCATCGGCATTCTTCTGTTTGCCTTCTACCGGCCCGACAGGATCGCCGGCTACGCCACCGGTGCCGCCGCTGCGCCGTTCGCCGCGGGCGATCAGGTCTTCGCCGACTTCATCACCAACCATCTCCCGACCGGCCTGTCGGGTCTGGTCGTCGCCGCGATTCTCGCCGCGGCGTTGTCGTCGTCATTGAGCGCGATCGCCTCGACGGCGGTCACCGATCTCTACACGCCACTGGCGCGTGGCCGTACCGACCGGCACTACCTCGGTGTCTCTCGGATCATCGTCGTCGTCGCCGGCATCGCGCAGATCGCCTTCGCTCTCCTCCTGCGCAATTCCGATCGCTCCGCTCTCGACACCGCTCTCGGCGTCGCCTCGCTGATCAACGGTCCGATCCTCGGCGTCTTTCTGCTGTCGGCCGTCGGGCGAGGTGGTCCTGCGGCAGCACTCATCGGCATGACCGCCGGTCTCGCCGCCGTTCTCCCGCTTCGCTTCGCAACCACGGTGGCGTGGCCCTGGTATGCGGTCGTTGGTGCGCTGGTGACGTTGGCGGCGGGGGTGGTTAGTTCGAAATTGAAAATTGAAAATGGAGAAGCTCGCAATTCCAGATGAACGAGCGTCGTCGGCGAGCTGCGCCTTTCTCTGGTAGCCGCACTCGCTATGCCCTACGGGTTACGGAGTACAAGCCTGCCAGGCCCCTCGCATGCCCACCCA
>DASVLC010000011.1:0-12739 GCA_036385045.1 Thermoanaerobaculia bacterium | reverse complement strand
GAGAATGGTGTCAGCGTCAAGGCAGCGGGCGAGGGATATGCGTCGCACTACTACTCGATGACCCGACTGGCTGCGAGCGGGTCGGTGAATGGTCAGAACGCCACCGGAGAGGCGTGGATGGATCACGAGTTCGGCAGCTCGGCCCTTCGCGAACATCAGCAGGGGTGGGACTGGTTCTCCATCCAGCTCGACAACGACACTGAGCTGATGCTGTACATCATTCGACGGACCGACGGGTCGCCCGACGTGACCTCTGCCGGCTCACTCATCGCGAGCGACGGGCGTGTGATTCCGATCACGCGCGAGCAGATGAGGGTGATTCCTCTGTCGCGCTGGGAGTCCGCAGAAAGTGGTGCGATCTACCCGATGAGCTGGAGGGTGGAGCTTCCAGCCTTTCGCATCGTGCTCCGGGTGATTCCGGTCCAGAAGGACCAGGAGCTCATCACTCGAGGGTCCACGCGCGTGACGTACTGGGAAGGAGCTGTCGACGTGTCGGGGAGCTTCGGTGGTGTCACCGTGCGGGGGCAGGGCTACGTCGAGATGACCGGCTACGACAAGGCGTTCCGCGCAGCACCGGCACCCTGATTTCTGCCGCGGCCTACTCCGTCTTGATCGCTTCCGCCAGGTCGATTCCGGCGGCGAGTCTCGCAGGCGCCAGGCCGGCCAGCGATGCCGCTGCAAACGTCGTGAGCAGAGAGACCGTGATCAGGCCGACCGGAGCATGGAAGTCGATCGTCCAGCCGAATGACTGCTTGTTGATGACATTGATCAGGATCCATGAAAGCGCGTAGCCCATCACGAGACCTGCCGCGGTCGACGCGACACCGAGCAGCGACGACTCGAGTACCAGCATGGTGCGAAGCTCGTTTCGCGAGAGCCCTCCCACACGCAGCAAGGCAAGCTCACGCCTCCGCTCGAGAATCAGCGCCGAGAGCGTGTTGATGATTCCGAGAACGGCAACGATGATCGCGACGCCGAGGAGTGCATAGGTGATCGTGAAGGTCTGGTCGAAGATCTTCATCACCTCGGAGCGCACTTCCTGATTCGTGACGACGAATGCACCGTGCTTTGCGCCGACACTCTTCTCGAGGGCGACCCGAGCCTCTGCCGGGGTGATGCCCGGCTGCAGGTAGATCACGATGGTGTTGATCGTGTCGTCCCGGAAGGATGAGACGTACAGCGACCGGTCCATGACGACGACGCCGCGGTCGTTCGAATAGTCGCGATAGATGCCGGTGATCGGGAACCGGCGGATCCCTCCCGCCGTCGGGAGATCGATCGAGTCACCGACTTGCTTCTGCTGCTTGATCGCGAAACTCTCGGAAACGACGACGCCATTCTGTTCGATCGCGCTGGCGAGTGCCTGCCGCGCTGAGCGGGGAGCAACCATCGGCAGTTCGCTGCGCTGTGCGGCAACGGCGAAATCGCCGCTGCCGAGCGCGATGATCGTCTCCTGGTAGACGATGTCGCGCCCGCGAGCCCGATCGACGGCAGCCACGAACGGCAACGCGGCGACCTCGTCGGCTACCGCAGCCGGAAAGAGTGCGATCTGAGAATTGCTCAGACCCTTCGATGGACGCAGCCAGATGTCCGAGCTGACCGTCTGATCGACCCAGATTCTGACCGTCTCGCGGAAACTGCCGACCATCAGCGCGACCGCCACCATCATCCCGACCGCGAGCGAAAGTGCAGCACTCGCGATTGCCGTCCGCCGGAGTGAAGCGTGCAGCGATGCGGCAGCGAGTCTGCCGACGATGCCAAAGGAAGAATTCAGCAGCGGCGCCAGAGCGCGGGAAGTCATGCGGACGATCGAAGGAGCGAGCAGCGAGAATCCCGCCACGACGAACAGAACGGCGAGATAGCCGCCGACCGCGACTCCTCCGACCGGCTCGATTCGCGAAGATGCTGCCCCTGCAGTGAAGCAGATGGCGGCCGCGATCAATACCACTCCGGGACGCAGAGACCTTTGCTGCAGCCCGGCGCGAATCATCGACGCGGGAGGGAGGCGTGAGGCCTCGAGCGCCGGCTGAAGCGCCGAGAGGATCGCGAGGATCGATCCGACGGCGAGGCCCATCAAGACGACCTGTGGCGTCAACTGCACCGCCTGCGGCTCGGTTGCGACGTAGAGCGTGCTGATCGTCCGCCCGACCAGCGAGAGGATTGCCGATGCGAGCGCGTGACCGAGCGCAATGCCGGCGATCGAACCGACGATGCCGAACACGAGTCCTTCCGTGACGAACGCATGGAAGATCTGCCGCGGACTCGTTCCGAGCGTCTTGAGGACTCCGACATCCTTGCGCCGCCGGAGGATCGAGATCAGCACCGTGTTGTAGACGAGAAACATGCCGACGAGCAGCGCCACGCCGGCGAGTGCGAACAGGTTGACGCGGAAAGCGCGCAGCATCGTCTCGACGCGCTCGTTCCGGCGAGACGGCCGTTCGAGGCGGACACCCGGAGGCAGATCGATTCCGGCGGCGATCTCATCGTCGGGGATGATCAGGTCGATGTGCGAGATCGATCCCTTCATTCCGAAGTTCCGCTGCGCGACGGCGATGTCGCAGATCGCGATGCTGCCATTGAATGCGGTCGCGGGGCCCTCGGCCTCGAGGATTCCGCGTACCACCAGCGTGGCGCGGTGGCCCAGCACGTTCAGCGTGATCGGACTACCGATCTTCAGCCCGCGCTCGTGGGCGTAGGGCGCGGGCAGTACCACTGAGTCGGTGAGGAAGAGCGACAGAAAGTCGTCGAGCGAGGTCATTGCCTCTCCCTCAGCTCCGGCGGCGATCTGCGTGTACCGATAGTCGCGGAAATGAATATCGCTGAGCAGATCGACGGCGAGCAGACGGATCGGCGTCCCTTCCGGCTCGACGACTCCTTCGATGTCGATGACGGGCGCGAAGCGGACGTTCTTCGCCCAGAGAGGACGGAGGCGATGAAGGATGCTCTCGTCGAGCGGCGCGATGTCGGGGACGATCTGGTAGTTGGCGCGGCCCGCAATGAGATCGACTGACTCGCCGAAGGCGCGCAGGGCGCTCTGATTCGAGAGCTGGATCGCGACGACAGCGGCGACGCCGACAGCGATTCCAAGGACCGTCAGGATCGTTCGCATCTTCTCGCGAACGATCGGGCGGAGTACGAGCGCGCGGAGAATCATCGCGTCTCGTCCCTTTCAGCGACGGACACGGCCGTCCTCGACGTGGATCATGTAGTCGCCGTAGGAGGCGGCGACATCGGAGTGTGTCGCCATTACGATCGTCGGCCGGAGTGACTGATGAATCTCACGCAGCAGTGAAAGGATCGTCAGGCCGGTCTTTGAATCGAGATTCCCGGTCGGCTCGTCAGCCAGGATCAGAGGCGGATGATGGATGATCGCCCGACCGATCGCGACGCGTTGCATCTCGCCGCCGGAAAGCTCGTTCGGGTAGTGCGTGGCGCGATGCTCGATTCCTGTCTGTCGCAGGACGGCGTCGACCCGCTCTGCGATCTCCTTTTTCGGAACGCGCGCCAGAGACAGCGGGAAGGCAACGTTCTCCGTCACGTTCAGTGTCGGGATCAGATTGAAGAACTGAAACACGAAACCGATGGACGTCCGGCGGATGCGTGTGAGCCGGCTCTCGTCCAGTTTCGAAGTGTCGAGGTCGCCAAGGAGGAGCTCGCCGCGCGTAGGCCTGTCGACCGCGCCGATGAGATTCAGCAGGGTCGACTTGCCACTGCCGGACGCTCCACGCAGCACGGCGAAGTCGCCCGACGCGATCTCCAGCGAGACGTCATCGAGCACATGCACCGGAGCCGACTCGTCGCTGCCCGAGTAGTCGTGAGAAACGTTCCGCAGTACCACACGCATGGGTGCGACATTGTGAAGGGTGGAGGGGGAAGAGTGAAGGGCCGAGGGAGGAGGGAGGAGGGCCGAGGGAGGAGGGGAGGAGGGATCCCCTTCCCGACGACCCATAGACGAAGTAGACGACTGAGGCCGGTCTCTTATCGACAGAAGCCGGGTGCGGCGCGGGCACGTGGGTGGGTCGTCGGCACGGGATCCCTCTCCGTCCTCCGCCCCTCACGCCCACCCGGCCGCCCCGGGGCTCCGGCGGCTCGGGATGACAGGCGTGCATGATTCTTCGGAACTCCCGAGGAACCCCGAGGAACCGAGGAACCGAGGAACTCCGAGGAACCCCGAGGAACTCCCGAGGAACCGCACCACTCCGGCACGCACGCTGCACCTGAAAGCGGCTGGTGATATTGTCGGCGGCTCAGGAGGAGCTCATGGAAGAGAACGAGAACCCCACAGCTGCTGGTGCGACTTCGGGCGACGCGGGCGATAGTGAATCGAAGCGATTTTCGAAGGCCCGCGACTACGTCGAGGAGAAGTACGGCAGTGCCTCTTCGAAGGTAAAGGATGGATTCAACACGGTTCGGGAGAGCGTGGAAGAGGTCGATTTCGGCGCTATCACGGATCAGGTGAGGACTTATGTCCGCTCGAACCCCGGCAAGGCACTGCTGATCTCGGTGGGTGTCGGGTTTCTGGTGGGGCTGCTGCTTCGCCGTGATGACGAGGAGTAAGGAATGGCAACGGAACGCCCTGATGAACACGAGCGCCGCGCGGGCGGGCTCGATTTCGATGAGCACGAGTCGGTGCGTGAGCGTGCCGCATCGTGGGGGACAAAGATGATCGAAGAAGGTCCTGAGGTCATTCTCGACGAGATCGAGAATCTGCTGCCAGAGGAATGGCGCAATCACATCCGGCAGTATCCGGTCGCAGCCGTGGCGGTCGGTCTCGCCGTAGGCGTCTGGCTCGGGATGAAGAAGAGCGACGAGATCATCGCCGCTGGAACATCTCTGATCTCAGCCGCGGCGATGGCGAACGTCTCTCAGGTGATGGATCGCGTCAAACAGGCATAACGCCGGCAGCAGCGACGACAGCGAATCCGTTGTTCGCCTTCGCCGCCTCATCCTGCATAATGGAGGGGATGCCGGCGAGCCCTGACGGTTACAGTATTCCTCTGCCGATCCCCTCCACGCATCACCATCTGGAGTCGCTTGCGGCGGAGGTGCACCGCATCTACTTTTTCCGCTACCCCCCACTGAAGGTGAAGTGGGGGCAGCAGATCTCCCGCAAGCGACGCAGGAGCATCCGTCTCGGGTCGTACAATCACGCCACGACCGAGATACGGATTCATCCGGTCCTGAACGCGCCGAACGTTCCTGCGTTCTTCATCCAGTCCGTGATCCACCACGAGTACCTCCACCATGTCCTGGGCCCGAACCACAATCGTCGTTTCCATCAGCACGAGCGGCAATTTCGATACTTTCGTGAGGCTCAGGAATGGGTGCGCCGGAATCTCTTCCTGCTGCTTGGACGGCGGCGAAGTGAGATTCACCGGACCGCAGTTCCGGTAGCGCCGGTTCCGCAACCGGTGCAGACCGCGTTGTTCTGATGCAGCGGTCGCCCGCTCGACTGCAGTATCGGTCAGACGCCCATCGGAAACGTCAGGTTGTAGACATAGCGCCCGCGTGCGACTGAAAGCACGATCGACGACCGCTCTGCCCCACGCATCACAGCGGTATTCAGATCCTTTGTCGACGTTACCTCGGTGCCATTCACCCCTACGATCAGATCGCCGGCTGCGAGCCCGACTTCCGCGGCACGCGTGCCGCTCAGCACCCGATCGATGACGACACTTCGCCGCTCGTCAGCGACCCGCAACCCTGCGACGTCCTCCAGGATCCTGAGACCGAGACCGCCGGGCGGATCGATCGGAGTCAGCTGGACCGTCCGGGCCGCACCTGAGCGTTCGATCGCGATCGCGACTGCCTGGCCGCTCGCCATCGTGGAGGTAAACGTCGAGAATGCCTCGCGGGAATCGACCGGTTTCCCCGCCACGGACGTGATCACGTCACCGGGCCGCAGCCCTGCTCGTTCGGCGGGCGAGTCCGAGAAAACTCGAACGACGAGTGCACCACGCTGTGAACGGTGGCCGAGCCGTCGCGCTTCTTCGGGAGTCAGCGTAGCGGTGACTGCGCCGAGCCATGAGGCATGGACTTCACCATAATCGAGAAGGTCCTGAATCACTTTCCGCGCGCGGTCGACGGGGATCGCGAAGCCGATCCCCTGTGCCTGCGCGTAGACCGCGACGTTGATGCCGATCACACGGCCTTCGATGTTGAGGAGCGGCCCGCCGGAGTTCCCGGGGTTGATCGACGCATCGGTCTGGATGAAGTCGGTGTACGTTCGATTCTTCGATTCCGAAGGGACCGATCGTCCGAGTGCCGAAACGACTCCAGTAGTAACCGTTCCGCTGAGGCCGAACGGGTTGCCGACGGCAACGACGGTTTCGCCGATCATCAGATCGGAGGAAGTGCCGAGAGTGGCTGCCGGGAGATCCTTCGCCTCGACCCGGAGGACGGCGAGATCGCTGTCGGGATCGACTCCGAGGAGTTTTGCGGGGAGTTGCGTGCCGTCCTGGAAATTGACAGTGATCCTGGACGCTCCCTCGACGACGTGATTGTTGGTGACGATGATTCCGTCGGCGGACCAGACGAAGCCGGAGCCGAGCGACTGCGAGGTGTACGAGCGTTCACGGCCTCCGAAGAAGCCGAACGGATCGAAGAAGGGGTCGGAGGTGCGTCGCCGGATCGTCGCCTCGGTCTGGATGTTGACGACCGAGGGGAGCACGTTGTGGGCGACGACGACCACCGGCGTGCGTCGCTGCGCGCTTACCGTCGCCGGGATCGGCGGCGGCGCCTGTTCAGGTGTCTGACGGGCCGGTTGCGATTCGGCCAGCGGTTTACATCCGATGCCGAGCGCAAAGAGTACGATCAGAGTTCGCCACTTCATTCTTCTGATTCTACGATCGAGAGCGCCCATGGTTCGCATGTAGACTTCGGGTGAACTGCCGTGCATCTGAAAATCATCTACAACCCGGCCGCCGGTCGTGGGCGGGCGCGCCGCAATGTACCGGCCGTGGAAGAGTATCTCCGCGGTCGTGGAGCGAGGGTCGATTGCGAGCCCAGCACCGGGCCTGACGATCTGGTCCGCATCGCCGCCGAGAGCTCTCGCGGAGGGTATGACCGCGTGGTGGTTTGTGGCGGAGACGGGACGCTCAATCTCGCGGTCCGCGAAATGGACCTCGAGCAGGTGACACTCGCTCTGATCCCGAGCGGCTCGGGCGACGATTTCGCCCGCGTCGTCGGGATCCCGAAAGATGTGCGGCGTGCCTGTGATGTGGTCCTGGATGGGGTCGTGCGCGAGTTCGACGTTGCCCTCGCCAACGGACTTCGCTACCTCGGTGTTGCAGGACTGGGATTCGATTCCGAAGTCGCCGAGTTCGCGAATCGGCATGAAGGATTGCTTCGGGGCTCGGCCGTCTATCTCTACGCGATCATGCGGGTGCTGCCCCGCTTCACGCCGCGAGCCGTCACCATCACGACCGAACAGGGGATCCGAAACGAGCAGATCATGTTCGCCGCCGTCGGCAATTCGAGACAGTACGGCGGGGGAATCCGGATCACGCCGGACGCGATTCTCGACGATGGACTGCTCGATCTCTGCATCGTTCACGAGACTACGCGTGGTCAGCTTCTCAAGACACTGCCTCTCGCCTACACCGGAGGGCATGTGCGAAGTCCCTTCGTCGAGACGGGCCGCGGTCGTGCGTTCCGTTTCGAGAGCGAGCGTGCGATGGCGGTCTATGCGGACGGTGAGCCGCTGACGCGCACTCCCGTGTCATTCGCGATTGCGCGGCAGAAGCTCCGTCTCGTCGTCCCCGGCGTAGTTGCGGGCCGGCCTGCTATTCGACGAGGGTGATTCCGCCGGTCTGAGGGCGTGCTACCCCGGGTGCAGGGCTGCCTCCGATCGTCCTGGAGAGGAAGAGATCGGTGTCCGGCTTTCCGTCGCTGGTGAACCCGATGACGAGATAGCGGCTGGCGGGACGCAGGTATTTGTACTGGTGTCCCCAGGGATCTCGCAGGAGTCGCTCCGAGATGTAGTGGGGTGTGAGATCCGTCAGTTCGCGAGGCAGCAGGCCGTAGATGTCGTTGTACTTCTCCACGGCTTGTCCGATGGCCTCGATCCTCTGCATCGAGATCGCCTTACGCGTCTCGTCGATTGCTGAGAGAGGCGCCGAGAACGGACGAAGCTGGTTCAGCGGATTGCGCCACGACGTCGTCAGCGAGGCGATCGCCAGAATGACCAGGACGATCACGAGCGGGAGGGGAACAGGCGTTCGCGCTACCTCGGACTCGTCGAGCGGCAGACTCGCCTCGATCGCCGTATCGGCGGTCTTGCCGCGAACTTCCTCGATGAGGTCGCGGGTGAGCAGCTCATACAGAGCCTTGTTCGTATCGAACTCGGGGAGTCTGGAGGTCTCGACGATCTCTCTCACCGTGCTGACGCCGTTTACGACGTCGTAGATCGACTTCTCCTCGCGTGAAATCCTGATCTTGTCTCCGACGGGCAGCTTGCGTCTTCTCGTGTCGCCGTCGAAATCGATTTCGTCCGCCTCGCCGGCTCCCACGACGACGATCTCCTGGTCGGTCAGCTTCTTCTTGAATACCAGGTCGTAGGAGCGGATCCGCTTCTCGATGATCGGCCATTCGTCGATCATCCGTGCGCCTTCCATCAGGATCGACTCGGCGCTGATCGGTGTGACGTTGTCACGGTCATACTCGATCGTCGTCTCCTGCGAGAAGTGATAGTCGCCGTCCTTCCAGCGGAAGAGCCGGTAGACGACCTGCATGATCTGAAGTTGAATTGCTTCCTGCAGAGACTCGGGCGAGATGATCCCGTAGTGGGTGAGGATGAATCCCAACCGCTGCAGCGTCTCCTTCTGAATCTCGAGGGCGCGGTTCAGCTGGTCCTGCGTGAGGAAACCGGTTCGCATGAGCACCGTGCCGAGGCGATTCTCGAGCCGGCGATTGAGTGAGTCGGCGCCGACGACCTTGCCGTCGAGAAACGTGACGGTGACGGTGTCGTCCCGGGTGCGCAGAGTCAGTACACCGGTCTTCCGCTGAAGTCCGATCAGCTGGAAGATGTCAGCGAGGCTGAAATCGCGGAGTGTCCCTTCGAGTGCCATGTCTCAGGCCACCGACCTCCGGCGATAGACGGGGATCATCATGATGAGCCAGATGAAAACGGCGATGAGGATGGCGATTGCTTTGACGAGCAACTGCGCGACGTCGGCGGCTGGCCCGAGAGCTGGCGCGAGGCGTCCGACGAGCACGGCGACCGCGACCGCGAACGAGAATGAGAAGAGCCCGAGCACACCGGTCAGAACGCGACCCTCCAGCATCTGGGCGGCGCCCGGAAGTAATACGGCAAAGATCCGATCGCGCCGCTGAATGCCGGCCTGGTGGTCGCTCACTTCTTCCAGCTTCTTTCTCTTCGTGTCGAGCGATACGCCGTCACGTTTCAGGTAGATGTGGATGCATTGCGTGCAATACGTCGCGCTTTCCCTCGCGGACTTGCAGCGGTGACAGTAGGTCCTGCCGCATTTGATGCACGCATTCGCCATTCCCTTCCGCCGACGGAAGGCCCAGATCAGCGGGGCGAGAATCAGGGCTGCGAGTGCTCCGAGTGTGACCGGGTTCGTCGCCGACTCCACCGGGTCGAACGCGGAGTAGTTGCTGAACAGGCCGCGAGCCTCCGGCCGTCTCGATGCGATCTCGGCAACCTCCCACGCTTCATGCAGGGGGGGATCGTACATGACGACCTTCTGTGGTGGGGGAAACCGCCGCACCCGCTCGATGAATGAGCGGTCGGTGCGGCGAGCCTGATCGAGCATACGAGCCTGCTGGTCGAAGCGGTACAACTCGCCACTGGCGACGGAATGATTGTAGTAGGCGATCGCGAGATCGGGCTCCGCACCCTGAGCCTTCGCATACTCGGTCATTGCGGCCTGATATTCATTGGTCTGGAACAGCAGGTTGCCGAGGTTCACGTGGGCGCCGGCGTACTGGGGTCGCAACTCGGTGGCCCGCCGGTAATGAACGGCTGCCTGGTCTTCCAAGCCTTCGAAAGAGAGCATATTGCCCAGCAGAAGGTGCAGCCGTGCATCGTCCGGCACGACCGCAATCAACTCCTGGAGCCGGCGCAGCGCCTCGGGGTCATAGGTCTGGTCCGCGCTCGAGATCGCAGCTACCACGACCGGGCTGTTCACTCCTGCGATCCAGTTTGACGCCGCGGAAAGTGCGATCGGTAGAAGCGCGGCGCCTCCGAGCAGCAGCAGGATTGCGATGCGCTCGCCGATCCCCGCGTATGCGAAGAAAATCGCGAACCAGTAAAAGAGCAGCCAGATCGGTCCCAGCCAGAGGAACAGAGGAAGAAACAGCATCGCGAACGCGAGCAGCGTCACCGAGCCACCGCTCAGAATCGATCCCAGCATCTCCCGGAAGTCGTGCGCCATCGTGCGGCCATAGCGGATGAAGAGAGCGAACGCCAGAACGATTGCTGTGATCGCGATCGCAATCACGAGAACGATCAGGAAGTCGGCGCGGCCGAGAACGTTTCTGCGGTAATCGGACGAGAGCCTGGTGAATCCCTGCCAGGCCAGCCGCATCGCCGCGGTCCAGTCGTCTCCGCGCGCCGCCTGATCAGCCTCGCTGAAAGCGACACCTGCCGAGCGGGGGTCCAGGCGTTTCGCCGCCACACCTGCCCATCGCGCGAGCTCGGCGTTCTCACGGGCCGACTCGCGTGCGAGTCCTGCCGCCGCCTCGGCGTAGGCCGGGAATCTGCGGATTCCATTCTCCTTGCCGGCAACCATCAACGCCGTGAGGTGCTTCTCGGCGGAATCGAAATCCCCATCACGTGCCGCCGCAGCTGCCTGCGGCCAGATATCGCGCGGCGGCACCTGAGCCGACACACCGCTCGCCACAGCCAGCACTGAGGCTGCAGTGACGAGGAGGATGGCTGCGCCGCGAAGGCTCATCAGATGCTCTTGGTACGCTGAACGAATGCGAGCTTCAACTCACCGAGGTGGCTCTCGAGAAAGTCGGATTCATCTGGCGTCAGATTGTTTGCTGTCTTCTCCTTCAACATGGTGAGCAGGTCGATCATCTGCCGCGCGACGGCCGGATCAGGCTGGCTCTGCGGCTGATACGGGTTGCGCAACATACCGAGCGACATGTAAGCCTGGACGATCAGGCCTTCCGCGAAGTTCGTGAAGGCGGTACCGGGATTGGCTCCCGGATCGGCAGATCTGGCGGGCGGCTCGGCCGCGGGAGCGGGTGGGGGTTCGGGCGCCGGTTCCGGGCGGGGCTCCGCAATCGTCGCGCGTGCTGGCGGCGCGTCTGCGCGGATCTCCTGCTTGAACTCGTCGCGAATCTCACCGTCGGCGGTGAAGATCCGCTTGTCGGTGACTTTTAGTTCCTTTGGCGTCTGCTTATCCTTCGACAAGACCCCCTCCCGGGCGCCGCATCTTTCCGATGTCGTGTGAAATCAACAGGTTGGATGTTAGCACGCTAGAACGAACCGAACTCTGACCTCTGAGCCTGTCATTTCGCGGGTCGCCGCGAAGTGGAGGCTGCTTCCGTACGATGGATCTGCGTAACGATATCAGAGCCGGAGCGGGACGGCAGCATACGCAATGAGCGGGGATGTTAGAGTCTCGCGCAGGGTGGCCACGACCGGGCGAATGAACATTTTTCAGATCCTCGAGTTCAATCAATTCAATACCGGCTCGGTTCACCAGATGTATCAGGCGGCAGCAGGTCTCCGTGAGCGCGGCCACGCGGTTACGATCGTGAGCCGCCCTGATCGACTGCTCGAACAGAAAGCTGCCGCGGACCGCATCGCGTTCGTGGGATTGCCGTTCCGCCATCAGTTCGATCTGAAGACGATCCGCGGGCTGCGCAAGCTGGTTCGTCGCGAGCATCCTGACGTGATCCATGTTCATAAAGGGGTCGCGCACGCAACCGCGCTCGCAGCGACATGGAGACATCCTGCCGGCGCCTTCGTCGTCAATCGCGGGGTCTCGTTTCCGCTCGACCTGTTCAACCGCGGGAAGTACAGGACGCGCCGCGTCGATCGGATCGTCACCGTCTGCAGGCAGATCGGCGACGTCGTCGTCAGCAGCGGCAAGCTGCCGCCGGAAAAAGTCGAGGTGATCTACGCCGGGACCGACGTGACGCTGTTTGATCCCGAACGATGGGATCGAAGCTCATTCCGGCGGGAGAAGGGGATTGCCGACGATCGTTTCGTCGTCGCGCAGGTCGGGATTCGCGACTGGAAGGGGTGGAAGGAATTGATCGACTCGATGTCCGACGTCGTGAGCCGGCACCCACAGGCGCACCTGCTGCTGATTGGCTGCCGAAGCGACGCCGAGAAAGGCGAAGTGCTCGGCTACGCGGGCGAGGCCGGTCTGACTGGACATGTCGACGCGGTTGAATACCGCGCTGACATGCCGAATGTCTTCGCTGCCTGCGATCTCGTCGTCGATGCGTCGTGGGCAGGAACCGGCATCACCGGCACCATCCGCGAGGCGATGGCAATGGCGAGACCGGTCATCGCAACTGATGCGGGAGGGAATTGTGAGCTCGTCTCTTCTTCGGCGATCGGCTGGCTGATTCCGATGAAAGAGCGTGCAGCGCTGACGTCGGCGCTGCTCGCGGTGATCGAAAATCGGGAGGCGGCGGAGGCGACGGGCCGTCGCGCGCGGTCTCACGTGGTCAGCGGCTTTTCGAAAGAATTGAGGATCGACCGACTCGAGTCGCTCTATCGCTCGATCATCGAGAGCAACGCCTCTCGACG
>DASVLC010000010.1:0-11191 GCA_036385045.1 Thermoanaerobaculia bacterium | reverse complement strand
AGTGTGCCGCGTAGCGGTACCGGACCAGACACTTGCACTGCGGTTGGCGTGGTTGTGGTCCGGTGCCGCGACGCGGCACACTGTCTTGCGAAGTTGACCGGGGGTCTGAGCGCGTCCGCGCCCAGACCCCCGGCTGATATGGAGTGACCTTGTCAAGCTGGCTAAAGGGTGCTGGTTTTGACTCTGCTTCTTTCTCCTTGCTGAGCTTTTGACTTTCGTTCCCTCTCGGGTGCAGCCGTGACGTCGGACGAGGGCAATGCAGCGACGATGATCACACTGATATTCGCGGGTTTTCGCATGAGAATGATCCGTCGGGAGCTGCCTCTCTCTACCTACGCGTGAGTCACGGTTGTTCTCGTGTCAGGATAGCCGGGGCCGAGGATTCTCCTTTCAATTGCCGGAGCCCTCGACCGACGACACGGCTGCATGCATTCCTTATCTCGAAATGGTTCCAGGATGGATTTTCTGGCCAATTGCCCAGATGAATCCGATGAGTTCTCGTGCAACCGCGACCGCTGCGACGGTCGACTTCTTTCGCCGGCTGGTCAGGCGATAGAACTTCGTGCTGAGCCTCTTGTCACACTTCTCAGCGATTGCAACCACCTCTGGCGGCTGACCCACACGTCGGGCGCGGATGGTACGACCGGGCTTGGCGCCGCGCTGGTAGTGCCAGGCGGCTTCCACCGCAATGTGGCGAACATGGGCGTTGCCGGTCTTGGTGATCGACAAGCGATTGGTCTTATCGCCGGTGCTCGATTCGCCCGGCACAAGCCCGACGGCGGCCATCATCTGCGGTGCTGAAGCAAAGCGGCGCAGATCGCCAAGCTCGCTCAGCAGCGTCATCGCCGAGAGCGTCTCGATCCCGCGCAGCACCCTCAACGCATTCACGTAGGTCGCGTACTCGGGCTGCCGTGCCGCCTCTGCAATCTCCTGGTCGAAGCGTTTGAGCTGCTCGATGCGATGCTCGAGCTCCCCGACATTCTCATCGAGAACGAACTGGCTGTGAGCACCCTCGAGTCGGACCTTTCTGAGCCAACTCCAGAACCGCTGCGTCCACGACTTCCCTTCTCGATAGCGATGCCCGTAGCGAAGCAGCATCTGGATGATCTGTCTCTGCGTTCGACCGACATCTCGTTTGACCGACGCTCGTTGCCGAATCAGGTCTCGCAGCGACTCCTGCTGCTCGTCGGGAACCGTCACATACGTCAGGTCGCCGGACCGATGGCATCGTGCGATCTTCTTCGCGTCCTTGCGGTTCGTTTTCACCCTCTCGCCTGGTTTGGTCGGCGTCAGCGACGGCGCGGCGACCTTGCAGTCGATTTTGGCTTTCGTCAGCCGTCGGTACAGATCGAACCCACAGGGCCCCGCCTCGTAGGCGACACGAACGTTCTTGCCCAGACCCTTGAGAAACGCGATCAGTCGCCGATACCCTTTCGCATCCGGGATGAGCTCGAACACGTTCGCCGGTTCCTGCGCGTCAGCGATAAAATGCGCGATCGTCCATTTGTCCGCGTGGTCGTCGATACCAACCCAGTGCATAATCTTCATGACCCGTTCCTCCTGTAATGTGGCTCTGTTTCCTTCTCGGGTTACAACCCACGAAAAGTACACCGAGCGAGCGGGTCACTCCATACTCTCTACCATCCGGCTGCCGCTACGCGGCGCTCAGAATCGCCTCCCCAGCTACACCTCGATACCGACGCTCCTCATCAGCGCGAGGGCGTTGCTTCTCGTCACCACGCCGGGTCGCATCCTGTAGTCGAACACCACGCGGTCCTCTTCCATGTGGTCCTCGAAGTGGACATTGGCCGCGCGCGGGCCGAGTTCGTCGGCAATTCTGGCGAGCGCCAGGTCGTGAGTCGAGACAAGCCCGATCGCACCGTGCTCGATCAGCGCCCGAACGACGGCCTCGGCACCGATGCGCCGGTCATGTGAGTTCGTTCCCGCCAGGATCTCGTCGAGCAGGAACAGCAGCGATCCTGCTCGTGACATCTCCAGTACCTGGCGAATTCTCAGAATCTCGGCGTAGAACCGCGACGCATTCTCCTGCAACGAGTCATGGATGCGGATCGAAGCTCCGACTCCGATCGGTGCAATCCGCAGTGAGCGGGCGCAGACAGGACCTCCCGCCATCGCCAGCGCCGCGGCCAGTCCGACGCTGCGCATCATCGTGCTCTTTCCCGACATGTTGGACCCGCTCACGATCAAAAGACGCAGCGGCTCGCCAAGGCGCATGTCGTTCGTAACCCTCCGGTCCTCGGGAATGAGAGGGTGTCCCAGCGCAACGGCGTCGAACAGCGGTCCTTCTTCCACGAGCTCGGGAGTCGCGAACGTCGGGTGTTCCCAGGCGAAGGAGGCGAGCGATGCAAGCGCCTCGATCTCGCCGACGGCCTCGATCCAGTCGCCGGCACGCGCCCCTGACCGGACTCGCCACCGCTCGATGGCGATCGCGACGTGCGTCGTCCACATCATCATCGCCGCGAACGGGGCGAAGAACTGATTGCGGCGGGCATCGAGCAGCGCCACCAGTCTGCGCAGCTTTGCGATCTCCTCGGAGGCGACGGCGTCGGCACCCCGCAGTCGCTGCAGAAGGGCGGAGAGGCGTGGCGATTCGAAGGACTCCTGCTCAATTCGCGCAAGCACGCCCGCGAGTAGCGCGAATGCCGGCTCGGCACGCTCAATTCCCGCGACGATCGGGGCGACTCGTGGACCGATACGACGTGCCAGCAGCGTCGTCGCGACGATGGCGATGAGGAACGGCCAGAACGGAAATGTCGCAAGGCCGCCGAAGCGAAGTACGGCTTCGGGATGGGTCCAGCCGACCAGCCGCGCGATGAGTGATGGCAGTGCGAGGACGAGCAGCAGGTAGGTGACTGCCGGGAGCAGCAAGGCCGCGAACTTCTCGACGCTGCCGAGCTCCAGTCGTGGCATCGATGACCACTCGTCGAGTTTGGCGCTCTCGATCTCGTGAGAGACCTCGGAGGCTGCTACGGCGAGATCTTCTCGAAGCTGAACGTTCTGCCGCAGCTCGCTCACCGCGCCTTGTCTGGCGACGATCTCCGGGACGTCCATCGATGGCAAAGTGAGCCATGCGGCGAGCCGGCGCCGTCCGGCCTGGGTCACGCAGATCGAAATCAGTTCGAACAGCGAGCCGGGGCCGAACAGGTCGAGATCACCGGCGTATGGATGATGGTCATCCACGAAGCCAGTGCCGGTGTCGCCGGTACCACTCCAGGTCCCGTCGAGGCGCGAGCGGCCCCGACGATAGAACGTCGCGCCGTTCTCGACGCGGCTCCTCTGGCGGATGGTTCGCTCGTGGACGACGACGAGGGCGACGAAGCCCGCCAGCGGAAGAAGTGCAGCCGCCAGACTCAGGAACGCGGTTCCGATGGCCACCGCGATGAGGATGAGACGGATGGTGGAGATCTTCCGCTCCCTGGCTCGAAGGCGCGCAGCCTCGCTCTCACGTTCTTCCAGTCTGCGGGGGTAGAGCTCAGCGGCGGTGATCGTACGGTCCATCATTCGGGCGCATTCTGTCAGAATGTGGGGATGCAGACCGTCGAAGCCCTATTCACCGACTACGCTGCCTATCATCAGACGGCCGGAAACAAGGCATTTCACCGGGTCGGCATCCCGATGATCATGCTGACTCTGATCGGCATGCTGACGCACGTCCATCTGCTCGAGATCGGGACCGTACGAACGGATCTGGCGATGCTGCTCATCGCCGCGGCCGGGGCGTATTACTTCGTGATCGAGTGGCGGCTGGCGATCGCCATGATTGCCGTCTGTATCGTCTTCTACTTCATCAGCGCTGCCATCCCGTTCCTGTTTCTTGCGATCTTCTTCGTGATTGGCTGGATTCTGCAGTTCGTCGGGCACAGCGTCTACGAGAAGAAAAAGCCGGCGTTTCTCCGCAATTTCGTTCATCTGCTCATCGGGCCGCTCTGGATACTGAACGACCTGATCCCCGTCGTGAAGCAGAGGACGCCGGAGCGGCGGTGAGCCGTCGCAATCGATTCGAGGCGACGACCCGGATCACCTCACCGCTCGAGAACGTCTTCGAGTTCTTTTCCGATCCTGCGAACCTGGGCCGCATCACTCCCCCCTCGATGCGGTTTCGAATCATCGAGGCGCCGGCGCGGCGGCTTCAGGAGGGAGATCGGATCGACTACAGCATCCGTGTTTTCGGCCTTCCGATGCGCTGGCGGACCCGGATCGTGATGTGGAGGGAAGGGGAGGCCTTTGCCGATCTGCAGGAGCGCGGCCCTTATCGCCTCTGGATTCACACCCATACGTTTCATCGCGACGGGGAGGGGGTGCTCATGAGAGACGTCGTCGAGTACGAGCTGCCTCTCGGCTGGGTGGGAAGGCTGTTCGGCGGTCGTCTGGTCGCCCGTCAGATCGAGGGGATTTTCAGCTATCGCGCGGAGGCAATCGAGCGGGTCTTCGGCGCCGCGTAGTCTGGAGCGGGCCCGCGGTCTGAATCTTGCTGCTGATGGTCGCGGGTACGATAGGGTGTTGAAAAAAGAGAGTGACGCGGTACTCATCGTCGAGGACGATCCGGCAATTCGCCGTCTCGTTGCGATGGTGTTGAAACGGAACGGCTACGCCGTCGATCTCGCTGCTGATGGCCTCGAGGCGCTGGAGCGGATCGCCGCGACCGACTATGACGCCATCGTGCTCGACCTGATGATGCCCAGACTCGACGGCTACACGCTCCTGAATCGGCTGGCAAAGGACGAACCTCACCGTCTTCGGAAAGTCATCGTCACCAGTGCTGCCTCACCGGGGACCATCCGAAACCGCCTCGAAGGGCAGCCCTTCAGTCTGCTCACGAAACCCTTCGACATTCTGGAACTGCAGGGGGCAGTCCGTGCGTGCATCGAACAGAACGTTGTCGCTACTGACATAGTATGAATTCCTGCGACGGTTCATGAAGCTTGTTTTCGGCGACACGGACCGGGAGCGCAGACGGAAGACCATAAGAAAGTTGGCGCTGGCGGCACGTACTTCGCACGTCTGCCCGCGCAGTGGTTCAATCGGCAATGGACGGCAGGCACCGCGTCATCATCGAGTCGGGATCTCCCGCGGTGGATGGGGGACTCTTTCCCGCGAAACGGGTGGCGGGCGAGACCGTCGTTGCAGAAGCCGATATCTTCGCCGACGGACACGACCTGATCTCCGCCGTCCTTCGTCACCGTCATGAAAGCGATGCGGAATGGACGGAAGTGCGTATGCACTCTCTCGTCAACGATCGCTGGCGTGGAGAGTTCACCCTGGAGCGGCTCGGATTCCATCTTTTTACCTTTGAGGCGTGGATCGACCACTTCCTGACCTGGCACCGCGACCTGAAGAAGCGGGTGAACGGCGGCACCTCCGACGAAGAGCTGGACGTCCAGCTTCGGATAGGGGTGCAGTACATTCGTGCGGCCGCGCAGCGTGCACCAGCGCGCGAACGAAAGAAGCTCGAGGCGTTCGTCTCCCTGCTTGAGGGGGACGAGCCGGTAAGCGACCGGATCGCCGACGTCTGGAGCGAGGATCTGCTCGCACTGATGTGGCGTAACTCTGAGAGAAAATTCGTTACCCGTCATCAGCCGGAGCTGCGGATCGACGTTGATCGGCCGAGAGCGACCTTCAGCAGCTGGTACGAGCTGTTCCCCCGTTCTGCGGCGAGTGAGCAGGGGCGTCACGGCACGTTGCGCGATGTCGAAGCCCAGCTGCCGCGCATCGCACACATGGGATTCGATGTCCTCTACCTCCCTCCCATTCATCCGATCGGCCAGAAGTTTCGCAAAGGGAAGAACAACAAGGTGGCGGCCGAGCCCGACGACGTCGGCAGCCCCTGGGCGATCGGAAGCGCCGAAGGCGGACACAAGGCCGTGCATCCCGATCTCGGTACCCTCGCCGACCTGGACAGCCTGGTCACTGCTGCGAACGAGCGCGGGATCGAGATTGCGATGGATATCGCGTTTCAAGCCGCGCCCGATCATCCGTGGGTCGCGGAGCATCCGCAATGGTTTCTCGCCCGTCCCGACGGGACGATCCAATACGCGGAGAATCCCCCGAAGAAGTATCAGGACATCTACCCGTTCCATTTCGAGAGCGATGCATGGAGCGCGCTGTGGGATGAGTTGCGGGACGTCTTCGCCTTCTGGGCTCGTAGAGGAGTCCGGATCTTTCGGGTGGACAACCCGCACACGAAGCCGCTGCCGTTCTGGGAGTGGTGCATCCGGGACCTCAAGCGGGAGTGGCCGGATCTGATCTTCCTGGCCGAGGCGTTTACGCGCCCTCGCATCATGTACAGACTTGCGAAGGCAGGATTCAGTCAGTCGTACACCTACTTCGCGTGGCGGAACACGTCGCACGAGCTGCGCGAGTACTTCGAGGAGGTCTCACAACCGCCGGTGAGCGATTTCTTCAGACCGAACGTCTGGCCGAATACTCCGGACATCCTCACCGAGTTCCTCCAGTACGGCGGCCGGCCGGCGTTCACGATGCGTCTGATCCTTGCAGCGACACTCGCTGCAAGCTACGGAATCTATGGACCTCCATTCGAACGGTTCGTCCACATCGCCCGAGAGCCGGGGAGCGAGGAGTATCTCGATTCCGAAAAATACGAGGTCCGCCACTGGGCAGCGACGGATGACGATCTGACCGAGCTGATCGCGCGGGTGAACCGCATCCGACGGGACAACCCGGCGCTCCAGCAGAATACGACCCTCACGTTCCACCCGACCGATAACGATCAGATCCTCTGTTACAGCAAGTCGGCCGGTGAGAACGTCGTCGTCGTCGCAGTGAATCTCGATCCTTCCAACAAACACTCGGCCTGGATCGATCTCGATCTCGCCGCCCTCCAGCTCGACGGTGGGCGGCCGTTCCAGGTTCATGACCTCCTGAGTGGAGCGCGCCACACGTGGCAAAGCGGCAGAAACTTCGTGAAGCTCGACCCGAACATCGTTCCGGCTCATCTCTTCCGAATCCGGAGGAGGGTGCGGACGGAGCAGGATTTCGAGTACTACCTTTGAGCCATGACTGAAGACCTCTGGTACAAGGACGGGATCATCTATCAGACCCACGTTCGGGCCTTCTTCGACAGTAACGGAGACGGCATCGGCGATTTTCCGGGTCTGACGCAGAAGCTCGACTATCTGCAGGATCTCGGCGTCAACATCCTGTGGCTGCTGCCGTTCTATCCATCGCCGCTGCGTGATGATGGTTATGACATCGCCAACTACACGGCCGTAAACCCGAGCTATGGAACGCTGAACGACTTCCGGGCGCTGCTTCGGGAAGCACACAATCGAGGCATCCGTGTCGTCACCGAGTTGGTGATCAATCACACGAGCGACCAGCACCCGTGGTTCCAGAAGTCGCGGCGTGCAAAGCCGGGAAGCCCGTGGCGCGATTTCTACGTCTGGAGTGACTCACCCGACAAGTACCGCGATGCGAGGATCATCTTCAAGGACTTCGAGACGTCGAACTGGGCGTGGGACCCGGTGGCGAAGTCGTACTACTGGCATCGCTTCTTCTCGCATCAGCCGGATCTGAACTTCGACAATCCGGCCGTGCACGATGCGCTGTTCAAAGCCTTCGATTTCTGGATGGACATGGGGGTCGATGCGTTCCGGCTCGACGCGATTCCCTATCTCTACGAGCGTGAGGGAACGACCTGCGAGAACCTTCCGGAGACGCACGAGTTTCTCAAGAAGCTGCGCGCACACATGGATAAGAAGTATCCCGGCCGGGTCGTGCTCGCGGAGGCGAACCAGTGGCCCGAGGATTCGCTGCCTTACTTCGGTGACGGCGACGAATGCCATATGGCGTTCCACTTTCCTGTGATGCCGCGGATGTTCATGTCGCTCGCGATGGAGGATCGCTTCCCGATCATCGACATCATGAGCCAGACCCCGCCGATCCCCGACAACTGTCAGTGGGCGATGTTTCTGCGCAACCACGACGAGCTGACGCTCGAGATGGTCACCGACGAAGACCGCGATTACATGTGGCGGACGTACGCGAAGGACATTCAGGCGCGGATCAATCTCGGCATCAGAAGAAGACTCGCGCCGCTGATGGAGAACCATCGGTCGCGCATCCACCTGATGAACGGCCTTCTCTTCTCCTTCCCCGGTACGCCGATCGTCTATTACGGCGACGAGATCGGGATGGGAGACAACATCTACCTCGGCGACCGGAACGGGGTGAGAACACCGATGCAGTGGAGTGCCGACCGCAATGCCGGTTTCTCGCGCTGCAATCCGCAGAAGCTGTTCCTGCCGGTGATCATCGATCCCGAGTATCACTACGAGCAGGTAAATGTCGAGGCGCAGCAGACCAACCAGTACTCACTTCTCTGGTGGATGAAGCGGCTGATCGCCATGCGCAAGCGTTACCGCGCGCTGGGCCGCGGCACGATGGAGTTCCTGCAGACCGAGAACAGGAAGATCCTCGCATTCGTTCGTCGATATGAGGACGAAACGATCCTCGTCGTCGCCAATCTGTCGCGCCTCGTGCAGTGCTTCGAGCTAGATCTGAGCGAGTACCGCGGCATGGTCCCTGTCGAGCTGTCGGGCCGGACGAAGTTTCCCACGGTCGGAGAGCGTCCTTACTTTCTGAACCTTGGGCCGTTCGCCTTCTACTGGTTCTCGCTCGAACGTGAAATCGCCGCCGAGATCACCACTGAGGACGCGCCACTGGTCGCTGCCCGCAACTGGAGCGACGTGATGACCGCGAAGTACCGGGACCAGTTCGAGCAGGCGCTGATGGCCTATCTGCCGACGCGTCGCTGGTTCGGCGGGAAGGCACGGCCGATTCGTACGGTAAGCGTCCGCGATGTTATCGAGATGCCGGACGAGATGCGCCTTCTGATGCTCGAAGTCGAGTTCGTGGATGGCGAGCCTCATGTCTATTTTCTGCCGTTGCGCATTGCGAGCATCCGGCGCGATCAGGAGCAGGGGCGCAGTGCGCCGGCGATCGCACGCCTTCGTGACGGGTCGATCCTCTATGAGCCGGTGCAGGACGAAGACTTCTCGAAGGCACTACTCGACACGATCGGCCGAAAGAAGCAGCTCCGCGGCGCCAAAGGCACCGTGGCAGGTGTTACCACGCGCTCGTTCAAGGAGCTTCGCGGTACCGAGCCCCTCGAATCGCATGTGCTGGGCGTGGAGCAGAGCAATACCGCACTGATCTACGGCCAGCGGCTCTTCCTCAAGCTCTTCCGCCGCCTGGAGTCGGGCATCAACACCGACTTCGAGGTGACAAGGTTTCTCAACGAAGAGACATCGTTCAAGCACACGCCAACGGTGGCCGGGACCCTCGAGTATCGTGACGAGAAGAAAGGGATGCCGGTCACCGTCGCGATTCTGCAGGGATTCACGCCGAACTCGGGAGACGCGTGGTCGTACACGGTCGACTCGCTCGGCCGCTATTTCGATCGATTGCTCAGTGAGCCGGAGGCGGCCGAGCGAATCGCGAAGGCGATGCCGCAGGAAAACCTGTTCGAGCTCGCGCAGCTGCCTGGAATCGACGACATCGCACGCGAGACGATCGGGAGCTATCTGGGTGACGCCGAGAGGCTCGGCCAGCTGACGGCTCAAATGCACCTCGCACTTGCGTCACGCGACGACATTACCGCCTTCGCCCCGGAGGCGTTCACTCCTCACTACCAGCGGTCGATTTACCAGTACATGCGTACGCAGGTCGTCCAGACCCTTCAGGCCCTGCGTAAACGCACCGATGAAAATCCGCTGTACTCGGAACTGCTCCAGCGGGAGGTTGAGCTGCACCAACGAATTCGCGAGGTGCTGAACGGAAAGATCGAAGCCTCGCGGATTAGGATCCATGGTGACTATCACCTGGGGCAGGTGCTCTACACGGGTACCGACTTCGTTATCATCGACTTCGAAGGAGAGCCAGCGCGTCCCCTGAGCGAACGGCGTATCAAGCGCAACGCGCTACGCGACGTCGCGGGGATGCTCCGGTCGTTTCACTACGCACCTCACGCCGTCGTCTCGGGAGCTGCACCTGGCTCTTACGTTCGGAGCGAGGATCTCGCGCTTCTCGAGACCGGAGCGCAGTTCTGGCATCGGTGGGTCAGCGCCGCCTTCCTGCGGGCCTATCTGGCTGAGAGCGAGAAGGGCAATCATCTGCCGGCCCGCTCGGAGTCGGTGGAAGTGCTCCTCACTGCCTACCTGCTCGAGAAAGCGTTGTACGAAATCCTCTACGAGCTCAATAACAGACCGGACTGGGTGAACATCCCCGTCCGTGGCGTACTGGATCTGCTGCGTTAGGCGTGCGGGGCGACTCCGTCGCTTCACGAACAGAACGAATCAGGTGTCACCAGGTAAGAGGGAGGCTCACATATGCAGCAGGCGCAGCGCGGAGACACGGTTCATATTCACTATCGCGGTACGCTGGAAGATGGATCAGTTTTCGATACCTCACACGGGAGCGAGCCGCTCGTCTTCACCATTGGAGAGGGTGAGGTGATTCCCGGTTTCGAGACCGCGGTAGAAGGGATGTCCACGGGCGATAAGAAGACCGAGAGGATTGCTCCCGAAGAGGCCTACGGCGAGCGGCGCGAAGAGCTCGTCTTTTCCGTCGAGCGCGACCAGATGCCTCCCGGCAACGACATCGAAGTCGGTGACATGCTGCGCGTCGGTTTCCCCGATGGGACGAGTGCTGCGGTCACCGTTGCCGCAATGGAGGATGACTCGATCACCCTCGATGCCAATCACCCGCTGGCGGGGAAAGCGCTGACGTTCGAGCTGGAACTGGTTTCGATCGAGAGCAAGATCGTGACCGGTTGATTCCGGCAGGGCCGCCGAGGAACTCGAGGAACCGAGGAACCGAACGGCGAGTAACCGAGGAACCCCGAGGAACCGAGGAGTTCCGAGCAACCCGGATTCTGCGCCGGCAGGCGCCGTAGCCGGTAGCCAGGGGTTGGCGCGACAGCGCCTACCCCTGGACTGCATCCGGAGATGATGTTCGTGCTCCGGCAGGGGCACATGCCCCGCGTTTTTCGGTCCACGCACGTGCCCCTGCCGGGGCAGCATCTCTTTCTTATGATTTCCAGGGGTAGCGCGCAGGCGCGCAACCCCTGGCTACCGGCAACAGCGCCTCCGGCGCAGCGGGGGCGCAGTTGTGTGCGCAAGCAGTTCCATTCAGGCCCGTCACGCCTGAGGAC
>DASVLC010000009.1:0-3118 GCA_036385045.1 Thermoanaerobaculia bacterium | reverse complement strand
CACGCCGGGATAGAGGCGCCAGGACCAGTTGTTTTCGTTCGCTCCCGGCGTATTCATCCTCGCCTCGCTGCCGAATCCGAGGATGTCCTGCACCGGCACGATGGCCGTCTCGGCTACCGAGGTGTAGGCGGCGCGAATGAGCGAGAGGCGGCGAGAATTGGAGGACAGGCCTTCGGTGTTCATCAGCTGACATTCGAAGTCCGTCCTGGTTCCCGTCCCTGCGTAGGGTACAATTTAGAGATCTTCAGACGCAGATCCATCTCGCAAGAATGAAACCCCACTTTCTCCAGCTCTCAATCCGCCTCGCGGCATCCGTTCTCGTTCTGTTCACTACCGTCAAAGTGCAGGCGTACTACCCCTATTGGGAAAGAACTGGGTACCTGGCAGTCCAGCCCACGCGGATGGTGGTCGGTGATTTTGATGGCGATGGACGTCCCGACATCGCGGGCGTTTTCTCCGACTATTTCCTTCGGTTGAGCCGCACGACGGCGGAGGGCACGATCGGTCCTTTCATCGAGGTGTTTGCCACATCCTCGCTGGTCGGACTCGTTGTTTCCGACGTGGACGGCGACAACAAGCCGGACCTGATAGGAATCGAATCCGCGACAAATCGAGTGTTTGTCCTGCGATCGAATGGTGACGGAACGTTCGCCTCCGCGAAGTTTACGGCACTGGACTTTGTCCCGGCGGAGCTCGTTGCCGCACATTTCAATGCCGACGGCAGGGTCGACCTCGCGATCCGCAGCGCGGACTCGTCGCTTGTCGTGATCCTTCTCGGCGATGGTACGGGAGGGTTCGCGGAGTCCTCAAGGTTTTCCATTGCAGCGTCGTCGTACCGTATTGCCGTAGGTGACGTCGATGGGGATGGTAAGACCGATCTTCTGGTGGCGCAGCAGTCGCCGGAAGTTCGGAGGGTTCATTTCGGAACAGGGGATGGAGCTCTCGGGGCGGTGGTCGAGATCTCCGCTGCCGCGCGCTCGACGCAGATCGTTCTCTCAGATCTGGATGCAGACGGTGATCTGGACGTTATCTCGACCGAGGCGACGACTGGCACGGTGACGGTCGTACTCAATACTGGTTCGAGGACGTTCGCGTACCCCCACCTCTATTCGATACCGAGTGGCTGGGCGAGCCATGACCTGGCGATCTTCGATGCAACTGGAGACGGAAAACGCGATGTGATTGTCCCTCTGACTTCTGGCGTTGACGGCGCGATCGCCACGTTCCGCGGGCATGGTACCGGCCTTTTTGCTGATCCTGCATTGTATAAAGTGGTGCATCCACTGAAATTGCAGGTGGGTGACTTCAATCTCGATGGCCGGCCCGACATGGCGGTCAGAGAGAGCGGGGGGATATCAATTGCGCGAAACCGGTCAGGCGACTCCCGGGTTGGTGCACGGTTGGTGACGCCCGTGATCAGCGTCGGACAGTCGGCGACCATCGAGGCGAGCGCGGGCCGCGCGGTTTTCGGAGACATCCAGGCGCCCCCCGTGACGGGCGAGTTGGTCTTGAGTCACGGTGGACTCCCGATCGCTACCATGCCGATCGAGGGCGAGACGTCGAGTCTTACGATCGAGGGGTTAAGCCAGGGAGAACATGAGTTCATCGTCACTTACGAGGGGGATCTCAATCATCGTCCCAGCGTCTCGACTCCCCTGATTCAGCGTGTGCTTATCACGACGACGACTACAACTCTCACCAGGGAAAATGGCGAAGGGTCGATCGTTTTCGGACAGAGCCTCTTTCTTCAGGGGTCGGTAACCTCTCCGTTACCCGACCCGATCACAGGGACCCTTCGGCTTCACGGGACCGGTGAGTTCGCTGAGACGAGGCAGGCTCCTCAGTCAGCGTGGATGATGCCGTTGCCGGCAGGAACGTACGATCTGACGGTCGGTTACAGCGGCGACGCCTCGCATCCACCAAGTTTGTCGACTGTGTTCTCCCAGGTAGTACTCAGGGCGGAATCGTCCGTGACCTGCAGTCCAGGCGCAGTCCGTTATGGACAGACGGGGCTGTGCAGCGCGTCGGTGAACCCGCGCTACAGCGCGGCCTATCCCTCCGGTGCGGTGAAGGTCTACAGCGGGAGTACGCTCGTTGCGAGTGGCATCCTTTCCAGCGGCGCGGATTCAGACATTTCGCTGCCGGTAATGCCCGCTGGCACACACCATCTGCGTCTCGTTTACGAGGGAGACGATAACTACAACCGGTCTGAATCGACGTTCGCGTTCAAAGTGATTCCGCCCGACGTCTTCCACCTCGAAGTCTCAGCCAGCGGGAACTCCATCGTCGCCCGAGGGTACCCGCTCGTTACGACCAACCGCCGATTCGATATTTGGATGAAGGTGAACACGGGTGGGTGGTCGAGAATCGCACAAGGGTGGGCCTCTCCCTACGCCACCTGGCAAGCTTCTCCCGATAGCGTTTTCGCGTTCCGGATGGAAGAGTTCGACGTGGAAGGCAACCATCTGTCGACCAGTAACGTCGATTTCGCGATGCTGGGCTCATTCAGCGACGATCCGGTGATGAGTGGGAGCACGATCAAAGCCGCGCATATCGCTGAGATCCTGACCAAGCTCAATGTGATGTCGGCGGCCATAGGACTGGCGCCGATCGCTCTTCCGGATGCCGGTAAAGGGCAGCCCGTGCGGGCGTCGCACGTTGCCGCACTGGGAAACGCATTGAATGACCTGCGTATCTACTTCGGCGCGCCGACCCTGGTACTGGACGGCGCGGTGAGCGGTGGGGTGATCCGCTCGCGACATATCCAGGATCTGCGGGACGCCGTCCACTGAACCCGCGGAGCCGCACGTCCTTCGAGAATTAGCAGCAGGCGTGGCGCGAGTTCATCCTCGAGACGGCTGAAGCTCGCCTGGCCCCAGCGTCACGGAGTACGTAGCCTGCCAGCCCTCCTCGCATGTCCACCCACCCGCCCGCTCCGGGTGAACGTTCGGCTATGTCGTCAGCCGGCGTCCGTCGCGCGGTGCTGTTCAGACTCTTCCCGTCAGAACCGCTAACCGCCGCAGCGTCGCAGCCTGGTCGTGCGTCAACACGCCGGGATAGAGGCGCCAGGACCAGTTGTTTTCGTTCGCTCCCGGCGTATTCATCCTCGCCTCGCTGC
>DASVLC010000008.1:0-8270 GCA_036385045.1 Thermoanaerobaculia bacterium | reverse complement strand
GAGATGGCAGACATGAATACCGGATTCGTCGCCTGCGGTGCGGGCATTCGCGCCGGCGCATCGGTTCCGATCCTGCCGCTCACCTGCATCGCCCCTCTGGTAGCCGAGTTGCTCGGCCTCGACTTCGAACCGCCGGACGGGGTGGTTTATCCCGGGCTGTTGCGCTGATGCGAATTGAGAATTGGAGAATGGCCGGCAGAGTCAGATAACGTCGCGAAGCGCCGGTGATACGCAGATGACATTCCTGAATCGAAACGGATCGTCTGACTGGCGAGCAGCGCCGTAGGCGCGATTGACCGTAGCCCAGGACGCCAGTCCTGGGTAGATCGCAATCGAAGTGTAAGTCCCGTAGGGACGATTGAGGGTCCTCTTCAATCATCCCTACGGGACTGCTTCATGAACGGACATTTTCCCAGGACTTTGTCCTGGGCTAAGATCAATCGCGCCTACGGCGCTTCGTGTCGGCGTGTCATTAGTTTAGAAGCCGCCGGAGCCCCGCCCCATTCTCAATTCTCAATTCCCAATTCTCAATTCGCGCAGCGCCGCTACCGCGCCGGCGCCGCCGGCAGCGCGTCGACGAAAGCGGCCATCCGTTTGCGCGTTGCTTCGTCCGGCAATTTGCCGATGCCTCCGCCGATGTTGTCGATCATGTGACGCGACTGGCTGGTTGCGGGCGTGACGACGGTGACGGCGGGATGGCTGACGACGTACTTGATGAAGAACTGCGCCCAGGTCGTCGCATCGAATCCCGCGGCCCACTCCGGCAGTTCCCGGCCTGCGACGCGCTGCCAGAGCCTCGTCCGTCCGAACGGGAGGTAGACGAGGACGCCGATCTTCCGGTCGGCTGCGAGCGGCAGGATGGTCTCTTCGACGTCACGGTTGTCGACGGCATAGTCGATACCGATGAAGTCGATCGGCTCGTTGCGCATCACTTCGAGGAGCTGCGGATACTGGCCCTTGCTGGTCGTCGTCACGCCGATGTAGCGGACGCGTCCCTCTTTCTTCAACTCCTTCAGAATGCCGAGCTGCGTCGGGACGTCGGCGAGGTTGTGCACCTGAATCAGGTCGATCTTCGGCACGCCGAGCTTCTTGAATGACTCTTCGATCTGGGCGCGCGCAGCCGCAGGATCGGCCGTGCCGTCCCCGCCTCGGGCGACGACATTCACCTTCGTCGCCCAGAAGATCGTCTCTTCGATGCCGAGCTCCTGCGCGATGCTCCCCGCCACCTTCTCCGACTCGCCGTAACCCGGGGCCGTATCGAAAACCGTCGCCCCGCGCGCGACCATCGTCTGAATTACCTCACGGAGCGCGGTGACATCCTCGGTTCGCGCAACCTGGGAGAAGGTCGCTGAGCTTCCGAGCCCGATCACCGGCAGCATCTCGCCGGTCGATGGGATGGCGCGCCGAAGCAGACCTGCCTGTCCTCCTGCATAGAGGAAGCGGGGGTTGATGGCGATGGCTGCCGCTGCGCCGGCAGTGAGACCGATCCATTCACGACGGTTGATCATGACTGACTCCTTCAGAACGGCGATTGACGAATCAAGGGGCGCCCATGAAATCAGGCGCGCGGCAATCCGTCAAATTCAGCCCGGCGAAGGCGGTGGCTCTGAGGAGAAGCATCCGGACGAGCGAAAACAGGACGACTGTCCGGCTTTCGAACACATCACCAGGAGGCCGTCGCCAACTAACCCTCTCCAGTTGCAACACTTAGCATCGGACAGGGGATGGTACAGCCCGTGGAATTGATGGCTTCGTGATCTTCCCCACCGCTTCAGGACATCCCCTCGCGATGGGAGCTCTGATTGAGCTCGCCTGCGCAGGCGTCCGCTCTCTGCCCACTCACGGCATTTCCAGATACAGCCCGATCAACGGAGGCTATTCTCGATGACCAGCGCACTCCTATCCATTCCCGAGGTCTCCCAGCTCGAACGACGGCGCTCGCCACGTCACCGGCTCTCTGAAATCGTCCCGGTCCAGATCGGTCACGGCAACGGGACGCTTATCGATATCAGTGCGACAGGCATTCGTGTACGTCACGAGTCTCCGGTGGCGCTCCGCTCGATCAAACGCGTCTCCTTCCAGTGGCACGGCACGCACTTCGCCGCTTCGGCTGAGGTGCTGGCGTCCCGAGTCGTCTCTCTCGCGCGGGGACGCTACGAATCGCGGCTCCACTTCCTGGCGCTCAGCACGCAGGCACAGCAGTCGCTCGAACGGATCATCGCCGACCTCGAGGAGAACAACATGCGGAGGTGGGTCGCGAACCTGCGAGGCTGGAACGAGAAGCCGTCGGCCTATCTGTCGACTCCGGCCCAGGAGAGCTTTGTCCGCTGCCTCCGCCGGAACGGCCGCTGGGAGCAGAAGATCACGCATTCCTCCGCACTGCCGGAAGACGGCTTCACGATTCCCGCGGAGACTGCACCATCCGAAGTGCTCCTTCTCTGCCGGACCTACGAACAGAGTGAAGACGGCAGAGAGATGGTGCGGCTCGTCAGCCGCGCGGTCGTCACGCAGCACGCTCCCAGGAAGGGGGTGAAATGAATCGCTCGCAGGCATCGCAGCAACTTCCAGCTGCCCTATCCGTATTTTCCGAAATCTCTTCCGGAATTAAACTACGCTCCGCACCGTCGCCGTTTTCGGAGAACGCTATGGCAGCCGTCCCACCGGAGATTGATTCGCATCAGATCGTTCTCGTCGTCGACGACGACGCCGCGATCACCGATGCGCTGGCCATGGGGCTCGAGCGGGAGGGACGGACCGTGATCACCTGCAGGGACATTGAATCTGCAGAGCTCGCGGTCGAGGCGCACAAGCCGTCTCATGTGGTGTGCGACATCCGACTCTCCGGCCAGTACGGATTCGAGGGGCTGCACTTCATCCTCTTCGTGAAGCGACAGTCGCCCGATACGAGGGTGATTCTGATGACCGGCGATGGGCCACACGCGCTGCAACTCGAAGCGTCGCAACGTGGCGCGACAGGGTTCCTGTGCAAGCCATTCGAGCTCGATGAGCTCAATGAGCTGCTCAATTCCGATGCGCCGTATCGGCGCGGAGGTTCGGAAGAGCCCGCGGTCATCCACGTGCCGACACTCGAAGAGGTGCTGACGGGAGGCCTCGTGTCGACGCTGTTCCAGCCGATCGTCCGGCTGGCAACCGGCGAGCACGCCGGCTATGAGGCTCTGACTCGCTGCCAATCCGACTCGCTGTTGCAGAATCCCGAAGCACTGTTTCGCTACGCTGCCCGTCAGCTTCGCGTCGCCGACCTCGAGATTACCTGTGTCGGGAAAAGCCTTCAGTCGGCCGCTGCGCTTCCCGATGGAGCGGCCGTCTTCATCAACGTCCATCCATCGGCGCTCACATCGGACCACCGGCTGTGCGAGGTGATCATCGCCGAGGCAGCGAAGTCAGGCATCGCACTCGATCGCATCGTGCTCGAGATCACCGAACAGAGTCCTCTGAGCAGTGATCCGCAGATCGTCGAAACGATCTTCGAGCTGAAACGCGCGGGGATTCGATTCGCTTTCGACGATGTCGGAATCGCCTACTCCCATCTGCCGCTGATCGACCAGATCAAACCGGCATTCCTCAAGATCAGCAGAGACTTCGGGACCGGCTTCGAATCCGATGAGGTGAAGTCGAAGATCGTCCGGAACATCATGGCGCTCGCCGCCGACTTCGGATGTGAGCTGATCCTCGAGGGAATCGAAACGCACGAGACAGCCGAAGCGGCCAGGGGACTCGGAATCGCCCTCGGTCAGGGATACCACTACGCGAGGCCGGCGCCGGCGGGCGCTGCCGCGAATTGAGAATTGGGAATGGGGTTGCCTGTGGTCGCAAGCCAGGCGACGGCGTAACCCCGCGATTGAGGGAAAGAAACTGAGCTGAGATTCGGCTTCCACTCAGCCGCGTAGCGGCTTCGGATGGTAGCCGGGGGTCTGAGCGCGAATGCGCTCAGACCCCCGGTCATCGTCGAAAGACAGTGTGCCGCATCGCGGCACCGGACCACTCCCCCGCGCTCACGTCCATGCACGCGTCTCGTCCGGTGCACACTGGTTGGTTCGCAACCAACCGGGGGCCGCTTCGCACCCCCGGCTACCATCCGGCTGCCGCTACGCGGCGCTCCGAGCCGCGCTAACGGGCCGTTGACGTGCAGGGCGCTCGATGAGGGGGTCCTTCGGCCGTCCTCCGCCCCTCACACCCGCACGCCCACCCCGGGGCTCCGGCGGCTCAGGATGACAGGCGAGCTGATTAGGCTCTGCGCACGTCATTGCGGGGTGAGCCTTCGCCTGACATGAGCTTTGTCGCCCCTCTCCCCGCGATCTTAGCGGGGAGAGGGTGGCCCTGAGCGAAGCCGAAGGGCCGGGTGAGGGGCTGCGCAACCGGCCACACACGAGCAAGCTGCAAAGTCCAGGGCGGCTGTTCGACCACACTGGACAACTCTCAATTCAATTGTCCATCGCCTTTCGCAGCCGCTGCTTGGCGCGCATGTAGAGCGGCCCGACTGAGCCGATCGGAATGCCGGCCGTCGCGACCACTTCTTCATAGGAACGCTGCTCGAGGCCGATCAGTGTGCAGAGCTCTCGCGATCGCGGATCGAGACGTTCCAGCGCCTGCCGTACCGCAAGCACCTCGTCATCCGCCGGAGTGAAGGTCTCCGGGACGATCTCCGGAACTCTCTGACGGTCGCGGCACCGGCGATCGATCTCCTGACGGCAGAGGTTTCTCAGCGTTCCCGTCAGCCACTCCTTCGGCGCGCGGACGGACGCCCGCTTCTCCAGGAACAGTACCCAGGTGTCCTGGACGAGCTCCTCCGCTTCGTCTTTCGTGAAGTGGTAGCGTCCTCGCGAGATCGACTCGAGCGTGCTGAGAGTCGCCTCATACAGTTCGCTGTCGCTGACATGCGCCGATGCCGCCGCTTCGATGGCGGCCAGCATTTCGCGCAGCGCCGCCATCAGTTCGTCTTCTTCGAACGGCTTGTGCAGAATCAGTTCGGAGCCGCGATCACGAAGTCGCGCCTCGGTGGCCGCGTCGGCATACGCCGTCATCGTCGCCACTCTCGAGTTCGGGCTGATCCGCTTCACCGCGTCGAGAAGGCGAAAGCCATCTTCGTCGCTTCGCATCCGCAGATCGGCGAGGATGATCGGAAAGAACTCCGCGCTGATCCGCTCCTCGGCCGATTCACAGTCCCAGGCGCCTTCCGACTCGATGTCATGAAGCTCGAGAAGGCTCTGGATTCCGGCGACAATTGCGGGCTCATCATCGACTACCAGGATTCTGGACATGGCTCCGGTTAGCTCAAGGGTTAAGCCAACGCTAAGTGACTGATAACGCTGGATTTCTATCGGCTCGACGGCGTTCGCAGTTCAAACACTGTTCGATTGATGGACAGGATGCAACGGGACGGAGGGCGGGAAACTCCAACTTTGCGGGTTTGTGGCCCCGTATTCAGAATGCATCACTTGCGGCCGGACGACGCGTAGCATTCCGCAGTTTCTTTCCCGCAGTCGCTTCCCAGCGCGTGTTTCTGTCATCCCGACCGTAGGGAGGGATCTGGGGGATGGGTGGCGCTAAGCACGTGCATCGCACCGCCCACCCACCCAGATCCCTCCCTACGGTCGGGATGACAGGCTACTTTTGTGTCATTTCCCTCAGTCGCGGCGGCGTCGTGCCACCCCCGTCAGACGACGCAGAGAATCGAGAGCATGTCGATCAGGCGGCCCTTCGACAGCGACTCAGGCGACGGAGGCGGCTTCGCCGGGAGCTCGCTGGGGGCCGACAGGCCATCCCAGAAGGCTGAGAACTCCTCGCTGCGGAACTCATCGGTGACGCTGGCACAGAGCTCCTCGAACTCGTGATGCCCGCCAGCCCCGGTTCGCTTCCTCACCTCACGCACGATCAATCGCATGGTGGCTGGATGGTTCAATGAGTGTGCCGCAAGGTTGAGGTCCTTAAGCTACTGTCACATCGCGAGTTACGCCGTTCGCAGGGACGGGCAGTGCGACGGCAATGAGAACGCCTGTCCGGAAAATGAACAGGATTGGGGGCGTGCGGCGGCGCGGTCGAGGCACCTGGTCGTCGACCTTCTCGTGAGCGCACCGATGGCGAGACGCCATCGGCGATCGCGCGGGCCGCGCGACCCCCTCGCTTGCCTGGTCGCCACGCCCCAGCCTAACGTGACGGGCGCTTGACCGCGGTGGCGAGGCCGAGGCGCTCGAGGAGCACGATGACGTACCAGCCGAAGTCGATCTCCCACGGGCGCCAGCCGAACCGGGCCGATGACGGTTTCGCGTGATGATTGCCGTGCCAGTTCTCCCCCTGGAAAAAATGGAGAGGGGCGAGCCAGGCGATGTTCTGCGAGGAGTCCTCGCCCCGCTTCCTCCCTTCGCGCATGTGCGCGATGCTGTTGATGAAGCACTGGGCGTGGAGGGAGACGACGAGTCGCATCGGTCCCAGCCAGAAGAAGGCCGCGAGACCGAAGACGAGTCCACCGAAGAGCGAGACGGCGAGCAGCGGAATCTGAATGCGGTTCCAGAATCGATACTGCGGTTTGTCGAGGTCAGGACACCAGCGCGCCAGCGGCACGTTGCCCGCCTGCCAGAGCCAGCGCAGGTGAGACCACCAGAACCCGCCGATGGCAGGACTCGAGATGTCTTCCGGTGTTTCGGCGCGCGCATGGTGCTGGCGGTGATTCGCGGTCCACGAGTCGGGAGAGCCCGATCCGTTGAACATGGCGAAGAAGATCAGAATATGCCGCACCACCGGGTTCAGACGCAGCGCGGTATGTGCGAGCGTTCGATGGTATGCGACGGTGACTCCGAGACCACCGATCCAGCCGAGCGCAACCGTCGCCACGATCACTTTCCAGCCGGGCGTCGGAAAGAACACCAGCCCGGCGATCGCCAGGATGTGAATCAGAACGATGTAGAAAAACGTCGGCCCGTCACCCTTCGCCGTCTTCCACCAGGGAGCAGTCCACGGCTCCGGGCCCAGACTGGACACGATCGGCGAATCGGGAGTGGAGATGGGCGCGGGCGCTAGTACTTCGGCTGTGCTGGAGATGAGCAGGTCCTTTTCAACCACGGGACACTGTCCGGTGGTGCTTGAGGTGATGTTTCGGTGAGTGAGCTATTCAGAAGCGTATCCGAGTGAACAGGAGATGCGGAAGCTTTGTTCTTACGGCCGCCCTGCCACGGCCGGTAGCCGCACGGTGAACTCGGAACCGGCGCCCTCGCCCTCGCTCGTGACGCTCACGGCACCGCCGTGCAGTTCGACGAACGATTTGACGATGTTGAGTCCGAGGCCCATTCCGACACCGCCGGATTCATCTTCCTGCTGGCTGAACTGGTCGAACACATGAGGGAGGAACCGAGGCGAAATTCCGCGGCCGGTGTCGCGCACGATCAGCGCCGCCATCCCGCCGGGATGCTCGGCCGAGACGCGAACCTGAATCGAACCGAACCTCGGCGTGAACTTGACCGCGTTCGTCAGCAGATTGGAAGCAACCTGCACCAGGCGATGCCGATCACCCGTCACGACTGCGCGCGGATCGTGGACCAGTCCAAGGTCGAGCTCCTTATCGGTCAGCAGTGGCTGAATGAGCGCAACCGCCTCATCGACAACGCTGTCGAGCGCGACCTCGGAGAGTTCGAGCTGGATTTTGCCAGCCGAAATGCGGACGCTGTCGAGCAGATCCTCGATGATTCGCGCCTGCGCAGTCGCGCTTCGATTGATCTCGGTCAGACCGAGCTCACGCAGATTCGAGTCGATGTCGGGATTCGTCAACATCGTCGCCCATCCGATGATGGACGTGAGCGGCGTACGCAGTTCGTGAGAGACCATCGCAAAGAACGTGTCCTTCGCTCGACTCGCCTCCTCGACGGCCGCGAACAGCATCGCGTTGTCGAGCGCCAGGGCGGCCCGCGACGCCAAATCAGCGGCCACAGCGACATCTGCCTCTTCGAATCCTCTCCCGGATGACCGGACCAGAGTCAGAACGCCGAGGCCGCGACCGCGAGCCGTCAGGGGGGCGGAGATGTAAGAGCCGACTCCGAGGGTGCGCACCAGCTCGACGAAGGCGGTGTCACTGTCGAACTGCGACCAATCCTCTTTCGAGAGCTCCGGAACCAGCACCGGCCTGCCCGATTCGAGCGCGAGGAAGACTGTTTCCGCTCCTACCGCCGGGATCGGGAGATCGCACATGCGCTGCACGCAGGACTGCATCTCCGGATCGCGATGTGCGGCCGTCACGCGCCGGAGCGTTCCGTCCGGCTGCA
>DASVLC010000007.1:0-19203 GCA_036385045.1 Thermoanaerobaculia bacterium | reverse complement strand
CCGCGTGTACGCCTCGCGGTTGTTTGGAAACGCTTTTACCTCAGCGAGAAACGCCTGCTCCGCTTCCTCCGGTCGATTCATCCTCGCCAGGGTGTCTCCCCGGGTCGCTTCCAGATCGAGCAGCGGCGCGGGATCGGTCTTCAGCGCGTCGAGACGCTGCAGCGCTTCTGGCAGCCGCCCCTGGACCACGCGGGCGCGAGCCACGACCACTGCGGCATCACGTCTGCGACTCGCATCGGTCGCGGCGAGCCCCGCCTCCCTCTCCGCTTCGGCAGGATTGCCACGCTGCAATGCGATCCGCGGGAGCAACAGATGCGCGCCGGCGGCTGTCATCGGTTTGCCCAGTGCCAGACGAGCGTGCGCCGCCGCGTCGTCCAGCTTCCCCGCTCGATACTGCAGAGTACCGACCGAAAGGGCGAGTCCTGACGCCAGCTCAGGCGATGTGTCGATCGCGCGACGATAGGCCTCCTCGGCCGCTGCAATCTCTCCCTGCTTTTCGAACAGAGCAGCCAGGCGGATCCAGGCATCGGTAAAACGTGGGTTCACCTCGAGCACCGCTCGATACAGAGCGAGAGCGTCAGCCTCACGTCCTTCGCGTTCCGCAGCAGCGCCCCGCCTCATCTGCTCGAGATCGCCGATCCGATCTTTCGGGTCAGGCAGATCGTCGCCTGCTTCCGCGCGCATCGAGCCGAGATAGCCAAGCGCCGCAAGCTTGTCGGCCTCCTCCTGGCTTACCGGTGAGGGCGCCTGCACCGCGGCTTCGAAGCGCGACAGCTCATCGCGCATCGCAGCGTACTGCCTTCGCTGCGAGTCGAGGATGCTGGTTTTCTCTCCCGGGTCGGCGGCCATGTCGTACAGCTCCGGGCGCGGCGCGCGGATCAGGTGATAATTCCCTTTGACGAGAGACGCGAGATCACTCCATCCGAAATGAAGACGCGGAAGCAACGTCTCGCTGTAGACCGCCCGCGATGGGTCCTGACTCTCGAGCAGCGATCGTCCGGGTAGGCCATCCGGCGGCTTTACGCCAGCGACGGCCGCCACGGTCGGGAAGACGTCAATGAGCTGGACGTTTTCCTCCACTGTCGAGCCGGCCCGCGCACCACCCGGCAACTTGACGAGCAGCGGAACGTGAATCGCCTCACGATAGAGGAACACGCCATGTTCCGCCTCGCCGTGATCGCCCAGCCCTTCGCCATGATCCGAAAGGAGAATGATGAGCGCACGGTCATAAACGCCGTTCGCTTTCAACGACTCCAGGAACCGACCGACGATCGCATCGACCGCAGCGATCTCACCGTCATAGGGATGCTCGTATCTGGAGAGGTACGGCTCCGGCGGCGCATACGGGGTGTGAGGCTCAAAGAGGTGCAGAAAGTAGAAGAACGGCTGCGCGGCACGCTCGTTGATCCATCGCTGAGCGATCGCAGACGTGGCGCCACCATCTCGTGAGAGCTCCCCGACCGATACGTCACCCTTCGACTCGATCGCGTCGTCATACGAGTCAAATTCGGCGCCGAGTCCGGTCGTGGCGCGAAGGACATACGCGGACACCGCCGCACCCGACGCATACCCGGCTCCCTGTAGAAGTCTCGGCAGTGTTTTGTGGGTCGTGCCGTCGAAGATGTATCCAAGGTTGTTGCGCACGCCGTGGGCAGGCGGCAGCAGTCCGGTGAAGATCGAAACGTGTGAAGGCAGCGTAGTCGGCGCGTGCGACCAGGCGTTGCGATAGAGGATCGAGTCGCGGCGCAGCGAGTCGATGGCCGGCGTCTCCACTCCACGGTAGCCCCATGCCGGAAGGCGATCGGCGCGAAGGGTATCGATCGAGATGATGATCACCGGCGCACCAGGCGACGAGACATCGCGCTGCTCGCTGGAGCGCGAGCAGCCGGCAAGAATGGCGATCAGCAATAGAGGAACGAGGCGGCGCATGGATGGTCTCTACGAAAAACGCCCCGGCCGTGCTGGCCGGGGCGTCGAATCGTACTACGTGATCTGAAGCTTAGAAGCGGAGACCGAATGACAGACGGTAGGTGCGTGCGAGCTGGTAGTCAGCTGCGCTGCGGGCCTGACCGAACGCGGCCGCCTTGTTGTAGTGCAGACCCTCGACCGGAGCTTCGGTGAAGGGGTTGAATGCGGTCGCCGTGCGGGTCACCGCGACGTTGCCGGCAATCTGCGCCTGGTTGTCGAACGCGTTGATGACGTCGCCCTCGAAGAAGAGCTCCATCATCCGGAACGGGAAGCGGTAGTTGAGCGCGATGTCCGTTGCATGGACGTCGTCCCAGCGGAACGCGCCGCGGTCGCTGAAGAAGTACGTCACCGTGTTCGGGGTCGAGTGGTACGAGAGCGGAGCCGTTCCGGTGCTCGGGTCGCGGCGGGCGAGAATCGCACCGGCCACCGAATACGGGGTACCGGAGTCGAAGCGCTGCATCAGGCTGACGTTCAGCACGCCGACCGGGCCGAGCGGGAAGTCCATTCCGGCCCAGGCGCGGAGCTTGTGCGTCTGGTCGCCAGAGAGGAAGCCAGTCGGACGGTTCTGATCAAAGCCCTGGAATTCGGGGTACTGGAAGATCCAGCCGCCTTCCGAGATCGGACCGTTGCCGACGTTCTCCATCTCGGCGTTACCCTTCAGTTCGGACCAGGTGTAGTTGGTCCCGACATTCAGGCGCTCGAAGAAGCGAGCATTAGCGCTGAGCTGAATCGCCTGGTACTCGCGGGTCAGCAGGTCGGTGTTGTCGACGAGCGTGAGGTTGGAGCGCGCGCCGGTGATCGGCTCAGTCACGACGCCAGTCTGCTGGTTGGTGATCGAAACGTATGCGTTGTTCCACTCACGGTTGATGTAATCGGCGCGGACGTAAGCGTTCGGCGAAAGCTGGAAGCCGGCGCCGAGCGTGAACTCGTCCACACCCGGGGCGCGGAGCTTGCCGGCGAGACGCGTCGAGAAGCCACCGATGCTCAGAAACGGATCGTAGTCACCCTGCCAGTTGACGTAATCGGTTCCGCCCTTCGCGAGGAACCAGTCGACCGCCTGACGGACAACCTGCGAGGACGTGCCGGTAATGGTCGGGCCGTCATAGTAGTAGTAGATGCCCCACGGAGAGCCGGCTGCGGAGCCTGCGCCCTGGACGCCTTCGGCCAGACGGCCGACATACTTGCCATAGCTGGCGTTGAACTTCATCCGACCGTTGCCGGCGGGATCATACGTGATGCCGAGACGCGGGCTGATCTGCGAATCGTCTGCCGTCGGATTGCCTTCGCTGTCGTTCCCCTCGGTCATGTCGTAGCGAGCGCCGACGTTGAACGAGAAGTTCGAGTTGAGGTCCCACTTGTCGTTGATGAAGACCGACTGCGTGGTGAGGTCGGAGCCGACCGACGGGATCTCGACCGGATAGTACTCGACGTAATCAAACTCGTTCATCGTGAAGATCGGCACGCCGTTCTGAAGCGTGACGGGCGTCGTATAGAGGCCGATGACGAGGTTCGTGGGCGACTGGTAGTTGTTCGACAGGCGGAATTCGTTGTACCGCTCGTAACCGCCCACGATGTTGTGCGAGCCAAGTCCCCGAGTGCCGAGGAAGTACGTCATCTTCGCCGTAAGCAGCTCGTTGTTGCGCAGCTCGTCATCGCAGACGCCGCAGAAGTACGGAGCGTTGGCGACACCGGCACCACCGACACCCTGATAGATCGGAGTGCCTGCGTAAACGTCGCGGTTCTCTCCGCCGTAACCGACGAAGGTGAAGCGGCGCTCGGACCAGTTGATCTCACCGAGGAGGTTGTTCGAGAAGATACCGCTGTAGTGGGCGGCCTTGAAGTCTTCAGCCTGTTCGATTTCCGGATCGAGGGCCTGGAACTCGTACACGCCGAGCTGATTGTTGTTCGAAGATGTCAGCGGGTTGTCGAGGTAGTTCACCATCAGCGAATGGCTCGGCGCGATCTGGCCGGTGAGCTTGATCTCATAGCGGGTGTTTTCCGTCTCACTCGGGATGTTCTCGCCCGAGAGAATGATATTGCCCGATGAGCCGGTCGTGTTCGCAAGACGACCCGCGCCGAAGAACCAGAGACGGTCGCGGATGATGCGGCCACCAATGGTTGCTTCATAGGTGTGACTGAGATCGCTTTCGGCCTTGTCTTCACCGAATTTGCTCGCGCCGGTCCAGCTCGGGTCCGTCACTGTGTCACGGATCGAGCCGGAGAACTCGTTACCACCCGACTTCGTGATCGAGCTGATCACGCCGCCGGTGAAGCGGCCGTATTCGGCCGAGACTGCACCAGTGATGACGGTCGTCTCCTGGATTGCGTCCTCGATGAAGAGCGGACGCGCCTGGCCACGAAGGTTCTCCTGGATATTCGCGCCGTTGACGACGATCAGGTTGTCGCTCGCGACGCTGCCGGAGATCTGGAGCGCAGCACGGGGACCGTTCGCCGTAACGCCGGGTGCCATCAACGCGATTGCATTGACGTTCCGCTGAATCGGAAGGTTGTCGATCGTCTCCTTCTGGTAGTTCGTCTGCACTTCCGTCGTCTCCATGACGGCGGGAGCGCTTGCCGTGACCGTGATCGACTCGGTCACCGCGGACACTCTCAGGTCGGCATCGACACGTGAGGTGCCGCCGAGGGTGACGCGCGACGTGCGGGTCACTGTCTGAAGCCCTTCGAGCTCCACACGGACGGTGTATTCACCGGGCGGGAGAGCCGCGAAGTTGTAATTCCCGTTCCCATCAGAGATTGCCGTACGGCTACCCTGAAGGTTCGGCGACGTAATCGTGACGGTCGCTCCGGGCAGGGGCGAGCCGTCCGTCGTCACCATACCCGTCAGACCGCCCGTGAGGGTGCTCTGTGCGAACGCCCCGACGCTTACGAGCATCAGGGTCGCGAGTACTACGACATATCGTAAAGACCTCATCAATTTCCTCCTTCGAAATGTGGCCAGGCCACGTTCGTACCCCTTTGTGCAGGATCGAACCCACTTCGAAGAAATCTATAAAGTACTGACGTGTAATCAGTTAGATGTCACGACACCGTTCGGTAACAGAACGAATGTTCGGCTTTCCGTATCGCGGGAGCGATTGGTTGGATTGCCTTAACAACGTACGGACACCGGAAAGTTACGGAACGGTCAACGGGTGGATGCAAGCGCGTCACGGAGGGTCCGGCTGGCGAAGGCGAACCCATCGTCCTCGGCTCTCCGGGGAAGGACCCGCTGCCCGGCGAGAAGCGCCTCCTCGGCCATCTGGCCAAAGAGAATCTTCAGAGCGAAAGGAGGAACGGGGAGAACGGCTGGACGTCTCAGCGCGCGGCCGAGCTCGCGAGTGAAGTCGCGGTTGCGCACCGGCTCGGGCGCGGTCGCGTTGTAGATGCCTCGAACGTCCTTGTTGTCGATCACCCATCCGATCATCGAAAGCACATCGGCACGATCGACCCACGACATCCATTGCCTCCCGTTACCGATCGGGCCGCCGACTCCCATACGAAACGGCAGGAGCATCTTCTTCAGCGCCCCACCCTCGGGCGCAAGAACGATTCCGAACCGCAGCAGCACGACTCGAGCGAAAGGCTCTGCCTTGCGTGCGGTCATCTCCCACCGTTCGACCAGATCGGCGAGAAAACCTTCGCCTCGGGATGCCGATTCGTCGAGCTCTTCGTCACCGCGATCGCCGTAGAACCCGATCGCCGACGCGTTGATCAGCGCTGTTCCAGCTGCGTTACTGCTCAGTGCCTCGACGATGGCGCCGGTGGCGTCGAGCCGGCTTGCCAGCAGCCGGCGCTTGCGATCATCTGTCCAGCGACCGTCCGCAATGTTCTCCCCCGCAAGATTGACAACGGCAGCTGCGCCCTCGAGTTCGGAAGCCCAGGGACCGGCGCTCTTCCCGTCCCACTGAACTCCGCGACCGGCACGAACTCTCTGCGGGTTGCGTGAGAGCACGACCACATCGTCGCCACGCCCGAGGAGCTGTCTGACGAGTGGCTCACCAACGAAGCCGGTGCCGCCTGCAACAACGATTTTGGCCATGGAAGATTGTAGGACCCGGGACAGTGAAGAGTGAAGAGTGAAAGGTCACGAGCTCTTCACCCTTCACTGGAAACACAACCGCCGGCCTCGCGGCCGGCGGAATATGCACTTCGTAGGAGATTAGGAGATCGGGTTGCTTTTTCGTTTCGCTTCGTCCACTTGTTCAGACGGGCGGACCCGCAGAAAGGTTTCGTCAGGCGATGCGGGAGCGGGCGGTCACGCGGCGAGGGTCGGATTCTCCCCCTTTTCGGAGCCCCGCGAACGCGATCATCGCGGCGTTATCGGTGCAGAAGCGTTTCTCGGGCAGACGGATGAGCACGTCTCGTTTTTCTCCCCACGCCAGCATTCTCTCGCGGAGCACGCCGTTGGCGGCGACCCCGCCTGCAATGGCGGCCTCTGCAGGCTTCTCACCTTCCAGTCTCTCCCACACGGAGTCGAGTCGGTCGAACAACTGGGCGAAGAGCGCGTCCTGGAAGGTCGCACAAAAATCGGCGAGCAGCGACTGGTCTCCCTCGGGTCCGATCTCGTGCTGCCTCGCGAGCCGGATCGCGCCAGCCTTGATCCCTGAGTAGGAGAAATCGAGCGACTCGTCACGGAACTGAGCAACCGGCAACGGAAAGCGCTTCGGGTCTGCCCTCCCCTCCCGCGCCCGCGCTTCGACCTGCGGTCCGCCCGGATACGGAAGTCCGATGAACTTCGCGACTTTGTCGAACGTCTCGCCGATCGCGTCATCACGCGTGCGGTTGATCCTCCGTACATCGGCGCCGCGAACGTCATAGATCGAGGAGTGTCCACCCGAGATCACCAGCGAGAGAAATCGCTTCGGCAGCGGTGCCGCCGGACCCTCCTTCTGAAGGAATGGAGAGTAGATGTGTCCCTCGAGATGATTCACCGGCACGAGCGGAATCCCGAGACCGTACGCGAGCCCCTGCGCACCAGCGACGCCAACGAGCAACGCACCGATGAGGCCCGGCCCCGCGGTCACCGCAACGGATTCGATGTCGCTCCACTGCAGCCCGCCCTGCTGAAGTCCATCCTCCAGCAGTGGGAAAAGATGCTGCAGGTGCTCACGGGACGCGATCTCCGGTACTACGCCGCCAAACGGACGATGGCGATCGATCTGCGACGCAATCAGATTCACACGCACAGTGCCATCGCGCTCGAGCAGGGCGACCGAAGTTTCATCGCATGAAGTTTCGATTCCGAGAATCATGGCTGTCCGAACAGCGGGGAGTGCGTGGTGATTCTAGGGGGGAGTGAAGGGTGAAGAGGGAAGAAAGGGCGCCTGTCATCCTGAGCCGCCGAAGCCCCGGGGGCGGGTGTGCGGCGGGAGGGGCGGAGGACGGTCGAAGGACCCCCTCATCGAAAGCCGTTGCGGTGCAACCACCCGAAGCTGTCGTGCGGACAAGCGCACGTCATCCCTCTGGGATGACATGGCGGTTGTGCCTCGGCGGCGCTCGATCGTGGGGTCCTTCGACCGTCCTCCACCCCTCCCACCCAGCCCACCGCCCTCGGGGTTCCGGCGGCTCAGGATGACAGGCTCCCTTTCTCCTCACCCCTCTTCCCTCTCTACCCTTCCCTCTTCACCCTTCCCTCTTCACTCTTCACCCTTCTCTCTCCCCTCGGCCCTGCCTCTATAATCCCTCCCCTTCGAACCGCCTATGAAAGAAGAACTCGAAAAACGATACGACCCTGCCTCGTTCGAACAGCGCATCTATGCGACCTGGGAGAAGGAGGGCTACTTCACCCCGATTGCCGATCCGGAGCGACCGAAGTTTTCGATCGTGATTCCGCCGCCCAACGTCACAGGCCGCCTTCACATCGGACATGCGCTGGTGAATACGCTTCAGGACATCATCGTCCGGTGGAAGCGGATGTCGGGTTTCAACACGCTCTGGCTTCCGGGCACCGATCACGCCGGCATCGCGACGCAGATGGTCGTCGAAAAGCATCTGGCGGCGCAGGGCATCTCGCGGTTCGACATTGGACGCGAGGCCTTCGTCGAGCGCATCTGGGAGTGGAAAGAGCAGCACTCGACCGAGATCAAGGATCAGCTCACCCGCCTCGGAGCTTCGTGCGACTGGTCGCGTGAACGCTTCACTCTCGACGAGGGGCTCTCACAGGCTGTCCGTTATGTCTTCGTCAAACTGTACGAGGACGGACTGATCTATCGCGATCTCGCGATGGTGAACTGGTGTCCGCAGTGCCGCACGGCGATCTCGGATGTCGAGGTGGAGTTCGAGGAGCGGCAGTCGAAGCTCTACCACGTCGATTATCCGGTCGATGGAACCGACCGTCGTCTGACAGTCGCTACGACGCGGCCCGAAACGATGCTCGGCGACACGGCGGTCGCGGTCCACCCCGATGACGAGCGTTACGCGGACCTCATCGGGAACAGTATCCGGCTGCCACTCACCGACCGCTCAATTCCGATCATCGGCGATGCGATTCTTGTCGACCCCGAGTTCGGGACCGGCGTCGTGAAAGTCACTCCGGCCCACGACAAGAACGACTACGAGACAGGCCTGCGCCATCAGCTGGCGCAGCTGCAGGTGATCGGAGAGGACGGCAGAATGCTGCCGGCCGCTGGCGAAGCGTTCGCGAACCTCGATCGCTTCGAGGCACGCCGCAGAGTTCTGGCGATGCTCGAGGAGCAGGGACTGCTGCTGAAGGCTCAGGACTACACGCACTCGATCGGCATCCATGGCAAGTGCGCCACCGTGATCGAACCGATGGTTTCGCGACAGTGGTTCGTGAAGATCGCGCCGCTGGCCGGTCCTGCGATCGAAGCCGTGCGAAACGGAAGTGTGCAGATCACGCCGCAGAGCTGGGAGTCGACCTACTTCAACTGGATGGAGAACATCCACGACTGGACGATCTCACGCCAGCTGTGGTGGGGGCACCGCATTCCGGCGTTCCACTGTCCCAACGGTCACACGACCGTGACGATGGACGATCCGACGCAGTGTCCGCAGTGCGGCAGTGCCGTGACGCAGGAGACCGACGTCCTCGATACCTGGTTCTCGTCCGGGCTCTGGCCATTCTCCACGATGGGCTGGCCGGACGAGAAGGCAGCCGACTATGAAACCTTCTATCCGACCGACACGCTGATCACCGGCTTCGACATCCTCTTTTTCTGGGTGGCGCGAATGATCATGATGGGGCTCCGCTTTACCGGCAAGGCCCCATTCAGCCAGGTGTTTCTCAACGGCCTGGTTCGCGATGAACAGGGCCAGAAGATGTCGAAGACGAAAGGTAACGTCATCGACCCGCTCGACGTCGTCAACGAAGTCGGAGCCGACGCGTTGCGTTTCACGCTCGCGGTCTCGGCCTCCGGACGCGACATCCCGCTCGGCAAGAGCCGGATCCAGGGCTACTCGGCTTTCGTCAACAAGATCTGGAACGCCTCACGCTTCGCGATGATGCACATCGATGACTCGCTGAAGGATGCGCCTCCGATCGAGAGAGATCGTCTGAGGACGGTCGAGCGCTGGATTCTGTCGCGGCTGAATGCGGTGACGGCGGAGGTCAACAAGCAGCTTTCGCTGTTCCGTTTCGACGAGGCATCGAACGCGCTCTACCAGTTCTTCTGGCACGAGTTCTGTGACTGGTACATCGAGATGGCAAAGCCGGTACTGCTCGGCCGCAGCGGCACGGACGATGACAGAAAGCTCGCGCATCGCGTGCTGCTCGAGGTCCTGGACCGGTCGCTGCGCCTGCTGCATCCGTTCATGCCCTTCGTCACAGAGGAGATCTGGCAGAAGCTCGGCGGTGTGGAGCCGTCGATCATGATTGCGCCCTACCCGATGACCGAAAAGGATCTCGAAGATCCCGATGCCGAGCGGCTGATGAACGCCACGAAGGCGATCATCACGGCGGTGAGAAACGCGCGAGCGGAGCGCGGCTTCACGCCGAAAGACCGCTTCCGGCTTCATGTCCGCGGCGCGAGCGATCGCGATTCGAATTTCTTTCGCGACTACGCGTATCTGCTGACGGATCTCGCACGGCTGGACGAAGTCTCGACCGAGGGCGAGCCTCCCGCGGAGGCACATCAGGACGTAGTCGAAGGCTTCCACATCGCAATTACGTTTCCCGAGAAGGTCGTTACCCAGGAACAGCTCGATCGCGTTCGCCGCGAGATCGAGAGAGGAGAGAAGGAACTGGCGGCACTCGATGCCAAGCTCGCGAACGAGCAGTTTCTCCAGAACGCGCCGCCGATTGTGGTACAGACTGCGCAAGCACGACAGGCAGAGCTCCGCACGCGACTTGGAATGTTGCAACAGAATCAGTGAAACCGGCACGTGTCCGGCAATACCAGCGAATATGATCACGATCGATACACGCGCAATCGTTCCACGGCTCGGCACGATCGAGTCGCTCGCGGTCATTCCGCGCGTCGCCTCCACCAACCTCATCGCCCGGCGAATCGTGACTGAGTGCATCGAGAACGAGCTTTCGCTTCCGCACGCGATGATCATCGCCGGAGAGCAGTTCGCCGGCCGTGGACGTAACGACCGCCTCTGGTCTTCCCCACGGGGAAAAGGGATCTACGCGACGATCCTGACCAGCAGGCCGTCTCACGAGCTGCCGCTGATCCCTCTCGCGATGGCGAACATCGTGGCGTCGTTCCTCCGTGATACGTTCGCAATCGACGCCCGCATCAAATGGCCGAACGACATCCTCGTCGACGGCCGCAAGATCGCAGGCATCCTCATGGAAGCGCGGATCCAGGGCGACCGCGTCTTCCTTTTGATCGGAACAGGCGTCAACGTGGAGCCGGTCGAAGACGACACGCGACCGAACGCGATCTCGATCAGCGAAGTCTCATCACGAGAGTTCAACGGGGTCGAGAACGCCACCATCGCCTTCATCGAGTACATCGACGAGGCCCTCTCGCGGCCTTTTCAACACGACGAAGTCCTCGAGACCTGGCGCAAACTGACTGTCCACAAGCGTGGCGACAGCATCACCTGCGTGCTTGGCGACCGGACGATTTCCGGCAGATGGTCTGCCATCGACGAACAGGGTCGCGCCATCATCGACAGCGACGACGGGCCGGTGGCCGTCAGCGCCGGCGATCTCATTCTCGCCTGACGCGCTGGCACTTCGGCAGCACTCCATCTCCGGATCCCCACGCAACTCCCCGGCGAAAGTTGCTACTCTGGCAGCTGCATGCCGTCCTCGAATCTGCTGGTCGTCGACCTCGGCAACACGAACATCGTCCTCGGGATCTATCAGGGCGATGAGCTGATCAACTCCTGGCGTCTCGCAACCGCCCGCGAGCGCACCGCCGACGAGTATGGAATCCTGGCAAGACAGCTCGTAGGAGACTCGCTGCACGCGGGCCTCGAAGGAGCGATCATCGCTTCGGTCGTTCCTCCGATGAACAGTGCCATGACATTCATGGTGCGCAAGTACTTCGGCATCGAGCCGCTCTTCGTCGAACCGGGAGTCAAGACCGGAATCGCGATCCAGGTCGACAACCCGCTGGAAGTCGGCGCCGATCGAATCGTGAACTGCGCCGCCGCGCATCACGCGTTCGGCGGTCCGAGCGTGATCGTCGACTTCGGAACGGCCACGACCTTCGATGTGGTCACCGCGAATGCCGAGTACATCGGCGGAGTCATCGCACCGGGGCTCAATATCTCTGCCGAGGCACTGTTTGCGCGCGCGGCGCGCCTGCCCCGCGTCGACATCCGTAAACCCGAACACGTCATCGGGACGAATACCGTCGTGAACATGCAATCGGGTATCTATTTCGGATATCTGGGACTCGTCGACGGGATCCTCACGAGAATGAAGCGCGAGGTGAAAGACATCAAGCGCATCGTCGCCACGGGAGGACTCGCCTCGCTCTTCGCTGAGGAGAGCGAGCACATCGACCTCGTCGACACCGAACTGACGATGAAGGGGCTGAAGATCATCTACGACCGCAACCGGATGCCGCGCCGAGGGAGAGCTTGAGCCGGAAACCCGCGCGATCTTTGCGGGCCCTCGCGATCGTCCTCACTCTCTGGTTTCCGTTGTCTCTCGAGGCGGGCGGACAGGCGATCGCGAAGAAGGCGGCCATCTCCACCACCTCGCCCATCGCCACGAATGCCGGCCTCGCTGTTCTCAGGCGGGGAGGCACTGCCGCGGACGCGGCGGTCGCTGTGGCATTCACGCTGGCCGTGGTTCATCCGCAGTCGGGCAATCTCGGCGGAGGAGGCTTTCTCGTTTATTACGACGCCTCGACCGGTGGAGTCTGGGCGCTCGATTTCCGCGAGACCGCACCGCGAGCGCTGACGCGTGAGGCGTTCGAAAAGATTCCAGCGCCGGCAAGGACAGGCGCGTTGCTGTCGGGCGTCCCCGGCACCGTCGCAGGCCTCGGCGCGTTGCATGCGAAGTTCGGCTCGCGTCCATGGGGCGAACTCGTCGCGCCTTCCGCACAGCTCGCGAAAGAAGGCTTTGTCGTCGACGAGCGGCTCTCCAGCGACATCGCAAAGGCACTGCGGGATCGCGACCTCGCCATCCTGCCCGGCGCAAAGAGTGGCGTGCAACTCGCGCTTCCCGAACTGGCAGCCACGCTTCAGCGGATCGCGAGCGGCGGGCCGCGCGAGATGTACGTGGGCGAAACCGCAAAGCGACTCGTCGCGGGAACCAGCGAACGAGGTGGGCTGCTCGGACACCGTGACCTGCGCGACTATGAGCCGGTCTGGCGATCGCCGATCAAGCTGGGATACGGCGTCTACGACATCTACACCGTTCCGCCTCCGGCTGGCGGCGGCATCGTCATCGGCGCCACACTGAATATCCTCGGGCAGGACGATCTGGCCGCAAGCGGGTTCCAGACTCCGCGCTCACTCCATCTGCTGCTCGAAGCGCAGCGACGTGGGTACATCGATCACGACAGGGTGATCGGCGATCCGGCGGCCAGCCGGATCCCTTATCGCGAAGTCCTCTCTTCTGAACGCGGCGAGCAGTGGAGAAAGTCGATCGACGAGAAACAGGTGACCGGCACGGCCAGCCTCACTTCCGCTGCGCACACCTCGCCCGAAGGACAGCACACCACGCACTTCACGATCACTGACACCGAGGGCAACGTTCTTTCGATGACCACGAGCCTCGGAGACGAGTTCGGCAGTGGTATCGAAGCTCCCCGCCTCGGGTTCCTGATGAACAACGCACTGGCGGAATTCGGCTCCGGGCCTAACGCGCTCGACGCGTCGAGAAGGCCCGCGTCATCGATGACGCCGGTGATCGTTCTGCGCGCTGGAAAGCCGTATCTGGCCCTCGGCACAGGAGGCGGCCGTTCAATCCCCTCCTCCGTGCTGCAGGTCTTCCTCAATCTCGTCACCTGGAAGCAGTCCCTTGCCGAGGCGATCGCGGCGCCGCGCTACGTTCACACCGCGATCCCCGACGAACTGGTGTACGAGCAGGGACGCGCGCCGCAGGAAACGATCGATGCACTCAACCTGATCGGGCACGCGGTCTCCAGGCGTGATCAGATCGGAGAGATTCACGCGATTCTGTTCGAAGAGGGACGCATTCTCGCGGTTGCTGATCCGCGAACGCATGGCGCCGCCGGAGGCTTCTGACGATGGACACGGCCAGGGAACGAAAGATCGAGGCGGCGCAGGCTGCTCTCGAAGAGGTGCGATCGGGGATGTCACTCGGACTCGGAACCGGCTCGACCGCCGCAGAGCTCGTCCGTCTTCTCGGCGCGGCGATGCGCGAGGGGAGACTGAAGGACATTCGATCCACCTGTACGTCGGAGCAGACCGAGGAGCAGGCGCGTGGCGAATCGATTCCGACATTCCGCCTCGAAGAGATCGCGCCACTCGATCTCGCAATCGACGGTGCAGACGAGATCGATGCCTCGCTGCGGCTGATCAAGGGACGCGGCGGAGCGCTCCTGCGCGAGAAGATCGTCGAGCAGCAGGCGCGGCGATTCATCGTCATTGCCGACGAGTCGAAGGTAGTCGACCGTCTCGGCGCCGGCACCCTGCCGGTGGAGATCACACCGTTCGCGCTACCTGTGATCGAGCAGCGGTTCGCAGAGATGGGTTTGAAGCCGGTGCTGCGGATGCGCGACGGCGCGCCGCGTGTGACTGACGAAGGCAACCGGATCCTCGATATCCTCGTGCCGCCCGAGAGGGATATTGCCGCGGTGGTCGAGGAGGTCAGCCTGCTCGCCGGCGTCGTCGAAACCGGATTCTTCCCAACCGAGGCGACCGAGGCAATCATCGCAGGGCCGAACGGCCTGCGACGAATGCGGCGGGAGTAGGGTCGATGAAATCCGGCCTCGACTCAGCCGCATAGCGGCTTCGGATCGTAGCCGGGGGTGCGAAGCGGAGCGGAGCACCCCCGGTCATCGTCGGAGACAGTGTGCCGCATCGCGGCACCGGACCACTTCCCGCGCTCACGGCCATGCACGCGTCTCGTCCGGTGCCGCTACGCGGCACACTGGTTGGTGCGCACAAACCGGGGGTGCTCCGCTCAGCTTCGCACCCCCGGCTACCATCCGGCTGCCGCTACGCGGCGCTCAGAACCGCATGAACACTGGCGCGAGTTCGGACTCGAGCTCGGGAGACTCGCTCGGTCGGAGGACCGAGATTCCCAATCCCGCGCCGTCTTTCCCGGGCCCGCGCCCGCGCCCGAGCCCGGCCTCTGACTCTCACACCTCAAGTATCAGGAACCTCCGCCTTCTCCACCGTCACATTCAGCTTCCATTGCCCATCCTCGAACCAGAATGAGACGTGTGATGCGAATGGGACATCGAGCGGCTTGTTCCGCTTCGTCTCGAACAGCGGATACAGCGGCGTCGGATTTCGATAGTGCCAGACGAGCTCTGCATGTCCGACCGTCGGCTCGTTCGGATGACGTACGAAGTTGCGGAGCCCTTCGTAGACTTTCTCGCAGATCTTGGCGCGATAGACCTGACCTCGCGCACTCGGGGCGGTACCGAGAATGGAGAAACCCTTCTGCGTGACCGTGGCGACATACTCAGCCGAGTCGGATCCCAGCTCGCGCTTCACCGTCACGAGACCGGCATTCTCCAGATGTTCGAGCGTTTTCACAGCCAGAACGTCGTAATCGTCCCGCGGTGACTCCGGCGTCCACCAGACACGTCGCGGTACTTCGGCATAGACCGGCTCACGCCGGAAGGCCCCCGCACGCACGATCTCCTCGGCCTTCGCGGAGGTCAGAGGCTCTTCCCGAGCGCAGCCGGCAACAGCCACCAGCAACACCAGCGTCACGAGAATCGCCGGTGGGATCGACAGCAGACGACCAGCTGCTCCAGCGTCGTTTCCTTGACTCCCCACTCTGCGCATGTTATTTGCCCGCGGCTTGGATCAATTTCTCGACCGTCTCGCCTCGCTCTGTCTCCGCCACAGTAAACGAATCGTGCTCGGCGCGATCCTGGCGACGTTGCTCGGCCTCGCCGGAGCCTCTCGCATCTCGCTCGATCCGGATCTCCTGAACCTGATTCCGCAGCACAACCGTGAGGTCAACGAGTTCAAGAAGGTCCTCACCGAGCTCGGCACCCTCGACAACCACGTGATCGTGCTGCACATGCCGGCAGGCGTGGAGGTCGACACCTACGAGCCGCTCATCACGACCATCGCGGAAGGCTACAGGAAGAACGAACGGATCGGCGACGTGCACTACCGGCTGCCGAACCCGCTCGATTTCATCGACGTCATCCTTCCTCGCGCGATGCTGCTTCTCACACCCGAAGAGCTCGCGCAGGTGTCCGAGAAACTCTCTGACGAGGGAATCCGCCAGTCGGTCGAGAGGAATCGTGCGCTTCTTCAGACGCCGCAGTCGATGGCGATGAAGCAGCTGGTGCAGTTCGACCCGTTCAACCTCGCCCCGATTCTGATGAGCAGGATCGAGTCTGCGAGTGGCGACTTCCGGATCGACACCTCGAGCGGCTACTACCTGTCGGCCGACCGCTCCATGCTGCTGATCCTCACCCGGCCGAAGCGTCCGGCGCAGGACGTGCCGTTCGCCAAACAGCTGCTGACCGAAGGCAAAGCGATCGAGCAGCAGGCGATCGACGCTTTCAAGGAATCGGCGCCGCACGGCACGCCTCTTCCGACGATCGAGCATACCGGCGGCTACTCGATCGCCGTCGGTGACGCCGACCTGATCCGCAGCGACATCACGATCAATGTCCTCGGGTCGTTCTTCGGGGTCCTCGCCCTCTTCCTCTGGGGGTTCCGGCGGTTCGCTTCGATCTTCTACGCGGCGGCCCCGATGGTCGTCGGACTCGCGCTCACGTTCGGCATCGCGGGGGTCGTCTACGGTGAGCTTTCCTCGGCGAGTGCCGGGTTCGCAGCGCTGCTCGCCGGTCTCGGCATCGACTTCATCAGCGTCATCTACGGCCGCTATGTCGACGAGCGCAATCGCGGCGGCTCGATGCCGCACTCTCTCGTTACCGCGATCAAGTCGACCTATCCCGGCGTCGGCGTCGCGGCGATCACCACCGCAGCGACATTCTACGGATTCCTCGTTACCGACTTTCGAGGAATGACGCAGCTTGGTTTCCTGACCGGAACCGGCATTCTTCTGTTCGTCCTGGCCGTCGTGCTGCTGCTCCCGGCACTCATCGTGATCTCCGAGCGCGACGGCAAGAAGCCGCCGAAACTCTTCCACCACTCTTTTGGCTCGGAAATCCTGGTTTCGCGAGCACTCGCCCATCCGAAGTTCACCGTAATCGCCTGGACGATCTTCATCGTGATCTGCGGATCGCTCGGAACGCAGATCCGTTTCAGCGACAACGTGCAGGATCTGCGAGCCAAGGGAAACACGGGCGTCATCAACCAGCAGAAGGTAACTGAGAAATTCGGGCAGTCGTTCGACTTCATGATGTATGTGATCCAGGACGAGTCGCTCGAACATGTCATCGACCGGACTCACGTCGTCTCGCGCGAGCTCGAAATGCTGACCGAGTCGAAAACGATTTCCTCCCACCAGTCGATCGCGTCGTTCGTCCCGCCTCGCGCGCATCAGGAAGCGGTCATTGCGGAACTGGAGCGGGGAAGCAATGACCGCTTCGACACCGAGCGGATCTCCTCGACGTTTCGAGCCGCGCTCGTGGAGAACGGTTTCCGGGCATCGGCGTACGACGACTACCTGCCACTCTTCTCCGAGGCGTTGACGCCGGAGGAGCCGGTGTCGCTGGCGAGCCTGGACGACAAGGACATCCTGAACTTTGCCTCGCGCTATGTACGGCAGGCGAACGGCACCTGGCTCTCGGTGCTCTATATCTATCCGATGGACGGGAAATGGCCGCGCGATGTGCCACCTCAGCTTCTGGCACTCAACGATCTCCACGAGGACGAGATCCTGACCGGCATCAATCTGGTCAGCGGGACGCTACGGCAGATCGTCAAGGCAGACGCGATCCGTGCCACGAGTCTCGGCTTTGCCGCCGTCGCCCTGCTCATCTTCCTCGCGTATCGATCGCTGAAGATCACCTTCCTGACGTTCGTGCCGCTCATCGCGGGGGCCGCCGGCATGCTCGGCCTGATGTCCCTCCTGAACCTCGAGTTCAATTTCATGAACGTCTTCGTCGGGCTGATGATCATCGGAGTCGCGACCGATTACGCCCTCTACATGCTGCAGCGATACCGCGAGGACCCTGACCATTTCCCGCAGGCGGCGCATGAAACGGCCAAGGCGGTCGCGATGGCTTCGATCACGACGATCGTCGGCTATGGCTCGTTCGCTCTCTCACACTATCCCGGGCTCCGATCGATCGGGTATGCTTCAACCTTCGGCATCGGCCTGAGCGGACTCGCCGCCATCACGCTCCTGCCGGCCATTCTCGTGCTCTGGGGAAGAGGAAAGACCTGATGCAGCCACACACGATGACCATACCCTCCGTCGTAGTCGACCGCCTCGTGCGCGGTCGCGCCACCGCCAACATCCTTCTGGTCGTAGGGGCAAGCGCCCTGATTGCGATCGCTGCGCAGATTGCCATTCCGATTCCGTTCAGCCCTGTTCCGCTGACGTTGCAGCCGCTCGCCGTCATCTTCCTCGGTGCGGCCCTCGGCTCCACCCGCGGAGCCGCGGCAGCCACTCTCTATCTCCTCCAGGGATTCAGTGGATTGCCTGTCTTCGCGCAGGGTGGCGGTGGCGCAGCCTGGCTGATCGGTCCGACTGCCGGCTACCTGCTCTCCTACCCGCTGGCCGCCTGGGTCGCAGGCTTCGTCTCCGAGCGCGGCTGGGGCCATAGCATCGTCCGCTCCGTTACCGGCATGCTGCTCGCGCTGACGGTGATCTACCTCGGCGGCTGGTCATGGCTCGCGGCCCTCATCGGCCCCGCCGCCGCGTTTGCTGCCGGCGTCGTCCCGTTCGTGCTGTCCGACGTCGTCAAAGTCGCAATCGGCGCAGCCCTGTTGCCGAAAGCGGAAGCGATTCTCCGCAAGACGCAGGTCTGAGATCGATCGCGGTCCGGCAGGCGCCGAAGAATTCTGTCCTCCGAACCGTTCGCCAAAGAAGAGCCTTGGGCAGGCATTGACCGCTTCTTTCAACCGAACAATTAGCCAGACCCGAGCCTTGTCGCCCCTCTCCCCGCGATTCTAGCGGGGAGAGGGTGGCCGGAGGCCGGGTGAGGGGCCGCGCCACACGCCCAGCACTCGCGCCCAGCGCTTCGCGCGACGTCATAGCGAATCAAAGCGAAGTGCTCGCAGGTCGCGCCGATCGGCAAAGCGAGCAAACGTTCGCGGCCGCCTCAGCCCACGAGTTGCAGTTTCGGCAGTACCATCTCGCCTCCTCGCGCTGCGAGAGGAGATAGATTTCAAAGGCAACCAGCACGGCCGCCACTCCAATCCACAACCACGTCCACCACGTCATCTCGAAATCGCTCAATGTCGTCTAACGGTTCAGCGGTATAGCAGCGCCTGCGGTCGCGCGAGGTGTGAGCTCAGTCTAGCAGGAGCCGGATCTGGCAAACAGGCGGTCCCAAAACACGGGCATCGCGGCACCCGCCCACCCAGATCCTCACGCTACGCTCAGGATGACAGCCTGGATGGCTTGAATCAGGACCTTCTCAGAAGTCATCCCGAGCGGGGGTGGGCGGGCATGCGAGGGGCATGGCAAGCTGCATACTCAGTAGCGGTTCACGCAGAGCGAGTGCCGCATGAGCGGGGAAAGCCGCTCTTCAACCTAACCTGCGCCCGCCTTGAGCGCCAGGCCGCCAATCG
>DASVLC010000006.1:0-15383 GCA_036385045.1 Thermoanaerobaculia bacterium | reverse complement strand
TGCGAGGGGCCTGGCAAGCTGCGTACTCCGTAACCCGCAGGGCATAGCGAGTGAGGCTACTTCCCCTTTCGTACTCTGGAGGATCGAAGCGCCACGAGAAGAGCACCTCAATCCCTTGTCGCAAAGAGAAGAAAGATGTTGAATGCAGGGCGCAAGCAAGATCTCCGGGAGGCATCATGAAAGAAAATACTGACCAGACAACGGTTGCCTCGCCTGAACAACCGGCAGCGTCGTCCGCATCAGCGGTAGGAGATCAGTCACCGTCGGTAATCGATCGATACAAACGCCACACCTGGCCCGCCGCCGCCACTTACTACGAAGAACCCCTCGTCATCGACCACGGCGACGGGATGCATGTCTTCGACGACCAGGGCAATCGTTACCTCGATTGCTTCGGCGGCGTCCTCACGGTCTCGGTCGGTCATGCGAATCCCGACGTCAACCGCGCGATCCATGAACAGATCGACAAGGTGAGCCACACCTCGGCGCTCTACATCAACAAGCCGGCGACAGAGCTTGCCGAAGAGGTCGCGCGCATCACACCGGGCGCTCTCTCACGCAGCTTTTTCACCAGCAGTGGCTCCGAGGCGGACGAGACGGCGATTCTGCTGGCCCGCCTCTACACCGGGCGGCAGGAGATCATCGCGCTTCGACACGCCTATCACGGCCGGACGATGCTGGCGATCAGTGCCGCGGGTCATTCGACGTGGCGGCACGGCGGCACTCACGTCGCCGGGATCAAGCACGCCTACGCTCCCTACTGCTATCGCTGTCCATTCGGTCTGACGTATCCCGATTGCGGTGTCCGCTGCGCGACCGATCTCGAAGACCTGATTCTGACGACGACCGACGGCCAGATCGCCGGCATGATCGCCGAGCCGATCCTCGGCGTTGGAGGTTTCATCGTCCCGCCGAAGGAGTACTTCGGCATCGTGAAAGAGATCGTCAATCGCTACGGCGGCATCTTCATCGCCGACGAGGTGCAGACCGGCTGGGGCCGCACCGGCGATCACTGGTGCGGCATCGAGCACTGGGATGTCGAGCCCGACGTCATCACCTTTGCGAAAGGGATGGCGAACGGTTCGCCGATCGGCTGCACGACGACCACCGACGCGATCGCCACCGCGTTTCCGTCCCTCACGTTCGCGACGTTCGGCGGGAATCCGGTCACGGCGGCGGCCGGCGTCGCCACGATTCGCTACATCGACGAGCACGACCTGCCGCGTAATGCAGCGGTCGTTGGCGGGTACCTGCGCCGGAAGCTCGAGGAGCTGAAGGAAAAGTATCCGATCATTGGCGACGTCCGCGGCATGGGGCTGATGCAGGCGATCGAGTGCGTCGAAGACAGGACGACGAAAGCTCCGGCACCGAAGGCGGTACTGAAAGTCTTTGAAGAAACGAAGAAGCGCGGGGTGCTGATCGGTAAGGGAGGGCTGTTCGGGAACGTGATCCGTATCGGACCTCCACTCATTGCGACCGAGAGCGACATCGACGAGCTCGTGAGTGCTCTCGACGCCGCGTTCGCCACCGTCTGAGCGGCGGGCGCGAATCCGGCAGAGACATCCCTGGAGAGGGAGAAAAGGCGAGCCGGTTATTCCGGCCCGCTGCCGCACTCATGTCCGACAAGCCACTTCGTGAAGACGTTCACCTCCTCGGCGATCTACTCGGCCAGACACTCCGGGTTCGCGGCGGCAATGAGCTGTTCGAGACGGTCGAGCGCGTTCGCGCGTTGTCCAAGAGCGGACGAGCCGAGCAGCGGGATGACTTCACTGAGCTCGCAACGATCCTCAGCAGCCGTCCCGCCGCGGAGGCCTTGCCTGTAGCCCGGGCGTTTTCGCACTTTCTCAATCTCGCGAACATCGCAGAGCAGCACCATCGCGTGCGACGCCGCCGCGCCTATCAGTCCGATCCCGACTCGAAGCCGCAGCCTGGCTCGTGTGACGAGGCGTTCGGACGTCTGATCGATCAGGGCATCAAAGCGGATCAACTCTTCGATTCCGTGAGCTCGATGCAGATCGAGATCGTGCTGACTGCACATCCGACTGAAGTCGTACGCCGCACGCTGCTTCAAAAACACCGCCGCATCGCCGATCTGCTTGCACTGCGCGACCACACCGATCGCACGCCACAGGAGAACCGCGAGATCGTGGACGAGCTTCACCGCACGATCACTTCCGCGTGGGAAACCGACGAAGTCCGCCATGAGCGGCCGACTGTGATCGATGAGGTGAAGGGAGGCCTCTTCATCTTCGAACAGACGCTATGGGATGCGGTGCCGAAGTTTCTGCGCATTCTCGACGAGGCGCTGCGGACTCACTGCGACCGGGAGCTCCCGCTCGAGGTTTCGCCTGTCCGGTTCGGGTCCTGGATCGGAGGCGACCGCGACGGAAATCCGAACGTGACCCCTGACACCACGGGCGAGGCGTGCCTCCTTGCGCGCTGGGTTGCTGCCGATCTCTATTTCCGCGAGGTCGATCTGCTCCGTGCGGAGCTCTCGATGAAGTCCGGTTCCGGCGAGCTCGAAGAGCATGTCGTCGCACAGGGAGCATCGACTTCACGCGAGCCTTATCGCGCAATCCTAAAGAACGTGCTCGAACGCCTCCGCGTGACCCGTCAATCGATCGAAGAGGCGCTCGTCATCCCTTCCGGCTGGCGGGAGTGGCCTGACAATCAAGCTGCGCTGACCTCGGTCTCCGAACTGCTCGACCCGCTCATGCTCTGCTATCGCTCGCTGCATGAAACGGGGAACGAGGTGCTTGCGAGTGGCCGGCTGCTCGACATCATCCGTCGCGTCGTGACGTTCGGACTGACACTCGTACGTCTCGACGTGAGGCAGGAGGCGGATCGTCACGCCCAATTGCTCGATGCAATCACCCGCGGAATCGGCGAAGGCAGCTACGCGGAGTGGGACGAGTCGGCTCGACAGCAGTTCCTCGTAGCCGAACTGCAGTCCCATCGCCCTCTCATCCCGCACGACCTGAACCTCGAGCCTGAGCAGCAGGACGTGCTCGATACGTTCCGTGCGATCACAAGCCTCCCCGAGGACTCGCTCGGGGCGTATGTCATCACGATGGCCGCCCATCCGTCGGACGTGCTCGCCGTCGCGCTGCTCCAGAAGGCCGTGCATGTCGCAAAGCCGCTGCGGGTGGTTCCGCTGTTCGAAACGATCGAAGATCTTCGCCGCGCGGCCCATACGGTCTCCACTCTGCTGGCGATCGAAACCTATAGAAAATCGATCCACGGCTGTCAGGAAGTGATGATCGGCTATTCCGATTCATCCAAAGACGCGGGACGCTTTGCGGCGGCATGGGAGCTGTACAAAGCGCAGGAAGAGATCGTCGAAGCGGCTCGACAGACTTCCACCGAGCTGACGCTGTTCCACGGCCGCGGCGGGAGTGTCGGACGTGGCGGCGGACCGACGTATCTCGCGATCCGCTCTCAGCCACCCGGATCGGTTGACGGAAGACTGCGCGTCACCGTGCAGGGCGAGATGATCCAGGCCGAGTTTGGCCTTGCAGGCATCGCGCTGCGGACCCTCGAGGTCTACACGACAGCAACGCTCGACGCGACGCTCGATCCGCCCGAATCGCCGCGTCCCGAGTGGCGAACGCTGATGCAGAAGATGGCGGATGCGGCGGCGGCCGGTTATCGAGAGGTCGTCTACAAAGAGCCGCGGTTCGTGGACTACTTCAGGGCGGCGACGCCCGAGGTCGAGCTCGGCGAGTTGAACATCGGAAGCCGCCCGGCGCGGCGAGGGGGCAAGGGGGGCGTCGAGTCTCTGCGAGCGATTCCCTGGCAGTTCGCCTGGACGCAGAATCGTCTGCTTCTCCCCTCGTGGCTCGGAACCGACGACGCGCTCAAAGCAGCCGACGGCCAGGAGCAGGACGTCGCGGCGATGATGCGCGACTGGCCGTACTTCCGCTCGACGATCGAGCTGATCGAGATGGTGCTTGCGAAGGCGGAGTCACGCGTCGCCGCTCATTACGATCACGTGCTCGTGCCGGTAGAGCTCAGACCGCTGGGCGAGGAGTTACGCGGACGGCTTGCGACAACGATCGCCATGACGAAGCAGGTGACGGGACACGAGCATCTCCTCGAATCGAACCCGGTGCTCCGGCGATCGATCGACGTGCGGAACCCATACGTCGATCCGATCAACATCATCCAGGTGGAGATCCTGCGCCGCTACCGCCAGGAGCCGCTCGACGACCTCCGCAGCGCCTTCGTCGTGACGGTCAATGGCATCTCGGCGGGAATGCGGAACACGGGGTAGTGGGAGGGGTGCTCGCGAGGGCAGGTGCGACGGTCATGGGGGTCGCGCGGCCCGCGCGATCCCCGCCGGCCTCCGGCCGGCGGTGGGCTTTGCAGGTGCGGACCGACCCAGGAGTCGCACGCGAGACGCCATCAATGGGTCGTCGACCTTCTCCTGAGCGCAACCGATGGCGAGCCGCCATCGGCGATCGCGCGGGCCGCGCGACCCCCTCGGCTTTCGCCGATTTCAGCAACGCTGCCGGCTCGAACTCCTACCCCGACCCCACCACCGCCACCACTTCCGTCTCCAGCAGCAACTCCTCGCGACAGATGTCCGACTCGAGGTAGAGGTTCGACGGAAAGATCGCGTCGAGCTTTCGCGCGATCAGGTCGTAATCACTCGCGCGCCGGATGTAGGTCTTCGCGGCAACCACGGTCTCGAGGCCACGGCCCGGAAACGCCTGTGCGATCACCGTCTCGATGTTCCGCACCGTCTCGTCGAGCTGTCCCTCGACATCCCCGATGTGGACCGATTCATGGCCGACGACGCTCGACGTCCCCGATACGAAGAGCGTGTCTCGCCAGAGAGTCGCGCGCGAGAACGACGGGCTCTTCGGACCGTACCGCGGAGGATAGCGATAGGCCGCCATCTGTCGCGGATTCTCGATCTGGATGCCCGGCTCACGAGCGGCGAGAAAGTAGGTCGCAAGACCCCTCCCGCTCATCCCGACCGCACTGGCGGCAGGCAAATCTGCACCGTTGTGGTACCCGGCGGCAACGAACGCCTCGTGCCGGCCCGCACAGAAGAGCCGATACCGCTCCATCCCGTCGTCCTCGGCATTGACCGACCCGACGTGGTTCCACATCCGCACGAACCAGGGGAAGCCTGCCGCCCTCGCCTCGGTGAGCATCCCGTCGTACAACTCGTGCGTTTCTCGAGCGAGGGGCCCGCTCCCCTCACTGAAGGCTGCACCGAAGAACAGCTCTCCCGCCGGCAGATCCCACGATTCCACCAGACGCTGCGGGCCCAGCTGCGGCAGCGGGATGCACAGCTTACCGACGGCCGCCTCTCCGAACGCAATGACATGAACATCGGGAGAAGCGCTGTCGGAGGGCAGATAGCGAGGCATCACCGCCGAGAAGACCGGGACCATTGCTCAGCATTCAATCACGGGGAGGGCGAGAGCGTGAAGGTGTGGCGGGCGGTGTTACGCCCGTCCCCAAGCCGCCGGAACCCCAAGCCTGTCATCCCGAGCCGCGGGAGCCCCGGGGGTGGGCGGACGGGTGTGAGGGGCGGAGGACGGAGAGGGATCCCTTGCAGACGACCCGAACACGAACTCACGCGCATACAGTGATGGGCGCCCATCCCTGCCCGGTCGTCGATTAAGGGATCCCTCGCCACCCACCCCCCTCCCGCTCGGGATGACAGGCTCGCTGGAGACCGCACCAAAACCACCCCTCACACGCCTTCACCTTCCGGCTAAACTCCCCTCCACCCCATGACCTTCTTCGACGCGCAGAACGAACTGATCGAATCGGGCGAGCCGTTCGTCGCCGTCACGGTCGTCGATACGCTCGGATCGACGCCTCAGGACCGCGGCGCGAAGATGCTGGTCACCGCGGCGGGACGTCGTTTCGGCACCGTCGGGGGTGGGAAGATCGAGGCGCGCGCAATCGACGAAGCGCTCTCGATGCTCTCCGATGACTCGGCGCCGAAGACCCGGTTTCATCAGTGGAGTCTGGAGAAGGACATCGGGATGACATGCGGCGGAATCGTCCGTGTCTACTTCGAGACCTTCAACGTCACACGATGGAACATCACTCTCTTCGGAGCGGGGCACGTGGCCAACGCACTCGCTTCTCTGCTCATCGAGCTCGATTGCCGTCTCACCTGCATCGATCCGAGGCAGGAGTGGCTCGAGCGGCTCCCATCTTCTCCGAAGCTGAGGACCGTTCTCTCCGCCGAGATGCGCTCTGAGGTCGCGAAGATCCCTGATGGTTCCTTCGTCCTGCTGATGACGATGGGGCACTCGACCGACAGCCCGATTCTGGTCGAGATCCTCCAGACGCGGACGTTTCCGTACATCGGGGTGATCGGGAGTCATGCGAAAGCGAAACGGCTGCGACAGGATGTCGCCGCCGCAGGCCTTCCGGACGAGGCCGCACGAGCATTCTTCTGCCCCGTGGGGCTGGAGCTGGGATCGAACCATCCGCGCGAGATCGCCATCAGTGTGGCAGCGCAGATGCTCCAACTCCGCGGCTGAGATGCGCATCCAGCGCTGGAGGGCGCAGAGATTGCTTCACCGGAACGTTGCGGCTCCTCTGGATTGAAGCGAGCATCAGCGTCGAGCCCGCCTCTTCACGCGCGGACGTTCAGGCGAGGTTGTGATACTCATCCATCATCCCCTGGGGATCAGACGTTTCACCACTCGACCGTAAGGATGGTTCATGGCAGTCAAACGAGGAAAAGGGAAAACCGGATCACGAAGCTCGACAACCGGCGGCGGAGAAACAGCGGAAACGCGCAACAGCGGCCCAAAAGGCGGCGCCGATTCCGCGGAGGCCGCCCGGCTGACAAATGAGCTGACAGCGCACGCCGAACAGGAGCCGACTATGCCGATCGAACCGGTAGCCGGTACCGAGTCGGCATCGCCTGCCGCCGACCTCGTCGATCCTATCGTCGTTCGCGAACAGACCCTGAAACGGACCGCGCGCCGGGCGTCAAAGCCGGAGCCCGCTCCCCTCGCTGCGAAGAAAACACGCACTCGTAAACCGCAGCAACCAGAGATCGCACCTCCTGCCGATAAGGTTGAGAAGCCTCGCCGCACGTCCCGCGGGAAAGCATCTGCGAATCCCGCGGAGATCAGCGAGCCAGGCAAGAGCGACTTGACGGCGGAACTGCAGACTGTCGGTGCCGACATCGTCCCGGCGGCGCCGATCCGCGTCGATGCGCCGGCGAGCGAAGCACGCGCGCCGGAAACGATCCCGCCACACACTGAACCGGCGATCCGCGAGCATTCGATCGATCAGATCGCGCCTGAAACAGAGTCTCGACCCGCCGGCCCGCTGACCGACTGGGACCTCCACCTCTTCAACGAAGGGACGCATCACAAGTTGTGGGAAAAGCTCGGCTCCCACGTCGTCGAGGGGGGCGTTACCTTCGGCGTATGGGCTCCCAATGCACAGCGCGTGAGTGTCATCGGTGACTTCAACGCCTGGGACAGGCATGCCAACCCACTGTCCGCGCGCGGCGGCTCAGGAATCTGGGAGGGCTTCATCGCCGGCCTCGGTAAAGGCGACGTCTACAAGTACCACGTCGTTTCGCGCTGGAACGACTACAGCGTCGACAAAGCAGACCCGATGGCAATCCTCCACGAAACGCCACCGCGGACTGCCTCGGTCGTCTGGGACCTGAATTATCAGTGGAACGACGACGAGTGGATGCGCACCCGTCGCGAGCGCAATGCCACGAGCGCCCCGATGTCGATCTACGAAGTTCACCTCGGTTCGTGGCGCCGCGTCTCGGACGACGACGGACGAACGTGGCGTTCGATGAGCTATCGGGAGATCGCGCAGCCGCTCGCCGAGTACGTGAAGAAGATGAACTTCACGCACATCGAGCTGCTGCCGATCATGGAACATCCGTTCTATGGCTCCTGGGGCTATCAGTGCACCGGCTTTTTCGCGCCGACGAGCCGCCACGGCACGCCGCAGGACTTCAAGTACCTCATCGACGTGCTGCATCAGCACGGCATCGGCGTCATCCTCGACTGGGTCCCTTCACACTTTCCAACCGACGAGCACGGTCTCTCGTACTTTGACGGTACGCATCTCTATGAGCACGAGGATCCGCGGAAGGGGTTTCATCCCGACTGGAACTCGCTGATCTTCAACTATGACCGGAATGAAGTACGGTCGTTCCTGCTCTCGAGCGCGCTGTACTGGGTCGGTGAGTATCATGCGGACGGCCTGAGGGTCGACGCCGTCGCCTCGATGCTCTACCTCGACTATTCGCGCCAGGCCGGCGAATGGATCCCGAACGAGTTCGGCGGACGCGAGAACATCGACGCCATCTCGTTCCTGCGACGTCTCAACGAGGACGTCTACAAGGTGCACCCCGATGTCCAGGTCATGGCTGAGGAATCGACGGCATGGCCGATGGTGTCGCGTCCGACCTATGTCGGTGGGCTCGGCTTCGGCTTGAAGTGGGACATGGGATGGATGCACGACACACTTCGCTACTTCGCGAAGGACCCGGTGCACCGGAAGTTCCACCACAACGATCTGACGTTCCGGATGATGTACGCCTTCACCGAGAATTTCGTCCTTCCGCTTTCCCACGACGAAGTCGTACACGGCAAGGGATCGCTGCTCGGCAAGATGCCGGGCGACGAATGGCAGCGCGCGGCAAATCTGCGGCTGCTGTTTGCCGACATGTATGCGAACCCCGGCAAGAAACTTTTGTTCATGGGAGGCGACCTTGGCCAGTGGCGCGAGTGGAACCACGACTCGAGTCTCGACTGGGTGCTTCTCGAACACCCGCTCCACGCGGGGATCAACCGCTGGCTCGAGGACCTGAACAAGGCCTACCGTGACGTTCCTGCGCTGCACGAGCTCGACGTCTCTCCCGCCGGTTTCGAATGGATCGACTGCTGCGACACGGAGAGCAGCATCGTGAGCCTGATGCGGCGTGGAGACGACGCCGAAGACACCGTGGTCGTCGTCATGAACTTCACCCCGATGCCGCGTCACAACTATCAGGTCGGCGTTCCGAAAGGCGGACGCTGGCTCGAGATCCTGAACAGCGACGCACCTCTCTACGGTGGAAGCGGTCAGGGAAACATGGGTGGGGTCGAAGCAGCACCAATCCCGCTGCACGGTCGACGCTGGTCGGTCAACCTGACGCTTCCACCTCTCGGCGCCGTGTTTCTGCGGCGCGAGCGGGACGGCGCGGATCTTGCGGCAGAAGAACTCCCGCCGCCGGGCTGACGTTCGAACGGCAGAGTGCAGGGTCCGTAGCCAATCCACGCCTGGAAGGAGCAGCCGAATTGTCAGAGAATGGTTCCGATCCGCGTGCCTCCGCGATTCCGGGTCTCGAAACACCTCCGGCCTCGAATGGCATCAAGACGGGTCGCCCGTCTGCCGTCTCACTCGGAGCGCATCTTCTCAGCGCAGGTCGCTGCGAGTTCCGCGTCTGGGCTCCTCTCCACGATTCGATCGAGCTGCTCATCGTCTCGCCCGACGAACGAAGAGTGCGGATGACACGAGCCGGCGCTGGCTACCATGAGGCAATCGTCGACTGCGAGGCCGGCACTCGCTATTTCTTCACGGTCGGCGGTAACAACAGACCGGACCCTGCCTCTCGTTTCCAACCCGAAGGACCCCATGGACCCTCGGAGGTCGTCAGCTCCGACTTTGACTGGCAGTCGAAGGAGTGGCGAGGGCTGGCGCTGGAGGATTACGTCATCTACGAGATGCACGTCGGAACGTTTACCCCCGAGGGAACCTTCGACGCCGTCATCAACCGACTCGATGAGTTGAGGGATCTCGGAATCACGGCGATCGAGCTGCTTCCGATCGCCCAGTTCCCCGGATCCCGCAACTGGGGCTACGACGGAACCTACGTCAGTGCCGCGCAGAACTCCTACGGCGGCCCTTCAGGCCTGAAACGACTGGCTGACGCCTGTCACCAGCGGGGGCTCGCCATCCTGCTCGACGTCGTCTACAACCACCTCGGCCCCGAGGGGAACTACATCAGCGAATTCGGACCCTACTTCACCGATCGGTACAAGACTCCGTGGGGCCTGGCTCTCAACTTCGACGGACCGCACAGCGATGACGTGCGATGGTTTTTCATTCACAGCGCATTGCAGTGGGTGGACGAGTTCCGGCTGGACGGTCTGCGAGTCGATGCGGTTCATGCGATCGTCGATCACTCGGCCGAGCCCTTCCTGCAGGACCTCACTCATGCAGTTCACGAGAGGGCGCGGGAACTGGGGCGGAACATTCACCTCTTTGCCGAAAGCGATCTGAACGACCCTCGCGTCATCACACCTCGCGAGAAACTCGGTCTCGGCTTCGACTCCCAGTGGGCCGACGACTATCACCACACTCTCCACGTCCTTCTGACGGGCGAACGCGACGGCTACTACCAGGGATTCGACGGCAAAGTGAGCGAGCTCGCCCGGATCCTCTCGAGCGGATACCTCTACATCGGGCAGCATTCCGCGTATCGCGCACGCAAGTACGGTCGCAAACCGCAGACGCGAAACGGAGCGCAGTTCGTCGTCTCCGCGCAGAACCACGACCAGGTCGGCAACCGGATGCTCGGCGAGAGGCTCGCAGCCATCGTCTCTCACGAGCAACTCAGGCTGGCCGCCGCCGCGATCGTTCTCTCCCCCTTCATCCCGATGCTTTTCATGGGAGAGGAGTACGGTGAGAAGGCGCCCTTTCAATACTTCACCTCGCATGGAGACGCCGCCCTCATCGAAGCGGTCCGGAAAGGGCGGCTGGAAGAGTTCGACGACTTCTCGTGGGAGGGCGAGCCTCCCGATCCCCACGACGAGGAGACGTTCCGGCGTTCACGCCTGAACTGGGAGGTGTCGGGACGCGATGAGCATGCGTCGATCCGCCGCCTCTACCGTCAATTACTGCACCTCCGAAAGGAAACGCCGGCACTTCGCAGCCTCGATCTCTCGTCCGTCACCGCCGAGGCTCATGACGCGCAGGGAATCCTGCTCGTCGAGCGCTCGGCTTCGGAGAGCAGAGTTCTGATGGCGTTCAACTTCAGCGAGAGGACGGGCAGCGTCCCGGTCAATCGTCCCGCCGCCACGTGGCGCCCGCTGCTGGAACATGGTGCCCGGCTCGATCAGTCCGGACTCACGATCCCGCCGCGTTCATTTGCGCTGTGGTGCGCAAAGACCTAAGTACGAGATTTATGCTGAGAGTACCGACAGCAACTTACCGCCTGCAGTTCAACAGCGAGTTCACGTTTCGTGATGCGACGAAAATCGTCCCGTATCTGGCGAACCTTGGAATCACGGATGTCTACTCCTCCCCGTTGCTGCGTCCACGACAGGGTAGTACGCACGGCTACGACATCGTCGATGCGACGATTCTGAACCCGGCTCTCGGGTCGGCCGAGGACTTCAGCGCGTTCCAGGAGGAGCTAGACCGATTCGGTATGGGCTTGCTTCTCGACATCGTCCCGAACCACATGGCGGCGAGCCACGAGAACGAGTGGTGGACGAGCGTGCTGCAGGACGGGCCGCAGTCCCGCTATCTCCACTACTTCGACATCGACTGGAGACCGGTAACCACCGGCTCCGGCGTCGAGGAGAAGGTTCTCCTGCCGATTCTCGGGCGACCCTACGGCGAGAGTCTCGAGTCGCAGGAGATTCAGCTCGGCTTCGACGAGAATGGCCTTTACTTCTCGTACTACGACAAACGACTACCCGTCGCTCCACGCTCGTATCACATCGTCCTGCGCGAATGTCTCGAGACTCTTCCCGAAGAGGGTCCCGGCATCGAGATCCGTGACATCGTCCAGAACGATGAGGTAATCGCCAACAGCCGTTTCCTGAAGGACACGCTCTGGCGAATCTACCAGCAGTCTGCCGAGTTCTGTGAGGCGCTCGAGCAGGCGATTGCACGACTCAACGGGACGCCCGGCGACCAGGAAAGCTTCAATAATCTCGATGCTTTGCTCGACGCCCAGTGGTACAGACTCGCTTACTGGCGAATCGCAAGCGAGACAATCAACTACCGCCGCTTCTTCGATATCACCGATCTGGTCGGGCTGAAGATCGAGAACCCCGAAGTGTTCGAGCTGAGGAACCAGCTCATCTTCGACCTGATCGCCGAAGGGCGCGTCACCGGTCTGCGGGTCGATCACATCGACGGACTTTTCGACCCGATGACCTACCTGACGAAGCTGCAGCTTCGCCTCGGCGATCCCGACACCGAGGAGCTCGAGCAGTTCTACGTGGTCGTCGAGAAAATCCTGGAGCATGGCGAGCATCTCCCCGACTCATTCCGCTGCTCGGGCACGACCGGGTATGACTTCCTCGACGCCGCCAACACGCTCTTCGTCGATCCCGCGGGCCTCGACGCGCTCTCCACCTTCCATGGTGCCTTCACCAAATCGGGAGCGTCGTGGAACGACATCGTCTACGACCGCAAGAAGCAGGTGATCGACCAGCTGTTCTCGGGTGAAATGCGCGCTCTCGGACAGCAGCTCGGCGTCCTCGCGATTGCGGACCGCAACGCCCGCGACTTTGCGCCCAGCGAGCTCCTGTCGGCGCTGATCGAGATCACCGCCTGCATGCCGGTGTATCGAACCTACGTACGAGGAGACCAGGTCACCGAGGCCGACCGGGAGTTCATCCGCCAGGCTATGGCGACGGCGAGGTCACGGGCGCGGTATGTCGTCGATGAACGTCTGTTCAACTTCCTCGAACTGGTGCTGCTCCTGGAGCCGCCTGACTACATCGCAACCGAACGCAACCAATGGGTCGAGTTCGTGATGCGCTGGCAGCAGTTCACCGGACGCGTGATGGCGAAGGGTGTCGAAGACACGGCGTTCTACACCTACAACCGGCTCATTTCCTTGAACGAGGTGGGCGGCGAACCGGGACGCGCGGGCGACGTCGATCCCGTGGCGGAGTTGCACGCACGCAACGAAAGAATCGCACGCGACTGGCCGCACACCATGAACGCCACGTCGACCCATGACACCAAACGCTCGGAAGATGTGCGTGCACGAATCAGTGTGCTTTCGGAGATGCCGGAGAGCTGGCGCCGCGAAGCGTCGCGCTGGCAGCGGATGAATGCTTCGCTCAAACATGGCGGCGTACCACATCCAAATGAGGAATTGCTCATCTATCAGACGCTCGTCGGCTTCTGGCCACTGGTGTCGTCGGAGATCGGGTCGGTCCCCGAACGGCTCGCGCAGTTCCTGCAGAAAGCGGCCCGCGAGGCAAAGACGTATTCGAGCTGGCTCTCTCCCGACACCGGGTACGAGAACGCGCTTCAGAGCTTCGCGGCCGGAATTCTCGAGAACGAACCGTTCCGGAAAGCGTTTCTCCGCTTTCAGAAGAAAGTCGCCTTCCACGGATTTCTCAACTCTCTCGCGCAGGTCGTCCTCAGGATCACCTGTCCTGGCGTCCCTGACACCTATCAGGGAGCCGAGATGTGGGATCTGAGCCTCGTCGACCCGGACAACAGGCGGCCCGTGGACTATCAGACACGAGCCCGCAGGCTGAAAGACCTCCCGGCTCCGTCGACACTTCTCCGCCGCTGGAGCGACGGACGCATCAAGCTCTTCGTCACGTCGCGCGCGCTGGCCGCGCGAGCGAAACAGATCGATATCTTCACCAGCGGCGCGTACCGCGCCGTGGAAACGTCGCTGCCCAGTGCGTTCGCCTTCACGCGGGGAGACGATGAGGCTCTGGTCGTCGTCCCACGCCTTACGACACGGCTGGTCAAAGCACCTCGCCTGCCGCTGGCGGATGCATGGGGCGAGCATGCGCTGTCGATCGGCGGCCGGTGGCGGAACCAGTTCACCGGCGAGATCGTGGAGGGCGACACCCTTCCGCTCCGCGAGATCTTCGCCACGTTCCCGGTTGCCATCTTCTCGCGCGAATGAGAGCCGTCACGCGCCATCCGCTGACCTACAATCGCACATGATGCCCGTCACGAAACGCTCAGCCGGTGTTCTGCTCCATCCAACGTCCCTCCCTGGCATCTATGGCATCGGCGACTTCGGCGATGAGGCCTCCGCATTTCTCGACTGGTCCGCAAGCGCAGGAATGACGCTGTGGCAGCTGCTCCCGCTCAATCCTCCCGGGTACGGCGACTCGCCTTATGGTTGCCTCTCGTCATTCGCAGGAAATCCGATGCTGATCTCCCCCCAACGGCTGCTTCAGGAGAAGCTGCTCGCGGCGGACGACGTCTCGGACGTACCCCGTTTCTCGGATGATCGAGTCGAGTTCGTGCAGGTGTCCGAGTACAAGTTCAAGGTTCTGCGCAGGTCGTGGGAGAGGTTCAGCAGCGCCTCGAGCGAACTTCACGATCTACTCGATGCGTTTGATGCATTCGTCAAGGCGCCCGAGCAGCAGGACTGGCTCGACGACTACGCGTTGTACATGGCGTTGAAGGAGAACGCAGGAGGCGCTCCCTGGTGGCAGTGGGCGCGTGAGTTGATCGTCAGAGAGGAAACGGCTCTCGAAGAGGCGCGAGCCGAGCATGCGGCTGCGATCGAATTCTGGCAGTACGTGCAGTTTCTCTTCTTCCGACAGTGGGACGCCGTCCGCGAGGCTGCTCATGCACGCGGCATCAGAATCATGGGCGATGTACCGATCTACGTCGCCTCCGACAGTGCCGACGTCTGGGCGAATCAGTCGCTGTTTCAGCTCGGAGAAGACGGGCTGCCGACGTTCGTCGCCGGCGTCCCTCCCGACTACTTCAGTGCCACCGGCCAGCGCTGGGGAAATCCGCTCTATCGATGGGACGTGATGGCGGAGAACGGCTATCACTGGTGGACCGCCCGTGTCCGCGCGAATCTACGGATGGCTGACATGATCCGTCTCGATCACTTCCGCGGCTTTGCCGCCTACTGGGAGATCCCGGCGAGCGAGCCAACCGCGGTCCATGGACGCTGGATGCCAGGACCCGGGATGGCGTTGTTCGATGCGCTGCGCGAAAACCTCGGCGAGCTTCCGCTCGTCGCCGAGGATCTTGGTTTCATCACCGAGGACGTTCACGAGCTGCGGGATCGCATCGGCGCGCCCGGCATGCAGATCCTGCAGTTCGGCTTCGCTGAGCCCGACAGCCCGCATCTTCCGCATCGCTTCGCTCCGCATACCGTCGTCTACACCGGAACGCACGACAACGACACGGCGCGAGGCTGGTTCGAGCACGCAACAGCGGAAGAGCGCGAAGCTGCCCGCAACTACCTGTCATGCGGAGGCGGATCTGACATGGCAGCAGCCCTCATTCGCGCCGCCTACACCTCGGTAGCCGAGACGGCCATCGTGCCGGTGCAGGACATCCTCGGATTCGGCAGCGAGGCGAGGATGAATACGCCGGGAGCGAACGAAAACAACTGGTCCTGGCGCCTCTATCCCGGCGTG
>DASVLC010000005.1:0-4332 GCA_036385045.1 Thermoanaerobaculia bacterium | reverse complement strand
CCTGATGCGCAGCCGGATCGGCCGTGCGTTTCAGGCGATTCGCGACAGCGACATCGCCGCCCAGATGGTCGGCGTCGACCTCGCCCGTTACAAGACGCTCAGCTTCGCCATCAGCGCCTTCTATGCCGGCGTCGCCGGAGGGCTATGGGCGATCGTGCTCGGCTTCATCAATCCCGGGATGTTCAACTTCACCCTCTCAATTCTTTTTCTTGCGATGGTGGTCGTCGGCGGACTCGGAACAATCCTCGGCTCGATTGCCGGTGCGATCGTGATCACGTTTCTGAACCTGCAGGCGTCGTCCGTTCAGACACTCCCGCTCGTCGGCCCGCTGCTCGCCGATTTCTCCGCGAGATTCATGACCGTGAGCGGACTCCCGAACATCACCTGGATCATCACCGGCACGATCCTGATCCTCATCGTCATCCTCGAGCCACTCGGCCTGTACGGCCTTTGGATCCGGGCGAAGATCTACTGGAAGACGTGGCCTTTCTGACATGCTGCAACAGGTCATCATCAGCGGAATCGCCTATGGAAGCATCTATGCCCTGATGGGGCTTGCGATGGCGATCGTCTACAAGACATCGACCGTCCCGAACTTTGCCCAGGGGGAGATGGCGATGATCTCCACCTACGTCGCGTGGGTAATCCTCACCTCGTACGGCGCCTCCTTCCCCGTGGCACTGCTCGGCGCAGTCGTGGTTGCGGCGCTCTCCGGCATCACGCTGGAGTTCGCGTTCATCCGCCGCGCGAAGGAGCCTAACGTACTCAACCTGATCATCATCACTCTCGGCTTTCAGATGATCCTCTACGGCCTCGCCGGATGGCGCTGGGGTGCCGATCAGAAACGCGTTCAGCTGCCGATCTCCGACCGCGAGGTCATTCACGTCGGCAACGTGGCTATCAGTCACCTGAGCCTCGCAACAATCGTCATCGCCGCGTTGCTGATGCTTGCCGTCTATCTGTTCTTCAACTTCAGCCGCTGGGGGACTGCGATCCGGGCGACGCAGCAGAATCGCGTCGCCGCCCGCATTCACGGTGTTCCGGTGAACCGTCTGCTCGCCGGATCGTTCGCCCTCAGTGCGGTCGTCGGTGCAGTCGCCGGCCTGCTCGTCGCGCCGATCACCACGCTCGATCCGACGATGATGTGGGATCCGATCCTGAAGGGCTTCGCGGCGGCCGTTCTCGGCGGGCTCACCTCCCTTCCCGGTGTCGTCATCGGCGGCTATCTCCTCGGGATCATCGAGAACCTCTTCGGCGCCTACATCTCGGTCGAGTTCAAGTCGGTCGTCGCTTTCCTCATCATCGTGCTCGTTCTCTGCGTACGTCCCTCCGGACTTCTCGGCAGGCATTACGTGAGGAAGGTCTGACGATGGAGCCGTTCTTCGCCGTCGAAGGACTCACGCGGAGGTTCGGCGGTCTCATCGCGCTCGACAATCTCTCCTTTCAGGTCGATCCCGGAATGATCTTTTCGATCATCGGGCCTAACGGCGCCGGCAAGTCGACGCTCTTCAACTGCATCTGCGGCCTCTATGAGCCGGACGCCGGACGTGTGCTGTTTCAGGCGGAGACGATCACCGGCGAGAAGCCACACCGCGTCGCACGCCGAGGAATCGGGCGGACGTTTCAGAATCTCGAGCTGTTCCGCCACATGACGACGATGGACAACCTGATGCTGGGGCGCCATCTGCACATGCGGAGCGGTGTCTGGAGCGGCGCGACGATGTTCCACCGCGGCAGCCGCGCCGCACGCGAAGAGCAGGAGCATCGCGCACGCGTCGAGGAGATCATCGATCTGCTCCGGCTTCACGCGGCGCGCGATCGCTACATCTGGCAACTCCCCTACGGCACTCAGAAGCTCGTCGAGCTCGGCCGCGCACTCGCAACGAAGCCAAAGCTCCTTCTGCTCGATGAGCCGGCCGCCGGAATGAATCTCGAAGAGAGACAGGACCTGATCTTCTGGATCGCCGACATTCGCGACGAGCTCGGGGTGACGATTCTGATGATCGAGCACAACATGCAGATGGTGATGGGGATCTCGGACCACGTGCTCGCGCTCGACTTCGGTCGCGCGATCGCAAGCGGGTCACCGCGAGAGGTGGCCGCCGATCCCGAGGTCGTGAGGGCATACCTCGGATGAGCGTCCCTCTTCTCTCACTTCGACACGTCGAGACCTGGTACGGGCGTATCCAGGCATTGCGAGGGATCTCGATCGACGTCCTCGAGGGAGGCATCACAACAGTCCTTGGCAGCAATGGGGCGGGCAAGACGACAATTCTCAACACAGTCGCCGGCGTTCTGGACGATCAGCCCGAAAAGGGGACGATCGAACTCGCCGGCTCAAAGATCAACGGGCTGGAGACCGAGAAGATCGTCGCCTCCGGAATCGGCTACGTCCCTGAGGGACGTCAGGTGTTCGCCGAGTTGACGGTGATGGAGAATCTGGAGGTCGGAGCGTACCTGCGGCGCGACCGGAAGATGAAGGACGACCTCGAATGGGTCCTCGGAACCTTTCCGATTCTTCGACAGCGCAGCTCGCAGCTTGCCGGCACGTTGTCGGGTGGCGAACAACAGATGCTCGCCATCGGCCGTGCGCTGATGACGCGACCGCGTCTGCTGATGATGGACGAGCCGTCTCTCGGTCTGTCGCCTCTCCTCGTCGCGAGGATGTTCGAGGCCATCGTTCAGGTGAACGAGCGCGGAGTCACCATTCTGCTCGTCGAACAGAATGCGCGGAAGGCTCTCGAGATCGCCAGCTTCGGCTACGTCATCGAGGATGGGCGCGTGGTGGCCAGTGGCACCTCGGCTGAGCTTCAGGCGAATGACGACGTCCGAGAGTTCTATCTCGGACTGAAGAACGATCAACTGATGGCGGATGCCCAGCGGTGGAAGCGGAAGAAGCGATGGCGATGAACGAAGCGACGATCCCGCGCCTCTTCCTCGAGACCATCGCGAAGTTCGGCGATCGCGTTGCGCTGCGTGAGAAGAAGTACGGCATCTGGCGCGAACTGACCTGGCGGCAGTACGGTCAGGAGGTCGAGCGCGTCGCGATGGGGCTGCGCGCGCTAGGTTTCAGGCGAGGCGATCGCGCCGCGATCATCGCCGAGAACTCGCCGCAGTGGCTCTTCGCCGATCTGGCGATTCAGTCGCTCGGCGGCGCGGCCGTCGGCATCTACACGACGTCTGCACCACAGCAGTGCCGTTACCTGCTCGCACATTCCGGCTCCCGGTTTCTCTTTGTCGAGAATCAGGAGCAGCTCGATAAGTGGCGAGAGATTCAGAGCGACGTACCAGCGGTCGAACGGGTGATCGTTACCGATCGAACCGGCCTTCGAAGCATCCCGGACGCGCAGGTGATGTTCTTCGACGAACTGCTCGAGCTCGGCGATCGCGAGATTACCGGCCACACCGGATGGTGGGAACGAAATGCTCGAACGGTGCAGCCCGACGACCTTGCGGTTCTGATCTACACCTCCGGAACCACAGGCGATCCCAAAGGCGCCATGCTGACGCATCGCAATCTCTCCTGGCAGTCGCACGCAATTGCGACAGTCGACGAGCGACTGCTCCTCGGACCGGACGACGACGTCCTCTCGTTTCTCCCGCTCTGCCACATCTTCGAACGCCTCTTCACCGGAATCATCCCGCTGACTTCCGGTCATATCGTCAATTTCACCGAAAGCGTCGATACCGTCCCTGACAACATGCGCGAGGTCGCACCGACGCTCGGCTATGGCGTCCCTCGTATCTGGGAGAAATACCACTCGCGCATCGTTCTCCGGATGGAAGAGGCGACGTGGCTCAAGCGGACCATGTTTCGCATTGCGCTTCGAATCGGACGTCGCCGCTCCGAGCATCACATCGCAGGGACACGGATGCCTCCGCTGCTTTCACTCGGCTGGTGGCTCGCCCATTTCATGGTGATGAGGAAGGTCAAGGAGCGGCTCGGCTTTCACAGGATGCGACTCGCCTTCAGCGGCGCCGCACCGATCGCGCCTGACGTGCTTCGCTTCTTTCACGCGATCGGACTGCACCTGGTCGAAGGATACGGGCAGACGGAGGGGACCGGAGTCACGACCGCATCGACCGTCGCGGCGTTCAGGCCGGGAACGGTAGGGCGGCCGCTGCCCGGGTGCGAGCTGAAGATCGCTGAGGATGGCGAGATTCTGGTTCGCTCGCCCGGAGTGTTCGCGGGTTACTTCGGCGACGCGGCTGCAACCGCCGAAACACTGCAGGACGGATGGCTGCACACGGGCGATGTCGGAGCGCTCGACGAGGATGGCTTCCTCAGGATCGTCTACCGGAAGAAAGACGTGATCATCACGGCCGGCGGCA
>DASVLC010000004.1:0-3764 GCA_036385045.1 Thermoanaerobaculia bacterium | reverse complement strand
ACCTCTGTCATCCTGAGCCGCCGGAACCCCGGGGGCGGGGGCGTGGGCGGGAGGGGTGGAGGACGGTCGAAGGACCCCCTCATCGTGCGCGCGGGGGGGGGTGGGCGATGCCAGCCGCCCGGTCGCCGACGAGGGGGTCCTTCGACCGTCCTCCACCCCTCCCGCCCACGCCCCCGCCCCCGGGGTTCCGGCGGCTCAGGATGACAGAGGTTAGGCTCTCGGTCCCGCGAGAAACTCCGAGGAACTCCGAGGAACTCCCGAGGAACTCCGAGGAACTACACCCGTCTGCGTCGCGCCGGGGCAACCGGACGCTGCTGCTGACGGATCGGGGCGCCGGGGCGTGGGTGGAACGAGGTGGGCGCTGCGCTTTCGGTGTAGTCGAAGCCTTCGACGCGGCGGCGGGGCACGGTCTTCCTGGTGAGCTTTTCGAGCTCGCGCACGTACGGCTCATCTTCCGGAGTGACGAAGCTGATCGCGTCGCCGATCGCGTCGGCGCGGCCGGTGCGACCGATCCGATGAACGTAATCCTCGGGATGCATCGGGAAGTCGAAGTTCACGACGTGCGAGATTCCCTCGACGTCGATGCCACGCGACGCGATGTCGGTGGCGACGAGCACGCGGCAACGACCGCTCTTGAACGCGTCGAGCGCCTGCACGCGCTGGCTCTGGCTGCGGTTGGAGTGAATCGCGGCGACACTGATGTTTGCCGCAGAAAGTTTCCGGGCGATCTTGTCGGCGCCATGTTTCGTCCGCGAGAAAACGAGGACCGTATCGAGCGACTGGTCGCGCAGAAGCTGGACCAGCAGGTCGACCTTGCGGCTCTTCGGCACCGGGTAGAGGAATTGCGCGACCGAGTCCGCGGGGTTCGCGCGGCGGCCGATCTCGACTGTGTGCGGATCACGCAGCATTTCGCGCGTGACCTTCTCGATGTCGCTGGAGAGCGTCGCTGAGAAGAGCAGCGTCTGCCGCTGTTTCGGCAGTGCGGCGATCACCTTGCGGATCTGCGGGAGGAAGCCCATGTCGAGCATCCGATCGGCTTCGTCGAGAACGACGATGCCGACTGTGGCGAGCGACACGTGGCGGGAGGACATCAGGTCGAGCAGACGCCCCGGTGTGGCGACGATGACGTCGACACCGCGACGGACGGCATCGATCTGCGGCCGTTCGCCGACGCCGCCGAAGATGGTGGCGCAACGGATGCGGTCGTGCTTGCCGAGCATCCGGACATGCTCGTCAATCTGCAGCGCGAGCTCGCGCGTCGGTGCCACGACCAGCGCGCGCGGTGTGCGCGACGCAGGCATCTTGGAGAGCCGCTCGAGGAGCGGGAGAACGAATGCGGCGGTCTTGCCCGTCCCCGTCTGCGCAATGCCGATCAGGTCGCGTCCGCTGAGAACGTGAGGGATCGCTGCAGTCTGAATCGGGGTGGGTGTGGTGTAGCCGGCGTCAGCAATGGACTGAATGAGGGTCGGACGGAGTCCGAGTGAAGAAAATGACATGCGAGGCCGACAACCGGGGCTATGTGACGAATATTCTTGGGGTTACGAGGGGGAGTTCCTCGGAGTTCCTCGGAGTTCCTCGGGAGTTCCTCGGAGTTCCTCGGGAGTTCCTCGGGGAGAAGTTGATCCCGGTCACCCAACACAAGCCTGTCATTCCGAGCGGGTGGCGGGTGGGTGGCGAGGAATCCCGGCGTCGACGACCCAGGAGTTGCGGGTGCCGGGCGTGCTGGCGTCACTGGCGATGCTCGATCGCGGGTCGTCGGCAAGGGATCCCTCTCCGTCCTCCGCCCCTCCCGCCCACACTCCCACCCACGGGGCTCCGGCGGCTCGGGATGACAGGGTTGGTTTTGGCGGCGGGACATAAGTCGAAGCCCCTCCCCCGAGGAACCGAGGAACTCCCGAGGAACTCCGAGGAACTCCGAGGAACTCCGAGGAACCTCACGCGTGCACGCCGGGGGCTTCTCTTCCCGTGCGATTCACGTATTCGACGTAGGAGCCGCCGTAGGTCAGCGGGCCGTCGTGCTCATCGCCTGCGAGCTCGAGGACGCGGTTGGCGAGTCCTCGGAGGAACGTGCGGTCGTGCGAGACGAAGAGCATCGTCCCCTCGAAGTCTTTCAGCGCTTCCACAAGCATCTCCTTGGTTGCGAGGTCGAGATGGTTGGTCGGCTCGTCGAGGATCAGGAAGTTCGGCGGATCGAGGAGCATGCGGGCCATCACGAGGCGTGACTTCTCGCCTCCGGAGAGAGAGCGGACCTTCTTGTCGACGTCGTCGCCGGAGAACTGGAACGCGCCGAGGAGGCTGCGGAGCGTTCCGATCCCTTCCAGCGGAAAGTCCTTCTGAATCTGCTCCCAGACCGTGAGGTCGGCATTCAGCAGATCGAGTGACTGCTGGGCGAAGTAGCCTACTTTGAGGCTGGCGCCGAGCCGGACGCTTCCGGTATCGGGCTCGACGGCGCCTGCGACCATCTTGAGGAGTGTCGACTTACCGGCGCCGTTCTTTCCCATGACGCACCAGCGCTCGCCGCGCCGCACGAGGAAGTCGAATCCGTCGTAGATCGTGCGTGAGCCATAAGACTTCGAGACGCCTTTGAGCATCACGACGTCTTCGCCGGAGCGAGGTGGATTGCGGAAATCGAACCGCATGGCGCGCTGCTTCTTCGGAGGCTCGAGGCGCTCCTGCTTTTCGAGCATCTTGACGCGGCTCTGGACCTGGGCTGCCTTGGCGGCGTGAGCGGCGAAGCGGTCGATGAAGCGCTGTTCCTTCGCCAGTTTCGCCTGCTGGCGTGCGTAGGCGGCTTCCTGATTCACTTCACGGATTGCGCGTTCTGCCGTGTAGAAGTCGTAGTTGCCGGAGTAAGTGATGATGTCGCCGTCATCGATCTCGATGATCTTCGTGACGATGCGGTTCATGAAGTCGCGGTCGTGCGAGGTCATGAGGATCGTCGCGGGGACGCCCTGGAGGAATCGTTCGAGCCAGACGATCGACTCGATGTCGAGGTGGTTGGTCGGCTCGTCGAGCAGAAGAACGTCGAATGTGCCGAGAAGGATCTTGGCCATCGAAACGCGCATCTTCCAGCCGCCTGAGAGAGCGCCGACATCGCCGTCGACCTGCTCGTCTTCGAAGCCGAGGCCGTGGAGTACTTCCCGTGCACGAGCCTCGAGCTCGTAGCCGCCGAGATGCTGGTACTCCTCCTGGACGTGGCCGAAGCGCTCGAGCACCTTGTCGAGATCGGCAGTGTCGGGATCGGACATCGCATGCTCGAGCTCGATCAGCTCGTGGTGCAGATCCCCGAGGCGTCCGCTGCCGGCGATCGCCTCGTCGAGGACCGATCGGCCGGACATCTCGTCCACTTCCTGCTTGAAGTAGCCGACGGAGAGTTTCCTCGGGACGCTGACGACGCCGTCGTCCGCGCTCTCCTCGCTGTTGATCATCCGGAAGAGCGTCGACTTGCCGGCGCCGTTCGGGCCGACGAGTCCCGCCTTCTCCCCGGGATTGAGCTGAAAGGAGGCCTCGAGAAAAAGCACCTGGCGGCCGTACTGCTTACTTACGTTAGCGAACGAGATCATGCGGGCGGCGGAACAGGCTGAAGGGACGATGTCTTCCGGGGCTCTGGGGATGATCGCCCGGCCGGCTGCGACGTCTGATTTGGCAGGAGGCTGCAACCGCATGGCCTGGGAGTTACCCAGTACAAGCTTGCCAGGCCCCTCGCATGCCCGGCCACCCGCCCGCTCGGGGTGACATCCCAATGGCCTTAACTTAAGCCAAAA
>DASVLC010000003.1:0-5862 GCA_036385045.1 Thermoanaerobaculia bacterium | reverse complement strand
ATAAGGAGAACGCCGGGGCTGTCGCAGAACGTCTCCAGCCTCGCTTCACGCGAGACGAAATTCGAGTCTGACTTGTTGAGAATGTCCAGAGTGTGAGCGAATGACGCATCTCGGCGTTTTCGCTTGAGCACCCGAACCTCGCGCACCGTCACGAGGGGGTAGTTCACCAGGAATGCCAAGCTACCGAGAATACTCGTGAGACGCTCCGCATGCTCCACGCAGCGCTTCTCGATCTCCCCTTGCGAGAGATTGTACTGGTAGTGCCCTATGTCGTTCCTTTCCGGCGACCAGAAGTCGAGTGCATTGTAAAAAGGCGTTCCGAGCACATGCTTCAACTCGCCAGCAAAGGGGGTGATCTGCTGCTCGTGGAGGAGGGTTCCGAGACTCCTGACAAGCCATTCAAAATTACCCATCGTTGTTTTTCTGAATCGTCCTGGGAATTCCTTTCGGAAGGCGGGTGAGGTTTTCGCTCCGTTCGAGATCACTTCCTCGAGAAACTGCGAAAGCAGAATGAACGAGAGAAACTGCATGGTCCTCTCGATCGTCTTGAAAAGCTGGTCCAGGCGGCCTCGATCGAGATTCGGACAATTGAACAAGCGCCGCAGCTCGATTCCGATTGGCCACGGAAAGCGGCTGATCAGCTGGGAGGCGAGGACTTCGAGTCGCTCCTCCTCGTCATCAATCACCGAAGGATATTTCGAAAGCGAGGGACGCGCTACGGCGATCCTTCCAAACACCTCCCGGACGAGAGCTTCATCAGGACGATTCATTTGCGGATTGGCCGGACACTGCCGATCTTGGACCGCTCGGATATTACACCACGCACAACTGTCACGGCTCCATGAAAACGGGGTCACACTCGCGATAACCCGCCTCGAGCGCCACAAAGCTCCTGTTCTGCAGATTCACCTCGTCGCGCCCGTCCCTCTCCAACAGAACGGCTCGCATTGAAGCGAGTCCCGGGAGGAACGATGACCACCACGACGACCGTAGCAACCAAAGCCGAATACCACCTCCGCCAGGATCCGACCCGCTCCACGTTCAATGCACCTCGTCACGCCATGCTCGAGAAGCTCGCCTCAGCGATCAAACAGAGCGACTCGCGGCCGTGGGCGAAGCGGAGCATCGAGCTCGTGCTCGGCACCGATCGCGAGATTGGCGGCGAGCAGTCGCCCGAGCGCCGTGTCGGCATCACGCCCGACAACGTCGCGCAGCTCATTCAGTTCTTCGCCGGGACCGGGATCGATCTCACCGTTCGTGTACTCGCGGACGCCGGCATTCACGCCGGTTGGACCGATGCCGACTACGTCCGCGCCGGCGCAAAGGTGATTCGCCGCGAGGAGTTCCGGCTCCACGCGACGCCGCCCGACGTGGTTCATGCGCTGAAGGAGCCTTCGACGTACGAGTCGGAGATCCCCGGGCCGTTTCTCCGAATCGGCGCGATGCACGGCGGCGACCTCTCGCCGGACAGTGGGACCGCGAGGCTCCTCGCACGGGGCGATGTCGCGATCTTCGACGGCTCCGCGACTGGCGCACCCGGCAAGTTCCGCATTGCGATTCGCGGACCGATGTCCGACTTCGCTGGTACGATCGCTGCCGAGTGGGTACTCGAGCACCTCGCTTCGACTGAGCTCGATGGACGGATCGTCATCGTCGGAGGCGGTCGAGTCGGAACGGCATGCGTGCGGAAGCTCGCAGCGTCCGGCGTCCGGGAGATCGTCGTCTGCGAAGCCGGCGCGAACCCGCAGCGCCTGGCCGAGGTGGCTCGCGAGCTGTCGCTCCTCGGCAACGTGCGGGTGATCGGAATCGCGGGCCTCGATGACGAGAATCTCGCCGCCGCGCTCGATGGGGCCGCAGCGGTCGTCTTCGCGGTCTTCGCGCCCGGAAACCGCGCGCCGCGCGTCGCCTCGCTGGAAATGCTGCGCGAGCGGCTGTCGCCGGGGTCGCTCGTCATCGACGTTTCGATCGACGAGCGCGGCGCCATTCAGGACGACGACGCCGATCCAGACTGGAACAGCGAGATGCTGATCCCCTGGCTCGAGCACCGGCTCGATCCGATCCGCTACCGCGCGGTCCCGAACATGCCGCGGGAGTATCCGCAGGAAGCCTCTCGCGCGCACGGCGACGCCGTCACCCCCTACCTCGCAACGCTGCTCTATCTGTCGGCGCTGGAGGGCGGCCCGGTCGCGGCCCTGGACCGCATCACCCAGCTCCCGGCGAACCCCCATTGCGACGATCCTCTGCACGCGGAGACGAGCGAGGTGCTGAGTGCACTGATGAACGACCTCCGCAACGGGCTCGCGGTCTATCCGGCCGGTGGGCGCGTCGTGGTCACCGACGCCGTGCCCGAGGCCGACCGGCGGATCATCGAGACCCTGCTCGGAGAGTTGGGACCGGAGGGATCGGATGAGCCGGCGAAGGAGCCAAAGCCATGAGCAACTTCTTTGAAGACATGCAGGCACGCGGCCTCGTGAAGGACGTCTCCGCCCCGTCGCAAGCCACTTGGCTAAAACTGGAGGAGCGCCTTGCGAACAGCCCTATCACCGGATACATCGGCTTCGATCCGACCGCGCCGAGTCTCCACGTCGGCAGTCTGCTCCAGGTCATGACACTCGTACGCCTCCAACGTGCCGGCCATCGGCCCCTCGCGGTCGTCGGCGGCGGCACGGGACTCATTGGCGATCCGAGTGGCAAGGCCTCGGAGCGGCCCATGCTCGACCGCGAGAATCTCGAAGCCAACCTCGCCGGCATCCGGGCCCAGCTCGAGCGCTTTCTCGACTTCAGCGGATCGAGCGGTGCGATCCTCGTGGATAACTCGGAGTGGCTGGGTGATCTGAATTTGATCGCCTTTCTCCGCGACATCGGAAAGCTCTTCTCGGTGAATCAGATGATCGCGAGAGACTCAGTGACGCAGCGGCTGCATGATCGCGACCAGGGAATCAGCTTCACGGAGTTCAGCTACGCGCTGCTGCAGGCCTACGACTTTCTGCACCTGTACGACCGCTACGGCTGCGAGCTTCAGCTCGGCGGCAGCGATCAGTGGGGCAACATTCTCGATGGCGTCGACCTGATCCGCCGGATGCGCGGACGCCCCGCGTGGGGGATGACGGCGCCCCTCGTGAGCAAGGCCGATGGAACGAAGTTCGGCAAATCGGAGAAAGGGAATGTCTGGCTCGATCCCGCGCTCACGCGCCCGTACTCGTTCTTCCAGTTCTGGATCAACTCCGACGATGCCGACGCCGGCCGCTACCTTCGGTACTTCACGTTTCTTTCTCTCGAAGAGATCAAAGCGATCGAAGCGTCGGCGGCGCGACACCCGGAGCGGCGCGAGGCGCAGCGCATTCTCGCCGAGCAGGTCACCCGCTACGTCCACGGCCAGTCGGTGCTCTATTCGGTCCTGCACGCCACCACGATCCTCTTCGGCGGCGGAGATCTCCGAAGCCTCTCCGAAAGCGAGTTGCGCGACGCCTTCGCCGACGCACCCCGCACGGCGATCGGCGCAGCGGACCTGGGGACCTCTCGGGCGGATGTAACGTCGCTCCTGGTCCGGACGGAGCTCGAGCCTTCCCGCGCCCGCGCGCGCGTCGCAGTCACGCAGAAGGCCATCTCGCTCAACAACGAACCGGTAACCACCGCAAGCCGAATCCTAGGCAGCGCAGACCTCCTCCCCGGAGGCTTCGTCGTTCTGCGTCGTGGGAAGAGGGCCGTTCACGTCATCGAGGTGAAGGGGCAGTGAGTCGAACAGCGTGGGACGAGAGCGGGATCGAGCCGCCTCGCGCAGATGGCGGCGCAAGAGGACGATGGAACACGCTCGGCGGAAGCCGCATCATCCCTTCGAGCCGTCTCATCGATCACCGTCCGGCTCGCGCGACAAATTTCCAATCTGCCACTCGCTACTTGCAAAACGCGCAATTGGCGCCCCTCCTATCGATTCAGAAGAAGGAAACCGTTGACTTGATCACGACAACGAAAGGAGAAGACCAATGTGCGCTAAATGCTGTACTCATTCTGGTCCGCATGGAACGAAGTACCACGGCAAGCGCGGTGGTGGCTGGTGCTACTTCTGCCGGATCTGCAATCCGAACCGGTGACCCGTGCCGGCATGCGGCAGAGTCGATACCGGCGAAGCGCAGCTTGCGGATATCGCCCGCGCGATCCTTGCGGTCTGTAAGGCCAGGCTGCAGAGCGCCTTGCCTTCGATTACTCGCCGTCTCGAGCGGCGGAACCGCGGCCCGCGACCAGTCGGCAATTGAGTTGGCATCCCGCGCCACGGGACGCCGAGGGCGCCGCGACTCAGCGTGATGACCTGTCATCCCAAGCCGCCGGAGCCCCGGGGGTGGGGCTTAGATGGCACGACCCGCAGCGGGGGGTCGGGACGCTTCACCAGGTACTCCCTCCAAAGACGAACGGTGATCGAAAGAAGGTCCCACCCTTCACCGAAAGGAAAAGAGTAAACTGGGAATCGACCGTGAGCGTCTCGGACCGGGGCCGGATGGTGGGCAGCATTAGAGTGTAGACGAAGTGTGGTCGCCCATTGGATCCAGCTGGGCGACATCAAGTTCTTCGCGCTCACGGCGGCCAGCATCGCATCTAACGTTCCACTAGGGCGCTCGCCGTTGTCCAGGAGTATGTGTGTAGCGAGCTCCTCGACAGACGTTCGCGCATACGCTACGACGCCGGACGGATCGGTCTCCAAGCGCTCCAAGTGTTTCAGTAGATCGCCGATCAGCGTACCAATGAACTCTTCCCCATCACTTCCCACTGACGCTCCGTGACGGTCAAGATCCAACCGGTTGATCTCTGTCCTCAGAATCTCTAGCTTTTGGTCCCTTAGTGAACGTTCGCGAACGTCAGTCACAGTGGCAAGGCGAAGGTCGTTCATTCCGGCTCGGCCTTGCATCGAGCGGGACTCAAGAAGCCACTCATCCAAACCGTTGCTCTTCAGTGCCTGATCAGCCTCTGAAGCGGACGTTAGGACACCTGCAGATTCCGCACACAGCCAGTTGCGAACGACCTGGGACACCGAACGAGGTATAGTATTGGGATTCTCCTGATTGCTCGTGTCCTCTGGAGCCAGCAAGGCTTGTACGACCATGTGCCCAAGCGCCTCGCGCGTGACAACTCGGATGGGTCGGCCAAAAGAGCGTACCTCCGCCGCGCTTCCATCGAAGCTGCCGTTTGCAAGCACGAGGACGCCATCCACAGCCTTGCCGTTTGGTCCTGAACTGGCCGAAAGGGGGCGAATATCCTCCCAGGCCGCTGTCGCACCATTTCCCACCGCAGACAGCAAGATCCACCGACCGTCGTAGAACAAGAAGCGCTCGGCGCGCCCAGCGAGTCGCGGCTGCTCTTTCACGGTGAGTTTCAGAGGCTTTAAGGTGAGGGCGTGAGCCAGGCGAGTGATTAGCTGATCGTTGTTCTCCTCAGTCCAGAGATCGCGGAGCACTTCTGGCCACTCTCGATCGACATAACGGCTTCCCTCACCATCGCCCGCCATTCGAGCTACGTCGATCTGCTTCTGCCAAGGCGCGCGAGGATCATCAGACCACGCGTGACCAATGATTGCCCGCTGCAATACACGCACGAGGTGTCGCCAACGCCCAAGCTCCTTGGCCGGAATGTCGAGAATCTCGACTGGATGCCCCCAGCCTCGGTCCTGCTTACGATAAGCCGCGACGACACCCCAGATCTCCATCATGTTTTCTCGATGTAAGCCGGGTACGCGTAACTGGGCGATTCCGACCAGCGCGTTGGGAACCCCGAAGCGCAAGCGACGTTCCAATCGGCCCATCGCCCAGCGAAGGTCGGCCGCCGTATCATTATCCACTTCGGCCGATAAGCCGAGAGCATCCCATAAATTGG
>DASVLC010000002.1:0-2309 GCA_036385045.1 Thermoanaerobaculia bacterium | reverse complement strand
GGAGCTGACCGTTTCCGTGCTTTGTTGCCCTTCTCCCCCCGCGGCTTTTTTGCGGGGGGAGAAGGTGCCGAAGGCGGATGAGGGGGGCATGGGGCGCCCGGCATTTGCCTAATGGGCGATGAAGGGGCGACAAAGCTCGTGTTTGGGCGGGTGAGCGGAGAGGCTACTGGTATGTTCTGTAGCGCAGGCGTCTCGCCTGCCGTACCGCGGACGTCCTCGTCCGCACTTCGGGCGTCTCGCCCGCCGTGCGCCCCTCTCATGGGGGCAGTATGGGGTGCCGCGCATGAGAACGGGCAGAACGCGTACCGTCAGGGAATCGACACAGAACTCCAGCCCGCGGCACGCGTATAATCCGCCGCCGCAATGCCTCGATCTTTCGAAGGGGACCTCTCTGCCGCAAATCTCCGTATCGGAGTGATCGCGAGCCGATTCAACGACGAGATCGTCGCCGGTCTGCTCGATGGGGCTCTCGAGTGCCTGCGGCGCCACGGCGCGTCCGAGGAGGCGATTGTCGTTCATCGGGTACCTGGAGCCTTCGAGATCCCGACACTTGCCGCAAAGCTCGCATCCTCCGGTGACTTCGATGGGCTGGTCACGCTCGGCTGTCTCCTGCGAGGTGACACACCCCATTTCGATTTCATTTCGGCCCAGGTCACCAGCGACCTCTCCCGTGTCGCCTCCAGTGCCGCGTTTCCGATCGCCTTCGGCGTCATCACCTGCAACACGCGGGAACAGGCTGTCGAACGATCCTCGAAAGGAACCGGCAATAAGGGCTGGGAGGCCGCCTTGTCGGCAATCGAGATGGCGAACCTCTGGCGTCTGATCGATGGTGAGGGGCGGTTTTAGTGGGCGATGTCACTAAACCAGGCGTCCCGACGGCAGCCGCCTCACTGGCGTGCGAATCGCAACGGACAGGAGCATAGATGGGAGCCCGGCGCAAGGCACGCGAACTCGCACTGCAGATGCTGTTTCAGCACGATATGTCGGGAAATGGACCCGACGAGATCATCGATCGCTTCGAGGATCTGCAGAAGTCGAAAGAAAACACCAGGGAGTTTGCGACGAAGATCTTCCGCGGGACTGTCGATCACATCGCGGAAATCGACGAGATGATCCAGCTGCAGGCCGAAAACTGGCGTCTCACCCGGATGGCTGCCGTCGATCGAAACATCATCCGGATGTCGGTCTACGAGTTCCTGCACGAGAACGACACTCCCAAGCTCGTGATCATCGATGAGGCGATCGAAATCGCCAAGAAGTACGGCACGCAGAAATCCCCTCAGTTCATCAATGGCATCCTCGACGGCATTTTGAAACGGTACAATCTCGCGTCGGATGGCGATGGACAGAGAGCTCCAAAACCTGAGTGAGGCCACAATCCGCGTTTCTGCGGACGGATCCCTGATTCCTTCGGGGCGGCAGCTTCAATCGCGGAGTCGTAGCCGATGAGCCTTCTCGGGCGTCTCGAAGACCTCTCGCTCACCGACATCGTTCAGATCGTCTATCTCAGCCGCCGGACCGGTGTCCTCGAGATCATTAACGATACGGGCCGGCACACGGTCCTGTTCCGGCATGGCCTGGTCGTGAACGCCGCATCACCTGACCATCCTGACCTTGTCGCGTATCTGACTTCTGCCGGTCTGCTGGACGCGGAGAACGCGCCCCTCATCCGTCAGATGGAGGACAAGGGCACCCCCCCGGGGACCGCCGTGCTCGAGATGAATCTTCTCTCGTCTGAGGAGCTCGGACAGGCCCTCCGCCAGCGAATACTCGGCGTCGTTTCTCCGCTGCTGCAGAGCAAAGAGGGGGAGTTCAATTTCATTCTCAGTGACTCGATGAGCGGCCTTGACATCGAGTATGAGCCCGAGCAGGTGTTCCGCGATGGTGGCTTCGCGCCGAACAAGCTGCTTGGCGGGGCGGATGGCGAGAAGATCAAGCCGTTGAGAGGACTCGAAGAGTCACTCAAAGCCGGAAAGGCGCTGCTGCGAGGCGCCGGGCCGGTCGATGCAGGACCCCCCTCGCTGAATCTCGGATTGGGATCGCCTCACCCTCCGGCGGAGGTTTCGGAAGCGCCCGAATCGCCGCTTCCACCCTTTCACCACACCCCGCAGGTCGAAGACAACGACAACGTATTGCCGTTCCCATCCCGCGACGACTTCACCGCGATCGATGAAATCCCGTTTCCCGACATCGAGGCGATTCCTGCCTCGGACGAAGCCTTCCCTGAGATCGAGCTCGAACCACTGCCGGCAGCCGGAACCGGTCCTGCGCCCGGGCGGATCGAATTCGAGCAGCCGCTCGAAGGCGAC
>DASVLC010000001.1:0-8059 GCA_036385045.1 Thermoanaerobaculia bacterium | reverse complement strand
CTTCGTACGGCTCGCTGGCGTCGCGAACCTTGTCCGCGACCGCCTTGAAGCCGTGCGCGCCAAACCGCCGGTCGAGCTCTCCCAGCAGTTCCAATCGGTACTTGAAGAGACGCGTCGTCAGCGAGTCGCTGGTCGTCCCCTCGACTCCGGCCGCGTTTGCGTTGAAGAACGCCAGGTTGTCGCAGTAGTCGAACAGCTTGAAGAACTGCTTGTCCTGGCCCGGACCGAACAGGTCGGGTGAAAGACGCGTCCCACGCCCGACCATCTGCCAGAACTTCGTTTTCGAGCGGACGATCTTGAAGAAGACGAGGTTCACGACCTCCGGGATGTCGATCCCGGTGTCGAGCATATCGACCGACACGGCGATGTGCGGCGCCTTCGACGGCTTCTCGAAGTCGTCGATGAGCGTCTGCGCGTAGGTGATCTGGTTGTCGATGACGCGCGCGAACTCCCCCTTCAGGTGAGGGTAGTTCGCATCGAATCGCTCGCCGATGTACATCGCGTGCGCGTGATTCTTCGCAAAGATGATCGTCTTCCCCAGCCGGTCACCGCCGACGACGTGAACGCCGTTCGTCATGAGGTGCGCGAGCACCTTGTCGACGGTGTCCTCGTTCATCAGCCACTGATTGATCGCGCCCGCCTCCACCCGCGCAGGGATCTGACCGCTCTCGTCCCACTCGAGCTCGTCCCAATCTTCCTTCTCTTCATCCGAGAGGTCGTCGTACGTGATCCCCTGCTGGACGAACTTGATCGGCACCGCGACCGGCTTCGCGGGAACCAGATACTTCTCGCGCACCGCGTCGGCGAGATCGTACGCATCGGTCGGGACGCCCTTCTCCAGATCGAAGAGCTTGTACGTATCGCGATCGACTTCGTCCTTCGGTGTCGCCGTCAGGCCGACGAGCAGCGAGTCAAAGTACTCGAAGATCGCTCCATACTTTTTGTAGACCGACCGGTGGGCCTCATCGATCACGATCAGATCGAAGTGCCCCGGCCCGAACCGGCGCATGCCATCTCCCGTCTCGTCGATCAGGCCCATCATCGTCGGATAGGTCGAGACGAACACACGCCCCTCGGTCTCCTTCTCGTCGAGCAGATTCACCGGCGAAGAGCTCGGAAGGTGTTTCTTGAACGCCTTGATTGCCTGCCTCACGAGCGCCCGCCGATCCGCGAGAAACAGGATCCGCTTCGCCCAGTTGCAGCGCGTCAGCACGTCCGCGAGCGCGATCACCGTCCGCGTCTTTCCCGCGCCAGTCGCCATGACGAGCAAAGTTTTGCGCTCGTGATCCCGTTCGAATGCTTCGCCGATGCGACGGATCGCGCGCGTCTGGTAGTAGCGCTCGACAATCGCCTCGTCGATCTTCGCCTTGGCGAGCGGCTTGCGCGTCGTGCGGCGCTGGATCAGCAGTTCCAGCTCATCCTTCTTGTAGAAACCCTGGACGGGCCGCGGCGGATAGAACGCATCGTCCCAGATCCAGTGCTCGTAGCCGTTCGAGCAGAAGATCACAGGCCGCTGTCCGTAACGCTGCTCCAGACAATCGGCATAGAGCTTTGCCTGCTGCTGGCCGATGCGTGAGTCCTTCTTCGTGCGCTTTGCCTCGACCACGCCGAGCGGCTTGCCGTCGTCGCCCCAGAGGACGTAGTCGACGAATCCGGGACCATCGTTCCGGCCGTCCTTCGTCGGCATCCCACGCACTTCGAACTCCAGATCATCGCGACCGCTGAGCGACCATCCTGCCTCCTTGAGCAGCAGGTCGATGAAGTAGTCGCGCGTCTCCGCCTCGGAGTAGTCGTGATCGTCGGGCCGTGCGCGGTTCGCCGCCTTAACCGCCGCGATCTCCTCGCGCAGGCGCTGCAGTTCGGCGTCGATGTTCTGCCGGTCCGCAATCAGCTCGAAGAGCTTCTCGTCGCGTGCGGCGAGATCGCTTTCCAGCTTCTGGATCTGCGCCACGCTCTTCGGCGCGACGGCCTCAGTGGGAAGAAGGCCGGGATCGAACTGCAGAGAGTCGGGCGGTGCCGCATCCTGCGAGTACGTCCGCGCGAGCCAGAAGAGAAAGTGAAACAGATCCTCGGTCGCGCGGAGCGAGTCCTTCTCCTGCAACGGCTTCGGACTGTGCGCGGCGAGATTGCCGAGGTCTTTGATGAGGCGCGCTTTGGCGAAGAGCGCGGGGCCGGCGTTCTTCTTGAAGGTCGGATCGTGAATGAGCGCGCTGAGGCTCTCCTGATACGGCAGCTTCGTCGACGCGTCGTGCTTGTAGATCCAGAGGACCGCCAGCTCGAGCGCCCGCCGCGCATAGAAGCACGCCGTCCGCGGATCGCTCCGCACCACCCCCTCGGCGCGCGTCGCGGCCTCGAATACGTCGGGCCATCCGCGCTCGATGAAGGCGAACTGGCTCACGTGCGGTCGTTTCCTTCGGAAGTCATTTGTAGGGTTGGCTGCCTTGCATATGGCGGCCGGACGCGTCCATATGATAGCCAGCCTTTAGTATGGACGGGCGAGACCTCGGAGGTGGCCGACATTTCCGTAGCCGGTGACCTTGCAGAGATCGGATAGGATTCGCCGCAGTGGAGCTATCAACCAGATGAGCTCAGAGCGTACACCCGAGGGCATTCGGCGCTTGCGGGAAGGGAAGAGCGAGCTACGGCACGCCCGTACCCACATGTCGCTGCCGGAGAAGGTTCGCGAGGTCGTGAGGTTGCAGCGCGTGATGCTGCCGCTCATCCGGCGTCAGCGGCCCTGAAACCGTGGGAGCGGGTGTGGCGTATCGGTAAGTGAGCTTCTGAGGCGAACCGGGGAACCGAGGAGCGGGCCAGCGTGTTATCGTTTCGCGGAGGGGGGCAGCCGTCGTCACTAAAGCACAGCGATCGAAGGATATCTACCGGGGAGCGGATCCCCGTGCGCTGCCCGCATATCCGCTCGTCGAGGCGGCCCACTATCTCGACCTGAAGGCCTCGACGCTCGGATCGTGGTTCCGTGACCCCTCGCTCCTCCCTTCGGACGCTGACTCCGAGCAGTTGTCGTTCTGGAACCTCGTCGAGGCGTTCGTCCTGAAGGGGTTGCGCGAGGAGCACCGGATGTCGATGCAGCGGATCCGCATCGCTGTGGCCGAGCTGCGACACCGTTACCCGAAGCTCGCCCATCCGCTGGCGCAGCTCGATCTCAAAATCCTGAACCGCGATCTCTACGTCGACGAGCACGATCTCGTGGACGTCTCGCGGGGAGGTCAGCTCGGGATCCGTCGCGTGCTAGAGCTCTATCTCTCGCGAGTGGACCGCGACGTCAGCGGGGCTACGCGGCTTCATCCCTTCACGCGGCCGCGCCTCGACGAGTCGCCACGGCTTGTCGCCATCGATCCGCGGATCTCGTTCGGGCGGCCGGTGATCGCGGGGACGTCGATTCCCACGGCGGTCCTGCACGAGCGTTGGAAGGCCGGTGACTCGATCACCGAGCTGGTGGAGGACTACGATCGCCCGCTTGCGGAAATCGAAGAAGCGCTCCGCTACGAAGCCGCCTGAGGCCGCGAACGTCTTCTTCATCGATGCGTCAATGGGACGTTCGATCGGCGCTCGGCTGAAGGCCGAAGGTTTCGCCGTCGAGCTCCACGACGATCACTTCGCACAGGGAACGCCCGACACGGAGTGGCTCCCGATCGTCGGCGCGAAGGGGTGGATCGTCCTGACGAAGGACACCCGGATTCGACATCGCCCGAGCGAGAAGCAGGCGCTCCCCGGCGCCGGCGTACGTGCGTTTGCCTTCACGAGCGGCAGCTTGTCCGGTTCTCAGATGACGGATGCGATCGTGAAGGCGTTGCCGAGGATGCTGAAACTGCTCGCATCGCATCCGCATGCGTTCGTCGCACGGATCACCGCCACGTCGGATGTGGCCATTCTTCTCGAGGAGGAATGACTCACAGTTCGCCGCGGAACGCGCGGTGCTGGAGGGAGGCGAAGAGGGCGTCGATCTCGGCCAAGGATTTCGCTGCCAAATCAGTTGCGTGCTCAATCGCAGCGACGGCAGCTGCAAAACATCTCTGTTCAGAGATGGGCGGCACAGGAACGACGACGCTGCGTACAAGCTGGATGTTGAGATTTTTTACGGTCGCGCCCGGAGCAAGACGTTCGAACTCCCTGTATACGCCTTGTGAACTAAGAAGAGTGAAGAAGAAGTCTGGATCGAAATTATCGCCGCGAGGAGACAGCACAAGCCAGCCGTCATGAATGCATCCATGAGTCCGCACAATGTATGGCCTGCCGAAACTCATCGAGTTCGTTAGCAAGAAATCTCCGGGCTTCACGGTTTTGGATCGGCTCGATCCTTCAGGTGTGATCCGTTTCTTGGTCGCGTTGATGTACTTGGAGCCCTCGCTTGCATCCCCGATCATGATCCAGTTGATCCCATCAGGTGACTCCGTGACAAAAGCCTCGATGGGCCGCGGCGACGCGCCTCGCGATATCTCAAATACCTCATCAAGCGAAACCTTGGGCCACCCAAGCGGGTTACCAACTGGGTCGCCGAACATCTCGAGGAAGATGGATTGGGTGAGGGTGTCGAGTTGGGCGAGGGCGGCGCGGCGCCTGACCCGCAGCGCGTCCGCCTTGTCCAGAATCTCCGCAATCCGCCGCTGCTCGTCAATGGGAGGAAGAGGCACTGAGACGCTCTTCACAAGCTCAATGTTCAGGTTTTTAACCGTCGCGCCCGCTGCTCGTCGTTCGAACTCACGGTACAGGTGCTTCGAGCCAAGCAAGTGATAGAAAAAATCGGGATCGACGCCACGTCGCCGAGGTGACAAGACAAGCCATCCGTCGTGAATACAGCCGTCGATACCCATGATGTAGGGTTTTCCGAAGCTCATTGAATTCGTGAGCAGGAAGTCCCCGGGCTTCACTTTGCGCGACCGCGACATGCCTTCAGGACGGATTCGCCTTGACGCTTGCGTGATGTACTTCGAACCCTCTGAAGCATCACCGATTGAAATCCAATTGACACCTTCCTGGCTGTCAGTGACATACGCTTCGATAGGTCGCGGCGATCCACCACGAGCGATATCGAAGATATCCGTCAGCTGCACGACCGGCCATGACTTCACCCCAGCATCTCCTCCAACTCCCGCATCCCCTGCTGAATCTCCTCTTCGATCTTCGCCAGCTCCGCAAGGATCTCCTTCGGCGTTCGATGCTCGATTTCCTCGTGGACGACTTCCTTGTAGCGATTGAGCGAGAGGTCGTAGCTTTGCGCGGCGATATCCGCCTTCGGCACGCAGAAACTCTGCGCCGTTCGCGGGCGTTCGCGTTCGCTGCCCTCGCGACCAAACCAGCGCGCGCGCACGTCGGGGAGGTTGTTTTTTGCATGCTCCTCGTCGCTGAGCGCTTCCTTCGGTGCGACGCCGAGTTTCTCTTCCGGCAGCAGCGGCGTGCGCTTGTCGTCGAGGCTCCAGCCGTCGGCGTCGACGTCGTAGAACCAGACTGTGTCGGTCCCTCCGGAGTTCGTCTTCGTGAAGAGCAGAATCGCGGTCGAGACGCCGGCGTACGGCTTGAACACGCCGCTCGGCAGTGAGATCACACCGTCGAGCTTCTGGTCCTCGACGAGGAGGCGTCGCAGCTCCTTGTGCGCCTTGCTCGACCCGAACAGCACCCCCTCGGGCACGATGACCGCCGCGCGGCCTCCCGGCTTGAGCAGCCGGAGGAAGAGGGCGAGGAAGAGCAGCTCCGTCTTCTTCGTCTTCACGATCGCCAGCAGGTCTTTCGCCGTCCCCTCGTAGTCGAGCGAGCCGGCGAACGGCGGATTGGCCAGGACGAGCGTGTACTTCTCCTCCTCCCCCGCGTGGTCCTGCGAGAGCGAGTCGCGATAGGTGATGTCCGGGCTCTCCACGCCGTGCAGCAGCATATTCATGCTGCCGATGCGCAGCATCGTGTTGTCGAAGTCGAACCCGTGAAAGAGGCGCTCGTGAAAATGCCGGCGCTTCTTCTCGTCGCGGAAGATCTCCGAATGGTGCTCGCGCAGATACTCGCCGACAGCCACGAGGTACCCCGCCGTGCCGCACGCCGGATCGCAGACCACATCGTCCGGCATCGGCGCCGTCAGTTCGACCATGAGCTGGATGATGTGCCGCGGCGTGCGGAACTGACCGTTCTGCCCCGCGCTCGCGATCTTGCCGAGCATGTACTCGTAGAGGTCGCCCTTTGTGTCGCGCTCCTCCATCGGCACCTTGTCGAGCATGTCGACGACCTTCGCCAGCAGCCCCGGCTTGTCCGCCGGCAGCGTGAAGCGCGCGTCCTTCATGTGCTTCGCGTAGGTGGAGCCCTCGCCACCGAGGGTGCGGAGGAAGGGGAAGACGTGATCGGCGACGATCTCGTACATCTCGCGCGGATCCTTGTGCTTGAACCGCGACCACCGCAGCTCCTCGTACGGCCGCTTCCGCGGATCGACCCCCGCCGGAAAGACCACCCGCTCCACCGGCGTCCCCAGCCGCGAAGCCTTCAGCTCCTCGACCGTCTGCAGATCATCGAGCCGCCGGATGAAGAGGAGATACGTGATCTGCTCGATCACCTCGAGCGGATTCGAGATCCCTCCCGACCAAAAGGCGTTCCAGATGCCGTCAATCTGACTGCGAATCTCACCGGTGAGCAATGAGTCTCCTGACTCCGAGGGGGATTGTAGTGCCTCGGGCCGCCGGCACGGCCTCGACTGGGCTGGACCGAGCGATTTCGCTCGACTTGCAGGGGGTGTCAGTCGAGTCGACCTTCAATTGGTCTGGCTCGTCGACGGACTTGAGGCGCACTCGTTCCCGGCGATGCTGGTCAACACGAACGCGATCAAGCAGTACGACGGCCTCAAGCATTCGGACGACAACTACGACGGGTGGTGGCTTGCGCACATGATGCGTCTGAGCATTCTGCCGACCGGCTACATCTCCCGCGGGAGGAACGCGCCGTTCGCGACCTGCTTCGGAAGCGAGCGACGCTCGTGCGCCAACGGACTTCGGATGTTCTGAGCGTGCAGAACCTCGAGCAACACAACCGCGGTGTGCGCATCACGGTCAAACGAGGTCAAACGCCTGACCCATGAGCAAATCGACAGCCACTACTCGAACGAGGATCTGGGGCTCGCACTCAAGACGACGGTGAACGTCATCAAATGCGATCACCGAGCAGATCCGGCCACTCGAGCGGCACGTTCTGAACAGCGAAGACCTCCGTTCGGCGTTACAAACAGGGGACCTGATCTAGGATAGGCCTCAGAGTTCGCATTCTGCCGGCGATCTACGGCAAGTAGATGTTTTTCACCGGTCGATGATCCTTTCTTTTGGCCATTCCGAGGAGGTTTCAAGCGCTTTTCGTGAGCCTTCGTCGGCTCCGGGTCCGCGCCTTCCGCCGTGAGTTCCGATGAAACTCGAAGACGTGTCCCTGTTTTTTTTGCGTCCGAAGAAGGGCTCGTTCCTCTCGCAGCATTCTGAAACCTTCGCTTTTACGACGCGCGTGACAGCCTAGGAAGCCGACTGGCATAGATAATCTAAAATCACGTAAGAACTAGGGGTATGATCTGGGCTGTGCAGTCCGCTTTATTTCGGTCCGCATCCGGCAGTCTGAACGCGACTGAGGCAGCCCAGCTGAAGCAGTTCTTCGATTGGCTGATCGGCTTTCGCGGAGCCGCCGATGCGATCGCGACCGTAGGATCACGAATACACAGGAACGTCGAGGCCGAAGCGCACCTCGTCGGGAACGACGCCTTCGGAGAATCAGACCGTTACGCGGCGATGCTTCGAGCCCTCGCCGTAAGCGATGCGGCGCTGGGTAGCGATACGTCCACACGAGTTCAAAACTTTGCCCGTGTCTGCGCGGACGCTTCTGACTCAGGACTGCGCATTCCTGCTCATCATCTTCCTTCATCCCTCCAACGAGTGATCACAAGCCGAAGGGTCGCGGCCGAACTCATAGATCGGGTTCTAGGACCCCTCGACCGCATCGCGTTCTTGAACGGCGCCCTATCAGCGGAGTCGCTCTTCGACCGACTCGCCCGTCGCTGGAAGCCGCACGAGGTTAGCGGCATGAAGCTATCGGG